>NZ_LR733817.1:4798528-5172846 GCF_902506165.1 Bosea sp. 29B
CGCGACCTGATCGTTGCGGCGTGATCTTCTGCCTGGAGGGCGAGGAGGATCATCCGAACCCGTTCGCGCGCTTTTGCGTGGTGGCACGGCCCGTCGGCAGTTCGCGGGCGCTGCGCAGCGGGTTGGTCAGGCAGGTCGTCGCCATGTTCGCCCGGCAGGGGGAACTGCCGGTCTGGGTGCATCGCCATGGCGTGCGCAGCCTGATTCACCCCCCGCCCGATCTCGCCGACGCGATCGAGCGGCCGGAAAAAACGCCGTTCCAGGCCTTCGTCCCGGCTGCGCTCGCCTGGCGCAGGCGTCACCGCAGCGCTTGGCCGCAGGGCTAGAAGGCGCTTGCAACGATTGCCTGTCGTCAGATGCCTTTTAGGCGTTGACAGGCGGCGGCCCTCTCCTCATAAGTCCGCCCGCGCCTGCCGCCCTTCACAAAAGTGAAACAGGCGGTTGCGGCCAGCTCTCGGGTTGGCCTGCGGCAAGGCGGGGGAATGTCCCGAGCGGCAAAGGGGGCGGACTGTAAATCCGCTGGCTATGCCTTCGCAGGTTCGAGTCCTGCTTCCCCCACCACCTTGCCCCCTGAGGGCTGTCTTCCTTCCATTTTTCAGCTCTCTGCCCGCAGCGTCGCCGTGGCGACCCCGCACGGCGAGAGTGGCGAATACTCTGCCTTCCCCGAATCCGGGCGAGCTGATAG
Organism: Bosea sp. 29B; assembly: GCF_902506165.1. Lineage (NCBI taxonomy): Bacteria > Pseudomonadati > Pseudomonadota > Alphaproteobacteria > Hyphomicrobiales > Alloboseaceae > Allobosea > Allobosea sp. 29B. The sequence continues at coordinate 4,799,214 of NZ_LR733817.1, forward strand.
CCTCGCCTGATCGGCTATTCGGGTATGACGGTGCAGTGACAGCAAAGACCCAAGGGGGCGGTTCTGTCGCCGCGCTCGGCGCCATCGTGGCAGGCGCATTGATCCTGCAGGTCGCCGGGACGATCGTGAACACGGTCGTGCCGCTGCAGATGGCGATCGCGAACCAGCCGCCGCTGCTGATCGGCCTCGTCGCCTCGGCCTATTCGCTTGGGTTCCTGATCGGCTGCTTTGTCAATCCCTCGCTCGTCCGCCGCGTCGGCCATATCCGCGGCTTTGCCGTGTTCGCCGCCTTCCAGGCGGTCTCGACACTGACGCTCCCGCTGCTGCCGGAAGCCTGGTGGGGGATCTCGCGACTGGTCATGGGCCTGGCGGCGGCCGGCCACGGCATCTGCATCGAGAGCTGGATCAGCGGGCAGGCCAACCGGTCGCAGCGCGGCCGGATATTCGGCATCTATCAGATCCTCAACCGCGTCGCGCTGATCGGCTCGCAGATCGGCATCGGCTATGTCGCGATCCAGTCGCAGGACGTCTTCCTGTTCGCCAGCATGGCCTTCTCGATCGCGCTGATCCCGGTGGCCCTGACGCGGGCGAGGGGCCCCGAATCGAGCGAGATCGTCTCGGTCGGCCTGCGGACGCTGTGGCAGCAGGCGCCGGCCGCGGTGGTCGGCTGCCTCTATGTCGGCATGGTCGGCGGCCCTTTGACCAGCGTCGCGCCCGCCTATGGCATTCTCTCCGGCCTCGACCTGCGGGCCACCATCCTGCTCACCGCCGGCATCCAGATCGGCGCTCTCCTGCTGCAGTGGCCGATGAGCCTGCTGGCGGACCGGGTCGCCAGCCGCCTGATCATGCTGGTCGCCACCAGCCTCGTCGCGGTGGCTGCGGCCGGACTCGCGACGCTGCTTGAGGTCGACGCTGCCCATGGCCGCATCTGGCTCTTCGGTCTGTTCGCCCTGATCGGCGGCTGCAGCATCCCGCTCTATACGGTCGCGGTCACGCATGCCTATTTCCGCATGGGGCGCGACCAGGCCGTCGGGCTTTCGGCCCAGCTTCTCTTCCTCTGGGGCACTGGCTCGGCGATCGGGCCGCTGGCTGCGACCTTGCTGATGCAGCTCAGAGGGCCGCAGGGCATGCTGATCTATCTCGTCGCGCTTTCGGTCGCGGTCGCGATCTATATCGCGCTGCGGATCTCGCGGAATCCATCGCCGCCCATCGTCGAAGGCGAGCGTGGCGCCAGCGGACCGACGATCCCCGATATCGAGATGGCAAAACGCTGAAGTTGCGGCAGGGCGGCGCCGGCCCTCATGTTGCCGGTGCGGTGTCGGCGAACGCGCGGCGACCCAGCAGAGCTGATCAGAACTCGAGAAATAGCAGGGCCAGCATGCCCATGCCGTGGATCAGCATCGCCAATCGCAGCGGAATCGCCGAGATGATCTCGGCTCTGAACGGGCAATAGAGCTCGCCGAGTTCGGACATGTGATTTCCCCCAGCCTATCGGTATCAGCCGCGAGGTGCTCGATCGCCCCCCATTTGGGGGGATTCGACGCTCACTTTTAGTTTATTGGGACTCGAAATCTGCTCTTCCTCCCCCAAATGGGGGCTGCCGTGGGGCGCGGCGTCGTTAGATTTGCCGCCGGGAGACGGATGATGGGGATTACGCTTTTCAGCACGGCAGTGGCTGCTGCCGGCGCGCTGGCCTTCGGCACGCTCGTCGGCGGGGCGGCGCTCGGCCTGTTCACCGGCGCGGCGATCTGGCTCGGCCAGCGTGCCTTGAGCGATATGTGAGCTTGCGCCCGCACGCCTCAGGTGGATGAAGCCATCTTCTTCGCCGGGATGGGTTGACACCTACCGGCCTGATGCGGAATTTGGCGGCCGACGCGGGTGTAGCTCAATGGTAGAGCAGCAGCCTTCCAAGCTGAATACGAGGGTTCGATTCCCTCCACCCGCTCCAATCTCTTCATGACCAGCATAGGCCATGGCCGACGCCGCGTTGATCGCACCGGGCATTGCGCCAGTGCGTAGGGCGAGCCAAGCATGGTGGTGGCCCGGGCAGCCGATCTTTTTCGGTTGCGCCGCTCGTCATTGGGCGAGGGCGAGTGCCTCATTCGCGGGAAAACTCAGCGCTACGGCTGCGTTCGCCTCGACGCCTGCCCGTGAATCGATGTTGGCCTGCAATGCGTGGCCGTCGATATCGACGAGGCAGCGGCTGCCATAGCCCTGGAAGTCGAGCGAGATCAGCCTGCCGTCGAGCCGGTTGGTCTGCCCGTCCGAGGCGAGCGGCGTCTCCGGCGTGGTGACGCTGATCGCTTCCGGCCGCAGCGACACGATCGCGTTGGCGCCGGCGGCCAGCGTACGGGGGAAGCGGCAGACCAGTGTCCGCCCGTTCGCCAGTTCGACCTTGCCCATGCCGCCGGCTGCGACATCCGCAAGCGTGCGGCCCGCCAGCAGGTTGGGCGAGCCCATGAAATTGGCGACGAAGCTGTCGGCCGGGTCGAAGAAGATCTCGCGCGGACTGCCGAGCTGGCGCAGCCGGCCCTTGTCGAGCACGGCGATCAGGTCCGACAATTCCAGCGCTTCGGATTGATCGTGCGTGACATAGACGGTGGTGATGCCGAGCTCGCGCTGCAGGCGCTTGAGCTCGGCCCGCATCTCGTCGCGCAGGCGTGCGTCGAGGTTGCTGAGCGGCTCGTCGAGCAGCAGCAGCCTCGGCCGCCTGACGATGGCGCGGGCAAGCGCGACGCGTTGTTGCTGGCCGCCGGAGAGCTGCGTCGGCGAGCGCGGCCCGAAGCCGGCAAGGTCGACGCGGCGCAGGGCATCCTCGACCAGGATCTCGATCTCGCTGCGGCTGAGCTTGGTCCCGCGCGTGACACGCAGTGGGAAGGCGACATTGTCGAACACGCTCATATGCGGCCAGATCGCATAGGACTGGAACACCATGCCGATGCCGCGCTGATTGAGCGGCACCTCGACCCCGTCCTTGCCGTCGAACAGCACGGTGTCGCCGAGGCGGATGCTGCCGCGATCCGGCCGCTCCAGCCCGGCGATGCAGCGCAAGGTCGTGGTCTTGCCGCAGCCGCTCGGCCCGAGCAGCGTGAAGAAGGTGCCGTCCTTCAGCGAGAAGCTGAGCGGGTGGAGGCCGGCGCTGCTCGCCGCATTGGCGCCGAACAGTTTGACGAGATCGGAAACGACAAGCACCATGATTGCACCAGAGAGGGCTCAGAGATTGGCGGGCCGCAGCGCGGCGAGGAAGCGGCGGCCGGTCAGATAGAGCACCAGCATCAGCACGCTCATGAAGGCGGTCCAGACCAGGCCGAGCGCGAAGACCTCGACATTCTGGCCACTGCTCCAGCGGTCATAGATCGCGACCGGCATGACCTGCGAATTGGCGCCGGCGAGCAGGATCGACATCGAAAGTTCGTTGGCGCCGAGCAGGAAGATGAAGACCCAGCCCGAGACCAGCGCCGGCACCAGCAGCGGCACGACGATCCTGCGGAAGACGGTGAACGGGCCGGCGCCCGAGGCTCCTGCCGCTTCTTCGAGCTCGCGATGGATCTGCAGTACGCCGGTATGGGCGTAGCGCATCGCATAGGGCAGGAAGCGGATCAGGAAGGCGAGCATGATCAGCGTCAGCGAGCCGTAGAGCGGGATCGGCAGGTTGAGCGCGATCAGGATCAGCGCGACGCCGACGACGATGCCGGGGAAGACGATCGGGATGCTCGAGAGCACTTCGATCAGGCGCGCCCCGGCCTGGTGCCGCACCACGAGCCAGCCCGCCACCGCCGCGATCAGCATGGCGATGGTCGCCGCCTCCGCCGCGACGACCAGCGTGTTGATGCCGAGCCCGATCAGATGCCGGTCGGCCAGGACTTGCTGGAAGTTCTCCAGCGTCGCGAAGGGCAGTGCCGCCAGCGCGAAAGGCCGGGCGAAGGGCATCAGCGACAGCCAGAGCGAGACGAGGAGCGGCAGCCCCAGCACGAACAGGAAGTTCAGGACGACGACCGCCGTGCCCAGCCATTTATGGCGGCCGAGATCGAAGGGGCGGGGGCGATAGCCCTTGCCGGTCACGCTGGCATAGCGGTCCGCATTGGCGGAGTAGCGGTTGTAGCAAAACAGCGCCGCCGAGAGGACGGCGATCAGAATCACCGAAAAGGCGCTGGCTCGGCCCATCTTTGGCGGCATCTCGGTGGTGCTGAGATAGATGTCGGTGGTGAGCAGGTAGACCCGCCCGGGCCCACCGACCAGCACCGGCACGTCGAAGGATTCGAGGTTCCGGATGAAGACGAACAGTGCCATGCCGGTGATCGCCGGCCAGGCTTGCCGGAACGAGATCGACCACATGGTGCGGGCGATCGAGGCGCCGCACATCCGCGCTGCTTCCTCCCATTCGGCGTTGGAGCGCTCGAAGGTCGCGGCAAGCAGGAGAAAGACCAGCGGCGACCACAGCATGCCCTGGATGAGCACCATGCCGCTCATCGAGAAGACGTCGAACAGGTTGTCGCCGGTGCTGGCGAAGGCCCGGTAGAGCTCGTTGACCGGTCCCGACCGTCCCAAGAAGAACAGCCAGGCCATCACGTGCAGGATGTAGGGCGTGCCGAGCGAGACCGCGGCCGTGACATAGGCGAGGCCGCGCCAGGGTGCATTGGTGCGCACCACCACCCAGGCGACCGTGGTGCCGAACAGGATCGACAGCGCCGTCGACAGCCCGGAGAACAGCAGCGAGTTCCAGGTCGCGGTGTAGAACTGCGGATCGGCGAACAGGTCGCGGAAATGCGCGATGGTATAGGCGCCGGTCTGCGCCTCCGTCAGGCTGGTCTTGATCAGGACCGCGATCGGCGGGAGGACCAGCAGCGCCAGCACGAGGCCGACGCTGGCCGGCGCCAGCCAGGTGAAGAGGCTCCCTTGCGGACGCCTCCAGAACGCGCGGCGCTGCAGGGGCGCTGAAGCGGGCAGAGAGGAATTCGTCATCGTCGATGTTCCGGACCGCCCGAGTGCAGGTTACTGGAACAGCTTCTTGTAGATCGCGATCCACTTATCGATATCGCGATCCTCATCGGCCGGCGGCGGCGAGAACACCTTGAAGCCCGTGACTTCCGGCTTCAGCGAAGGGTCCTTGGCGTCGACCGCCGGGTTGGACGGGATATAGCCGGCCTCCTGGATGACCTTCTGGCCCTCGGGCGAGAGCAGGTAGTTGATCAGGAGCTTGGCGCCGTTCGGGTGCGGTCCGCCCTTCAGCAACACCTCGCGCGCCATCGCGCCGATCGCCGGATTGACCGGCAGCCATTTCACCGGCGCGCCCTTGGCGATGCTGATGGCGGAATGGTGGTTATAGGTGACGAGGCCGATCGCATACTGGCCGGCGATCACCTGGTCGAGCACGACGCGGGGATTGGAGGGAATGGTCGCGACCTTCTGTGCGCCGAGCTTCTCCAGATAGGCCATGCCCTTCTCTTCGCCATAGGCGTTGAGCACGGAGCCGATGAAGCCGGGTGGTCCGGCGATGGTCATCTCGCCGGTCCAGGCGATCTTTCCCTTCCATTTCGGGTCGAGCAGGTCGTCGAGCGATTTCGGCTCGTCGGCGGGCTTCACCAGCTCGGTGTTCACGGCGGGAACGAGGTAGTGCACCAGCACCGCGTTCCAGTCGCCCTTGGCGTCCTTGTGGTTCGGCGCGAGCTTGGCGGCGGCCTCGGGAACATAGGGCTGGATCAGGCCGGCTTCCCGCAGCGGCTTCACCACCGAGGGGCCCTCGACCAGATCGGCCTGGAGACTGCCTGCCTTCGCCTCGGCCAGGATCTTGATCATGATGTCGATGTCACGGCCGCCGGTGACGTTGATGCGCAGGCCGGGATATTTTGCCTCGAAATTGGCGACGACCGGGCGCACCAGCTGGTTCTGGACGAAACCGGTGTACCAGTTGATCGAGCCTTCCTTCTTGGCGGCCTCGTAGAGCTCCTTTTCGCTCTGTGCCGAGACAGGCAGGCTTCCCGCCAGAGGCAGGAGAACAGCAGCCAGACCGAGCCGGCGCATCAGCGACGATGCTGCAAGCATGATTTTCCTCCCAGATGAGCCGGGCATTCTGAGGTCGATGCTTGGCCTCGGCTTCAGCTCATCTTGGGATGGTTCGTGGTTTGGTATCCAAGACCATATTTCGATTGTCGCCATGCCGGTTCAGCATCGCGTCACCGCCTTGTGCGGGCTGAGCTTATGCCGGATCGGCATCGCCCCCATCAAAGTTTAGCCTTTGATCTATAGCGGCGGAGCTTCCTAGATCAGCGTGAAGCCGCTGCGACTGATGCCGGCGGCGCAGTGAGGAAACCACCATGAACCGGCTGGACGGCAAGATCGCCTTCATCTCCGGCGGCGCGATCGGCATCGGCGCCGGGACGGCGGCGATGATGGCACGCGCGGGCGCCAAAGTCGTCCTCGGCGATATCCTCGACGAGGAAGGCGAGGCGGTCGCCGAGGCTATCCGCGCAGAGGGAGGCGAGGCCACGTTCGTCCATCTCGACGTCAGCCGCCAGGCCGATTGGGAGCAGGCGGTCGCCACGACGAGCAAGCGCTTTGGCGGGCTCGACATCCTCGTCAACAATGCCGGCATCCTGTTCGGCAAGGATGTCGAGGAGGCCCGGCTCGAGGATTGGCAGAAGATGTCCTCGGTCAACCAGACCGGCACCTTCCTCGGCACCAAGATCGCCTTGCCGGCGCTGCGCGAGCGCGGGCGAACCAGCCCGGAAGGCAGCGCGATCGTCAACCTCTCCTCTGTTTCCGGCCTTGTTGGCTCGCCGCTCGATCCGCTCTATTCGATGACCAAGGGCGGCATCACCCTGTTCACCAAGGCGACGGCCTTGTCGTTCGGGCGGCAGGGCTACCGCATCCGCGTCAATGCGGTGCATCCCGGCGTGATCGAGACGGCGCAGGGCAAGCAGACCTTCGTCGCCCGCGCCAAGAAGCTGCAATCGGGAGACCTCGACGAAGCCCGCTCGATCGCCCTGGCGAACCACCCGATCGGTCGCTTCGGCACGGTCGAGGACGTCGCCAAGGCGATCATCTTCCTGGCTTCGGACGATGCCGGCTTCATCACCGGCTCGAGCCTCGTCGTCGATGGCGGGCTCACCGCGCAGTAGAACGCTGGCTGCAGCGTTGCCGGTCATCTATGGGTTGACGGTGGACGACCTGACGGGCCGGCGGAGGCGAGGGTGAGATCCTATTCTCATTTCGATATCACCGGCCTCCATTATTTCTCGGTCGTCGCGGAGGAGCGCAGCTTCTCGCGGGCCTCGGCCCGCTTGCGGATCGCGCAGCCGGCGATCAGTCGCAAGATCAAGGCCTTGGAGCAGGATCTTGGTGTCCAGCTCTTCGCCCGCCACACCCGCGGCGTCGACCTGACGGAGGCCGGCGAGAGCCTGCTCGGCAACGCCTACACCCTGTTCCGCCAAATCGAGCAACTGCGCGATCACACCACGATCTCGGGCGAGACGCCGCGTGGCGTCGTCGCGATCGGCGTCATGCCGACGCCGGGCGAATACATCGTCCCGCGCCTGATCGAGGAAGCCCGCCGGCTCTATCCGGAAGTCCGCTTCCGCATCGTCGAGGGCTATAGCGGCGCGTTGCATCGGATGCTGGTCAATCAGGAGATCAACATCGCGATCGTGCATGCGCCGGAGCCGCATCCGGACATCGTCGTTTACGATCTGCTGGTCGACTATCTCTGCCTCGTCGGACGGGCTGGCTCGCTGGCGAAGCCGACCTATAATTTCGAGGAAGCGGCGGCCTTTCCGCTGATCCTGCCGGAAGCACCCAATCTGCTGCGCCTGCGGATCGACCATATCGCGCAACTGCGCGACGTAAGGCTGAACGTCGAACTGATCTGCAACGGTTTCTGGCTGACGAAATCGCTGCTGCGGGCCGGCGCCGGCTACACCATGGTGACCTTCGGCTCCGTGGTCGGCGAGCTTGAGCAGGGCCATTTCGACGTCGCGGCGATCCGCAATCCCGACGTGCCCTGGCCGCTCGGCATCGCCATGCGCAACGACCAGCAGCGGCGGCTGTCGCTGGTGGCGATCAAGGACCTGATCGAGACGATCGTGGCTGAGCTGCGCTCCAAGCGCATCTGGCAGCAGCTTCCGGACGCGATCAAGGAGTGAGCCGGAGCCCGGCTAGTCCAGCAGGCTGTGCGCGCCCCGCGCCCGCTGCTGGGCGGCGCCGAGCAGGAAATTCAGGTCGGCTCCGGTCGAGATGAAGCGGGCGCCCATTGCGGCATAGGTCTTCATCAGGTCGGGCCGCGCCGCCAGCCCGCCGAGCCCGGCATGCTTGCCGGCGCGCCGGCAGGCCGCGATGACAGCCGAGATCGCCGCATGCAGCCGCGGATGGTCGAACTCGCCGGGGATGCCGAGATCGGCGGCGAGATCGACCGCGCCGATGAAGGCGACGTCGACGCCCGCGACCGCGACGATCTCCTCGACCTCAGCGACACCATCGCCGGACTCGATCATCACGATCACCATCGTCAGGGCGTTGATGAAGGCCATCGCCTCGGCGTTGGGATAGCTGCGGAAGCGGGTCAGCGGCGACAGGCTGGCGACACCGCGCGAGCCCAGCGGCGCGAACTTGGCGGCATCGACGATCGCCCGCGCCTCCTCAGCCGAGCGGACATGCGGGGCGATGATGCCCATCGCGCCGCCTTCGAAGGCGCGGGCGATGTGCTCGGGCTGGTTCGCCGGCAGCCGCACCAGCGGCGTGATGCCGATGTCGAGCGCGGCGAGGCAGATCTGCCCGGTCGTCTCGGCGCCGAACATCGCATGCTGGAGATCGACATAGATCGAGTCGAGCCCGGCGGTGGCGGCGATGCGCGCGATCTCGACGCCGCGGACCAGCCGCACCGCCATGGTCGCCGCGATCTCGTCGCGCGCCAGCCGCTCCTTGACGCGATTGCGCGGCAGGTCGGTGAGATCCATGGCTCACTCCTGGAAGGCTTCGGCGCGCTTCTTCTGCAGCGAGGGCAGCAGCACGAGCACCAGGAGGAGGGCGGCGAGCGCCAGCATGGCCGCGCTGATAGGCCGCTGCAGGAAGACCATCGGATCGCTGCGCGAGAGCAGCAGGGCCCGCCGCAGGTACTCCTCCATCATCGGGCCGATGATGAAGCCGAGCAGCATCGGCGCCGGTTCCATGCCGAGCTTGGCGCAGAGATAGCCGAACAGGCCGAAACCGACCATCAGCACGATGTCGAAGCTGCTGTTGCTCAGGCTGAACACGCCGATGGCACAGAACACCAGGATGGTCGGGAAAAGGTAGTGATAGGGCACCATGATCATGCGCGCCCATAGGCCGATCAGCGGCAGGTTGAGCAGGACCAGGAAGACGTTGCCGATCCACATCGAGGCGACGATGCCCCAGAACAGGGCGGGCTGCTCGGTCAGCACGGCCGGACCAGGCTGGATGCCCTGGATCACCATGGCGCCGACCATCAGCGCCATCACCGGGTTCGAGGGGATGCCGAGCGTCAGCATCGGCACGAAGGAGGTCTGGGCGCCGGCATTGTTGGCTGCTTCCGGCGCTGCCACGCCCTCGATCGCGCCCTTGCCGAACTGCGCGCGGTTGGGCGAGACCTTCTTCTCCAGCGCATAGGCGGCGAAGGAGGCGAGCATGGCGCCGCCGCCCGGCAGGATGCCGAGAGCCGAGCCCACGACGGTGCCGCGCAGCACCGGCGCGACGATGCGTTTCAAATCGGCCCGCGTCGGCATTAGCCCGCCGATCTTGCGCGAGATGATCGAGCGCGCCTCGCCCTGTTCGAGATTGTGGATGATCTCGCCGAGCCCGAACACGCCCATGGCCACCACGACGAAATTCACCCCATCATAGAGCTGGGGCATGCCGAAGGTGAAGCGCGGGATGCCGGAATTGACGTCGAGGCCGATCAGCCCGAGCAGCAGGCCGAGCAGGATCATGCCGACCGCCTTCAGCACCGAGCCATTGGCCAGCACCACCGAGGCGACGAGGCCGAGCACCATCAGCGAGAAGTATTCGGCCGGCCCGAAGGTCAGCGCCACCACGGCGAGCGGCGGGGCGAACAGCGCCAATAGCAGCGTCGCAACGCAGCCGGCGAAGAAGGAGCCGAGCGCCGCGGTCGCCAGCGCCTTGCCGGCCTCGCCATTGCGGGCCATCGCATAGCCGTCGAGCGCCGTGACGATCGAGGAGGATTCTCCGGGCAGGTTGACCAGGATCGCCGTGGTCGAGCCGCCATACTGGGCGCCGTAATAGATGCCGGACAGCATGATCAGCGAGGTCACCGGCGGCAGCGCGAAGGTCGCCGGCAGCAGCATCGCGATGGTCGCGAGCGGGCCGAGCCCCGGCAGCACGCCGACCGCAGTGCCGAGGATCGTGCCGATCAGGCAATAGAACAGGTTGGTGAGGGTGAAGGCGGTCGAGAAGCCGAGCGCGAGATTGTCGAAGAGCTCCATCGCGCCGCCTCAGAAGCCGAGCCAGGGGCCGAAAGCCGGGATCGGCAGCCCGAGCAGGGTGACGAAGGTGAGCACGCTGAAGGCGGAGAGGCCGATCGCCAGCGCAAGGAAGGGCCAGAGCCGGAACTGCTCGCTGGCGAGACCCGAGATCATCACGAGCAGCACGGTCGAGGCCGCGAGGCCGAGCCCTTCGACGGTGACGCCGAACAGGCCGCTGGCGACGAGGACGAGCGCGGCCTTGCGCCAGGCGAAGCCCGTCATCGCTTCGCCCGACGACAGGAATGCCTGCACGACCAGGACGAGGCCGATGAATGCGAGCACGCCGCCCAGCGCGGTCGGGAAATAGCCCGGCCCCATGCGCCCGGCATGGCCCATCGCATAGCCGCGGGCGAGAGCGATCACCCCGGCGCCGAAAGCGATGAAGATCAGGCCGGACCAGAGGTCCTTGCTGCCGGCGATACGCCCGGGCGCTTTGCTGCTCATATCATGGGTTCTCGATGTCGAAAGCTCAGGCGCCGGGATAGGTCGCGCCTCATTCGGCGCGGATGCCGTTCGCCTTCAGCCAGGGCAGCCAGCGCGCGAAATCGGCGTCGAGCCGCGTCTTGAAGGCGGCAGTATCCTGCGGATCGGTCAGCCCGTTATCGGCGAGCTTCGCCGCGATCTGCGGCTGCTTGACCACCTTGGCGATGGCATCGGCGATCTTCTGCTTCTGCGCCGGGGAAGCGCCCTTCGGCATCAGCACGCCGTACCAGTTGGTCAGCATCAAATCCGGCATGCCGGCCTCTACCGCGTTCGGGATCTCGGGCAGCAGCGTCGAGCGTTTGGTGTCGAAGATGACGAGGCCCTTGAGCCGGCCGTCCTTGACGTATTGGCGCAGGATCGGCACGTCGGCGTTGACGAAGTCGACCGAGCCGGCGATCAGGTCGGTCAGCGCTGGTGCCGCGCCGCGATAGGCGATCTGCTCCATCGCGACCTTGGCCGATTTGGCGAAGATCTCGGCGCCGAGATGCATGGTGCCGCCGCTGCCGGTCGAGCCGTAGTTGAGTTTCGTCCCCTTCGCCTTCTCGACCAGGCCCTTGAGATCGTTGACGCCGAGCGAGGGGCGCACCGCGATCATCGTCTGCACCTCGCCGAGCAGATAGACCGGCTCGATGTCCTTCTGCGGATCGTAAGGCACGCTCGCCATCGTGCCGGCGCTCAGCACCAGCGCCGAGGTCGTCAACAGGAGCGTGCGCCCGTCCGGCTTCTCGCGGGTCGCCGCCGCCGTGCCGATCGTGCCGCCGGCCCCACCGCGGTTCTCGACGATCACCGTGCCGCCGAGCTCCTTGCCGAGATCGGGGGCGATGATCCGCGCGAACAGGTCGGTCGGCCCGCCGGCCGCGAACGGAACGAGCAGCTTGATGGTCTCGGCCGCCTTGGCCGGCGTCGCCAGGATCGCGACGAGCGCGACCGCCTTGATGATCCGATGCATGCTTCGTCCTCCCAGACTGTCTTTATTGTTGCTTCAGCCTGCGAAGCGCGGCTCGGGCAGGCCGCGCACGCCGACATCGAGCGCCAGCAGGGCGCCGGCGAGCGGCTCGACTGCGAGTGTCTCCGGCGCCAGGCGCTGCGAGTGGCTGGTGATGTAGAGCGTGGCGAGATCCTTGCCGCCGAAGACCGGGCAGGTCGGGTTGGTCACCGGCAGCTGGATGATCCGGTCGACGCTCCCGTCCGGCGCCTGGCGCACGAGCTGGCCGGTCGCGACCATGCAGGTCCAGAGATAGCCCTCGGCGTCGACGGTGGCGCCGTCGGGCCGGCCGAGCTGGTGCGTCCAGTCGGCGAAGACGCGCCTGTTGCTGATCGTGCCTGCGTCTAGGTCGTAGTCGAAAGCGAAGCTCGTCTGGTTGTGCGTATCGGCGAAGTACATCGTGCCACCGTCCGGGCTCCAGGCGATCGAGTTCGGCAGCACGAAGCCGTCATGCATCGCCCGGCAGCCATGGTCGGCGTCGAGCCGGTAGAGCACGCCGACCGGAACACGGTTGTGGTCGTGCATGCTGCCGACCCAGAAGCGCCCGCGCGGATCGCAGCGCCCGTCATTGAGCCGCATGCCGGGGACGTCGCCGACCGGATCGGCGATCCGCCTGGGCGGCTCGCTCGTCGCGGGGTCGTAGACATAGATGCCGCTATTGGTGCCCATGACGAAGCCGCCGGCCTCGCGCGGCGCGATCGAGCCGATCATCAGGTCGGCCTGCAGCCTGCGGGCCTCGTGTTTGCCAGTGGCCGGGTCGTAGGATTGCAGCGCCGGCCGGCGCACATCGACCCACCACAGCCGCTTCGTCCGCTCGCACCAGCGCGGCGTCTCGCCGAGGATGTCGGCGCTCTGCACGACGCAACGGACCTCGACATCGTCTTCCACGGTCATGGTCGGCCTCATTTGTACTTGGTGGCGGCGAGCGTCTTCAGGTCGATGCCGGCGGCGATGTCGCTCTTCTGCCGGTTGTCGCCGGCGTCGATCTTCTCGGCCTCGCGCAGCACGGCCTCGGCTTCGGCGAAGGGCACGAAGACGATGCCGGCCTCGTCCGCGACGACCAGGTCGCCGGCATCGACCGAGACGCCGGCGATGCGGACGCGGCCGTTGATCTCGACCGTCTCCAGCCGCCATTTGCCGGTGATCGGCGTGACGCCGCGCGACCAGATCGGGAAATTGCGCTCGCGCGAGGAATCGGGGTCGCGGAACGAGCCGTCGATCACGGCGCCGATGCAGCCGGCGCGATGGGCGACGGCGGCCGACTGCCCGCCCATGTTCGACAGCCCGGTCAGGCCCTCGATCACCACGACATCGCCGGGCTCGGCCTGGTTGTAGGCCTCGTGCTCACCCATCTTGCCGACTCGGCTCGCCGCGGCCCTGGTCGCGCTGTGCGGACGCTCGACATTGCGCACGGTGACGGCCTGACCGACGACGCGGCCCGTGATCAGTGTCGGCGTCAGCGTCGAGGCCGGGACCGCGCCGAACAGGCCGAGATTGTCCATCGCGTCGCAGACCGCGCTGGTCAGGTCGGAGAGCGCGCCATAGCGCTGCAGCAGATCGGGCGACAGGCGCGGCAGCTCAGTCCGCCGAATGGCTTCGGGCGGCACGCGGCCGGTCAGGGGCTTGGTCATGGAAAGGCGCCTGCGGATGCTGGAGGAGGCCCGGCCGGGACGACGATGTCGGCCGGGGAAAGCGGCTCGCCGCGCGCAAAGCGAGCGATGTTGTCGAGGACGTGGCCGGCGATGTTAGGGATGTTGTCGAAGACGCTGCCGGCCGAGTGGGGCGTCACCACCACCTGGTCGAGCGCGAGCAGCGGATGATCGGCCGCGACCGGTTCGGTCGCGAAGGTGTCGAGCCCGGCGCCGGCGAGCCGCCCGCTCAGCAGCGCCTCGTGTAGCGCTGCTTCGTCGATCAGGCCGCCACGGGCGGTGTTGATCAGAACGGCGCCCTCGCGCATCCGTGAGAATGCCGCCGCATTCATGATCTCGAGGCTCTCCGCGGTCAGCGGCAGATGCAGGCTGAGGATGTCGCTGCGTTCGAGCAGGGCATCGAAGGGAACATAGCGGGCGCCGAAGCCGCGCTCGGTCACGGCGTCGGCGCGCCGGACGTCATGATAGAGGATCTCGACATCGAAGCCGCGCAGCCGGTGGGCCAGCATGCGCGCGATATTGCCGAAGCCGAGCAGCCCGATCGTCCTGCCGGTGATCTGCCGGCAGGCGACGCGCAATTGCGCCGGCTGCCAGATGCCGGCCCGCATTTGGCGATCGGCGAGCGGCAGGCGCCGATAGACCGCGAGCATCAAGGCGAGCGCATGTTCTGCCACCGGAGCGGCACTGGCGCCGGCGGTGATCGCGACCGGGATGCCACGCGCCCGCGCAGCGTCGAGATCGATCTTGTCGACACCGATGCCCCATTTCTGGATGAGCCGGACCTTCTCGCCGCCGGCGATCAGCGCCGCATCGACCGGTGAGCCGGCCGAGACGATCACCTCGGCCGCCAGCACCAGTGCGAGCTGCTCCTGGCGCGCCTCGCTGTCCGCGAAACGCAGACGCTGATCCGCATGGGCGCAGGCGGCGATGGCCGCACGCACCTCAGGCATCACCGGCGTCAGAAAGGCGATCTCCACCCGTCCATCCTTCTCTGTTGGCCGGGATGCTGTCCTACAATAAGCGCTTCGTCAATGATCCCGTATTATGAGATTTTTTGAGATATGCGTGAGTTTCGCTCATAACGCTTTGGAAAAGGCGCTGATTTCGTTTCACTTGGCAAAGCGAAGGAGCTCTGATAGCTCTCGAAAGAGAGAAGTGATCTCGTATTATGGGATTTGATGTGAAGGGGCAGGACGTGTCGAACGAGGCCTTCCTGGTCGAGACGATCGAGGACACCGCCGAACCCGGCGATGGCGCCGCGAAGGAGGGCGAGTCGCTGCTGAGCAGCCTTGGCCGGGCCTTGAGCGTGCTTGACATGTTCTCATTGTCGACGCCGCTGGTGGCGGTCGAGGAGATCATCGCCCAGCTCGGCTGCAGCCGGTCGACGGCTTATCGCTATCTGAAGGAATTGAGCGATGTCGGCCTGCTCAGCCCGGCCTCGAACGGCAGCTATGGCCTAGGCGCGCGCATCATCGAACTGGAACGCCTGGTCGCGCTGACCGACCCACTCTACCGGGCCGGGCAGGAGGTACTGCACGGACAGCCTTGCGACAACAGCGCGCTGCTGCTGCACAGCCTCTATGGCGACAAGGTGCTCTGCATCTTCAAGGAAGGGCCTGACGCGCTGGAGCATGACGGCAAGCGCGTCATCATCCGCCGGGCGCGGGGCCTGCCTTTCCCGCTGTTCCAGGGCGCGGCCTCGCTGGCGTTGCTGCCCTATCTCTCGGCCCATCGCATCCGCGAGATCTATCTGCGCAGCCCCGCGGAGATCGCAGCGGCCGGCCTCGGCGACAGCTGGGACCAGTTCCGCCGCGCCATGGCGACGATCCGGCGCGCCGGCTACGCCACCAGCCATGGCCGGATCACGCCCTATCTCAGCGGTGTCGCCGTGCCGATCCTGCCGCCCGACGGCTCGCGCGTCGTCGGCAGTCTCGCCCGCACGATACCGACCGCGGCGCTCTCCGCGGAAACGGAAGCGCGCGCGGCCGCCGAACTCGCCGAACTCGGGCAGCGCATCGCGGAGCGTTATCTCGCTTTGCTGCGCGCCTGAGGCCGCTTTCGCCGCGCTACGCCGAGGGCAGGGCAGAGATGGCCCGCGCCGGCGCTTCGCGGATACCGTTCTGATGTCGAGGCGCGACACACCATGCCCAGTCCAACACCCCGCCTTCTCGAAATCGGCCCGCTGCCGCCAGGGCTGAGCAAAGCCGCGCGCGAGCGTTTCGCCGTGCATCCGCTCTGGCAGGAAGCCGATCCGGCCGGCTTCCTCGCCAGCCATCACGGCGCTTTCGCCGGCGCGGTCACCATGGCGCGTCATGCCTGCTCGGCCGAGCTGTTCGCGGCGATCCCCGGCGGAGTGGTAGCCTCCTTCGGCGTCGGCACCGAGAAGCTCGATCTGGCGGCGGCGGCCCGCTTCGGTGTCCAGGTCGCGGTCACGCCCGATGTCCTCAATGACTGCGTTGCGGATACGGCCCTCGGGCTCATTCTGGCGACGACGCGGCAGCTCGTGAGCGCCGACCGCTTCGTGCGCGAAGGGCGCTGGAAGGCCGGTGCCTTTCCGCTCGCGACGCAGACGACGGGCAAGCGTCTCGGCATCGTCGGGCTCGGCAAGATCGGCCGGGAGATCGCGCGTCGCGCCGCCGGTTTCCGTATGGACATTCGCTATTTCGGCCGGCGCCGACAGGCCGACGTGCCCTATGGCTTCGTCCCCGACCTCATCGATCTGGCGCGCTGGGCCGATATCCTCGTCCTGTCCTGCAGCGGCGGTCCGGCGACGCACCATCTCGTCTCGGCGGCGGTGCTCGAGGCGCTCGGAAGCGACGGCTTCCTGATCAATGTCGCGCGCGGCAGCGTCGTCGACGAGGCGGCTTTGATCGAGGCGCTTGCCGCAAGCCGCATCGCCGGCGCAGGCCTCGACGTCTATGCCGACGAGCCGAACGTACCGGCCGGCCTACTCGACAGCGACAGGGTCGTTCTGCTGCCGCATATCGCCGCGAGCACGCATGAGACGCGGCGCGCCATGGAAGCGCTGGTGATCGCCAATCTCGACGCCTTCTTCACCTCCGGCGCCGTTCTGACCCCACCTGAGCCATCAGCCTGAGCAGGATCACCCTGGCCATGATCATCGAACACCGGACCTATGTCGTCGAGCACGGGCGGACCGAAGAATACCTCGAACGTTACCGGCAGCTGGGGCTGCCGGTGCAGCAAAAGTACCTTGGGCGGCTGCTCGGCGTCTTCGTCAGCGAGATCGGGCGGCTCAACGAGGTCCTCTATATCTGGGTCTATGACAGCCTCGCCGATCGCGAGGAGCGGCGGGCGAAGCTCGACGCGGATCCGGCCTGGCACGAGTTCCGGCGCGGCAACCGCGGCACCTTCGTCCAGCAGGACGTCAAGATCATGCGCTACGCCTCCTTCAGCCCGCACTGACCAGTTTGGCGGGCGGGACGCTCCGGTCGGACGCATAGGCTTGCGGGCACGCATCGACATCTCGCGAAATCATCGATTCTGGCTCGTGGCATAATCGTGGCTAGATTGCGGCGCGTTGCGGGTAGCAAAGCCGCAAGCTGATCTGCTATGCGTTCATGGGGGGAAGAGCGGTGATCTGCCCGCCGATCTGGCTGCTCACCATCGATAAACATGCGGGGCGCGCGCGAAAACCGTACTGACCGACGCAAGCCGCGGCAAGCGGTGCTGGACACATTTCCGCCGCAAGACAGGAGAAATGCCATGCTCAAGATAGCCATCGCCGCAGCAGGGTTCGCTGCTCTCAGCCTCGCGGCCGCTCCGGCTTTCGCCCAGGGCAAGAAGGGCAAGGACGAATTCCTTGGCGTCGACATGGATACCGGCCGGACCTATTACGACGGTCGCAACGACGGCAAGTACTGCCTCTACAAGACGGTGCGAGTCTTCAACCGCTACACCGGCTACTACGAGAACCGGCGCGTGCGCCGTTGTGGCCGCGGCCTCTATATGTGAGCGGCTGACATGACCCGTACCGCGAAGTTCATCGTCGCCCTTGGCCTTGCGTCCGCTGCCGCGGCCTGCGGCCCGACCGTCGTCGCCGATCCCAACGGCCGGCTCATCAACACAGGGCTGGTGCAGGATGGCGACTGCCTGACGCGCACCGTCATGGTCTATGACCGCGAGCTCGGCTACGAGCGTGCGGTCGAGCAGCAGTTCTGCGGCGGGCGCCCCCGTATCGCGCGCTGATACTGCAGGCCCCGCTCCCTAAGAGGGGGGCGGGGCCTCCGTTTTTTGCTAGGGTCCGGTGAATCGCTCGGTCGTCCCGGAGAGAACCCGTGCCAAAACTCTGCAAATTCACCTCGCCCAGCGACGGCAAGCCGGTCTACGTCAATCCCGACCAGGTCAGTGTCGTCTACACCTTCAAGGGCCAGCCCCCCGACACGATCATCGCCTTCCGCAAGGACTTCCAGCTCGGCGTGAAGGAAAGCCTGGAAGAGACTGTCAGGATTCTCGAAAGCGCTGTCGAGAGCACCGAACGCTGACGCCGTGAGCCGGCGCAGCTCTCTCCCCATAGCCGCCGGATTGTCGCCCCAAAGCAGCCATGCGGTATTTCCATCCTCACCTCATGAGGATCATCGCTGCATCTGCTCTCACCCTGGCGCTCAGTGCTTGCGCGAGCACGCCGGACCCGATCGTCGAGGACCGCTCGCGCTGCGACGCCTATGGCTTCCAGCGCGGCACCGACGCCTACGCCAACTGCGTCATGACGCAGGATCGCGACCGCGACCGCCGCTACGAACGCCAGGCGGGGCAGCGGATCTCCCGCGCCGAACGACCTTATAGCTCCGAAGAAGAATAGCCTCCGGTCCCCGGCCTTCGATCTGACGGGCGTGGGGTGTGGTGCTGCCGTTCCTGCCGGGTTCGTGCCGCCATGGCTATTTAAGTCAGCCCCATGATCCATGCATCGCAGCTTGAAATGGCGCGGCTTGTCGTCAGGCCTTTCATGCAGGCCGACGCCCCGTCGCTTGTCGCGCTCTTTGCCGACCCGGAGGTCCATCGCTTCGTCGACGATGGGCAGCCGCTTGCGCCTGATGTCGCTGCGCTCTGGATCGAGCGCTCGGCAGCCAATCTCGAACGCTTCGGCTACGGCACCGGCGCTGTGGTCGAGCGCGCCGGCGGCGGGTTGATCGGCTGGGCCGGCTTCGCCCGGCCGGACGACGGCACGCAGGAGGTGATCTACGGGCTGCGGCGAACGAGCTGGCGCAGGGGATTCGGCTCTGAATTGCTCGCCGGCCTGGTCGCCTTTGCCGTGGAGCGCGGCATCACGCCGGTGAGGGCGACGGTCGATCCGGCCAATGGCGCCTCGGTGCATCTGTTGCGACGGGCCGGATTCGTGCTGGCCGAACCGGGCTATCGTGGCGATGCCGGGGCGGATCTTTATCTGCATGGCGGCTGAGCGCCCCGGTCGCTCAAAAAAAGCAAGATGTTGCTCCTGGCCGGCTCGATCGTAGTTCATTCTTCTCCGCGACGCGGGGCTCGCGCGAAGTCCCGTCACCGACAGCGGCTCACCGGCTGTGATGGGCCGCCGCCATGCGCCGATTGCAGGCTCGGCCGGAGCTGCGCCGGTTGGGCTTTGCCATGAAGACGGCTACTGATCGCTCGGCCGCTGGGCGGCTTTGCCATCAAGGACCGGCAGGACGATGATCCTCGACGAGCGCACCTACGCCATCAAGCCCGCGCATGTGCGCGACTATCTCGACCTCTATGTCGCCGAGGGGATGGAGCTGCAGATCTCCCATCTCGGCCACCTGATCGGCTGGTTCACCACCGATAGCGGCGTCGTCAATGAGGTCGTGCATATGTGGCGCTTCGAGGATGCCGGCGATCGCGAGCGCCGGCGCGCCGCGATGGAAGCCGATCCGCGCTGGCAGGTCTTCCGCGCCAAGGCGGCCCCTTACGTCCTCGAAATGCGCAGCCGGATCCTCAGGCCGACGCATTTCTCGCCGCTGCGCTGAGCTGGTGCAGGGCGCCGCCATGGCTGCTGCGCCAACCAGCCCGCCCCTCCGGCCGCTGGGCGAACGGAGGCTCGCTCTGCTCGTGGCTGGCCTCGAATGGCTGGGTGCGGCGATCCTTGCCGTGCTTTTCCTCGTGGTGATGGCCGCCGTCACGCGCCGCTATCTGCTCGGAGACGGCCTCGTCTGGTCGGATGAGCTCGCGATCTGGCTCAATGTCGCGCTCGTGGCCGTCGGCGCGCCGCTCGCGGCGACCAGTGCGCTCGCCATGCGGCTCGACGTCGTCGTCAACCTGCTGCCGGCGCCGGGGCGACGCATCGCCGCCATTCTGGCGGAAGCGATCGCCGTCCACGGCGCGCTGGTTCTGGCGCTCGGCGGCGCCAGCGTCGCGGCGCTGGTCGGCGGCACCTCGACCGTGCTCGGCCTGCCCGAGAGCCTGCGCTTTGCGACCTTCGCGGCCGGTGGGGGCCTGACGCTCGTTGTCGTGCTCTGGCGGGCGGTGCTCACACAATCCTGGCCGGCGGCGCTCGGGGCGCTCGTGATCGGTGCAGGTCTCTATGGGCTGGCAAACAGCGTGACCGGCGTCTTCGTCGAAACGCCGAGCTTGATTGCCGGGCTCGCCGCCGGGGCAGGACTCCTGCTCGGCGCGCCGTTGCCCTTTGCGCTCCTGGCCGGCGTCTCGCTCTCGGGCGCCTTCGGCGGCCTCCTGCCCGAGCCGGCCATCGTCCAGAACACGGTGGCGGGCGTCTCGAAATTCCTGCTGCTGGCGATCCCGTTTTTCCTGCTTGCCGGCGAACTCTTGACCGCGGGGGGCCTGGCCGAGCGGCTGGTACGCTTTGCCGCCGCCCTTGTCGGGCACCTTCGGGCCGGGCTGGCCCAGACCGCTCTGGTCGCCAGTGTCTTGTTCTCCGGCGCCTCCGGCTCCTCGGTCGCCAACGCCGCCTTCGGTGCAAAGGTGATGGCACCGGCTCTGGTCGCGCGCGGCTATCCGCCCGCTAATGCGGCGGCGATCGTCGCCGGCGTCTCGATGCTGGACAACATCATCCCGCCCTCGATCGCCTTCCTGATCCTGGCGGCGGCGACCAATCTCTCTGTCGGCTCATTGCTCGTCGGCGGCTTCGTCGCGGGTGGTGCGCTCACGCTGGCGCTCGCCATCGGCATCCATCTCAGCGTGCGCGGCGTCGTCGATTCCGCGCCCCGTGCCAGCGGTGCGGAGCGGGCACGGTCCTTTATCGGCGCGTTGCCGGCGATCGGGCTCGGCATCGTCGTCGTGGTCGGCATCCGCTTCGGCGTGGTCACGGTGACCGAAGCCTCGGCGCTCGCCGTCGCCTACGCGCTCGTCGCCTGCCTGCTGCTGCGCAGCCTGAATGGAGCGACCGTGTTCGCTTCCCTGCGCAAGGCGGCGGGGGAGGCCGCGGCGGTCGGCTTGCTGATCGGCGCCTCGGCGCCCTTCGCCTTCCTGCTCGCGGTCGATCGTGTCTCCGAGCAGATGGCCGGGCTGGTCACGGCGCTCGGCGGTGGGCCGCTCGCGGTGATGCTGCTCTCCAACCTCGTCCTGCTGATCGCCGGCCTCTTCCTCGATATCGGTGCGGCGATCCTTCTGCTGGCGCCGCTGCTGTTGCCGGCCGCGATTGCGGCCGGGCTCGACCCGATCCAGTTCGGCGTCGTGCTGGTGGTCAACCTGATGATTCACGGGCTGACGCCGCCGCTCGGCATCCTCGTCTTTGTCGTCAGCGGCATCATGCGCTTATCGCCCGCTGCGGTGTTCCGGGCGGTGCTGCCCTTGCTGGCGAGCCTGCTGGTCGCGCTCTTCGTCCTCTGTCTTGCGGTGGCAGTCTGGCCGTCGCTACCTGTCTCCATCAAGGAGTTGTTCCGATGGCTTTGACCCGCCGCGCCTTCGCTGCCGCCTCGATCGCGGCACCAGTCATCCTGTCGGGCGGCGCCATCGCCGCAGGCCGGCCGGTCACGGTCGCCTCGCTGCTCGGCGAGGACAAGCCGGAGACGAAGATCTGGCGCCGAGTCACGCAGAAGCTCGCGCAGAGCGCAGCCGGTCGCTTCGACCTGCGCGTCGTGCCCAATGCCGCGCTCGGCGGCGAAAAGGAGGTCGCGGAGGGCTTGAGGCTCGGCTCGGTCCAGGCCTCGCTGTTTACGATCTCGGCGCTGTCGTCCTGGGTGCCGGACGGGCAACTGCTGGATCTGCCCTTCCTGTTCCGCGATCGGGAGCATCTGAAGCGCGTGCTGGCCGGGCCGCTTGGCGAGGAACTCAAGCGCAAATACGAGGCGCAGGGCTTCGTCGTGCTCGGCTTCATCAATTACGGCGCTCGCCATCTCCTCGCCAAGGAGCCGCTGACCACGCCGGCCAGCATCAAGGGCAAGCGCATCCGCGTCATCCAGAGCCCGCTGCACACCGAGCTCTGGTCAGGCTTGGGCGCCTATCCGACGCCGATCCCGATCCCCGAGACCTACAACGCGCTCAAGACCGGCGTGGTCGATTGCATGGACCTGACCAAGTCGGCCTATGTCGGCTTCAAGCTGCACGAGGTCGTGCCCTATCTGATCGAGACCGGCCATATCTGGGCGACCGGTGTCGTTGCTGTCTCTGCGCCCTTCTGGAAGGGCCTCTCTGCTGAGGACAAGACAGCCTTCGCCGCGGCGACTGCGGAAGGGGCGGGCTATTTCGACGATCTGATCGTCGCCGACGAGGACGCCTCGATGGCCAAGGCCAAGGCCGAGGGCGGCAAGGTCGTGCAGCCGGAGGATCGTCCCGGCTGGGAGGCCGGCGCGCGCAAGGTCTGGGCTTCCTTCGCGCCGAAGCTCGGCGGCCTGGAGAAGATCGAGGCGATCGCCAGCAGCACCTGAGTCCGGCCGCCATCCATTCCAATTGATGTCACAGGAAAGCCGTCCGCATGTCCGACCGTCCCGTCCTTCTCGTCACCGGCGGCAGCCGCGGCATCGGCGCTGCGATCTGCCGCTTTGCCGCCGAGCGCGGCTATGACGTCGCCGTCAACTATCAGGGCAATGCGCAGGCGGCGGCCGATGTCGTCGCAGCCTGCGGCAGAGCTGGGGCGAGGGCGGTCGCGATCCAGGGCGACATGGCGAACCTCGCTGACATCACTCGCGTTTTCGCCGAGGCCAAGGCGGCGCTCGGTCCGCTGACCGCGGTGGTCAACAACGCTGCCATCACCGGCAAAAGCAGCCCGCTCGCCAAGTCGGATCCGCAGGTCATCCGCGCCTGCATCGACCTCAACGTCACCGGCGCGATCCTGGTGGCGCGCGAGGCGGCGCAGGCCCTGCTCGCCAACGAGGGCGCGAAGAACCGCGCCATCGTCAACATCTCCTCGATCGCGGCCGGGCTCGGCTCGCCCAACGAATACGTCTGGTACGCTGCCTCGAAGGCGGCAGTCGATTCCATGACCGTGGGGCTGGCGATCGAGCTCGCCCCGGCCGGCATCCGCGTCAATGCGGTATCGCCCGGCATGACGCGGACGGAGATCCACGCGCTCTCGGCCGGCGATGCCGGCCGCGTCGACCGCATAGCGCCGACGATCCCGCTGCGGCGCGTCGCCGAGCCGGAGGAGATCGCCGAAGCCGTGCTGTTCGCGCTCTCCGAGGCCGCGTCCTACATGGTCGGCTCGATCATCCGGGTCGGTGGCGGGCGATAAGTCACTCTGGGCGCTCAAACGACAGAATCGGCTGCAAGAACAGCCGCAGACGGCTGGAGCCGGAGCCGTGGCGTGCTAAATCGGCTGCCGTCCTGTTCAACCGGAAGCCGCCATGCGCGCCCTGTTTGTCCTGATCGCCTTCGGCATGGTCGCGGTGCCGGCGCTGCTCGCGCTGGCGCGCAGCGACCTGCCGCGCGGCCGTCGGATCGTCAACGCGCTGATCGTCTTCCTGGCCCCGGCCTTTGCGCTCGGCCTGATCCATGGCGTGCCGGAGCTCGACGGCAGGGCGCTGCAATATCCGGTCGTCTGGACGACGCTGCGGCTTGTCCTGACCGGGCTCGCTTTGATCCTGCCCTGGTGCCTCTATGTCTGGCTGAATGGCCGGCGCTGATTTTCCGACGGATTTTTTGACATGACCGAATCTGCTCAGATCCCGCCGATCGACCACGCCTTCACCGGCGACCGCAAGGGCCCGGCGCATGACCCAACCTATGCCGGCGCGCTCTCCTTCATGCGGCGCCGCTACAGCAAGGACGTCGCCGGCTGCGATGCGGTGGTCTGGGGCGTGCCGTTCGACCTCGCTGTCTCGAACCGGCCCGGCACCCGCTTCGGGCCGCAGGCGATGCGCCGCGTCAGCGCGATCTTCGACGGCGATCTGCAGTATCCCTCGCGGGTCGATCCGTTCGAGACGCTCGCCGTGGTCGACTATGGCGATTGCCTGCTTCCGCGCAGCGACCTGCAGGGCTGCGCCCGGGCGATCGAAAGCGAGGCTGCGGCGATCATCGCCAGCGGCGCCCAGCTCGTCACGCTCGGCGGCGATCATTTCATCACCCTGCCGCTGCTGCGAGCCCATGTCGCCCGCCACGGCAAGCTCGCGATCGTCCAGTTCGACGCGCATCAGGACACCTGGGACGACGGCGTCGGCGCGATCAGCCACGGCACTTTCGTGCTCGAGGCGGTGCGCGAGGGGCTGATCGACACGGATCGTTCGATCCAGGTCGGCATCCGCACAGTCGCGCCGCGCGATTGCGGCATCGAGGTGCTCAACGCCTATGAAGCGCATGGCCTCGGCGTAGAAGGCATCGCGGCGCGGATCAGGGAGCGGGTCGGGCAGGGGCCGGCCTATCTCACCTTCGACATCGATGCACTCGATCCAGCCTTCGCGCCCGGCACGGGCACACCCGTCTCTGGTGGCTTCTCTTCGGCAGACGCGCTGCGCCTGGTCTGGGCGATCCGCGATCTCGATTTCCGCGGCATGGACATCGTCGAGGTCTCGCCGCCCTATGACCATGCCGACGCGACCGCGATCGCCGGAGCGGCGGTGGCGCAGCACTATCTGCAGGCGCTGGCGCTGAAGAAGGCGGGTTGAATTGGGGTGGCAGCTTCGGCCGCCATGTGATTCCGAACGTTGCGATATCGAGGCGCGGGGAACCCTCTCCTGGAAGGAGAGGGCAGGGTGAGGTGTGGGCGGTAAGACCAGTGCCGTGAGCGCTCACCGCGCGGTTAGGTTCCAGCCAACGTTTCCAATTCGAACACCTCACCTCTACTCCTCTCCTTCCAGGAGAGGAGTTTGCGTTGCGGTTCCAGTGCCCCATCATTGACAGCTGTCTCCGCCCGGAACATATAGCCCCGCATGACCACGAACCCGACCCGACGTCGCAGTGAACAAGCCGCCCCGGCGCGCCCGCGATGACGCTCGGCTTCTAGCCCGAACGCCCGCGACCGCGCCCAGAGCGCGGTTTTTTTATGCCCGTCGCAAAACTGATGTCCGGTTTTGCGACAAGGCCAAGTTCCAAAGCCAGCCAACCAGTTCCGCCCGCTTCCACCAGACGCCTTGCGAGGGTCCGATGAGCCAGAACCTGAAATCCATCTTCATCGACGGCGAAGCCGGCACCACCGGGCTCGGCATCCGCGAGCGCCTCGCCGATGTGGTGGAGGTCGTGGTCAAGAGCATCGATCCCGACAAGCGCAAGGATCCTGCCGCCCGCAAGGCGATGATGGCCGATGTCGATCTCGTCGTGCTTTGCCTGCCCGACGATGCAGCGAAGGAATCCGTCGCGCTCGCCGACGAACTCGGCAGCGACGCTCCCAAGATCGTCGACGCCTCGACCGCCCATCGCGTCGCAGCGGACTGGACCTATGGCTTCGCCGAGCTGGAGCCGGGCTTTGCCCAGAAGGTTGCCAATGCCAACCGCGTCGCCAACCCCGGCTGCTATCCGACCGGCGGCATCGCGTTGCTGCGCCCGCTCGTCGATGCCGGCCTGCTGCCAGCCGACTATCCGATCACCGTTAACGCGGTCTCCGGCTATTCCGGCGGCGGCAAGAGCATGATCGAAGCCTATGAGGCCGGCACGGCGCCCGATTTCGAACTCTACGGCCTCGGCCTCAAGCACAAGCACCTGCCCGAGCTGCAGGTCTATTCGCGGCTGGAGCGGCGGCCGATCTTCGTGCCATCGGTCGGCAATTTCCGGCAGGGCATGCTGGTCTCGGTGCCGCTGCATCTCGACACCCTGCCGGGCAAGCCCAAGCCCGTCGATCTCGAAGCGGCGCTGGCCGAGCGCTATGCCGGCTCGACCTATGTCGGCGTCCTGCCGGCGGAAGCTGGCGGCAAGCTCGAGCCGGAGGCGCTCAACGACACCAACAAGCTCGAGCTGCGCGTTTACGGCAATGCCGATCTCGGCCAGGCGGTACTCGTCGCCCGGCTCGACAATCTCGGCAAGGGCGCATCGGGCGCAGCCGTCCAGAATATCCGCCTGATGCTCGGCCTGCCGGAGGGCTGACACCAGCCTCCCTGGTCCGCACGAAATCTTGCCTTGCTCGTGACGAAACAGTGGCTGCACCCCCCAAATGGGGGATGCGGCCATTTCTGCTAGCGATCATAGCTGAACGTGGCGGCTAGAGAGCGGGGGCGATTCGATGCCGGGATTCGATACGTTGGGCGTGCGTCTGGCGCGCAGCCGGCGCAGACTTGAGCGCGAGCGCGCCGAGGTGAGCATCGAGCGGCTGTCTCAGGACGGGCTCGATATCGCCGTCCGAAGAGATGATGCGTCTGACGCCCCGGCCGGCATGCAGATGCCGGCATCTGCGCAAGTGCTCAGGTTTCCAAGCCCGAATGGGCGTCTCAGGGACTGAAAGCAGCCGTGCCAGGGTACGGCTGCCAGCGCTGTCGGGGTGAGGTCGAACAGCCCCGGCAGCGCTTTTTCTTTCGGCTCTAGACGTTGGATCGAGGTCGCGGCCGGCTCGCCTGCAAAGGCGGCCGGCCGCTGCCGTTTCAGCCTGTGTAGGGCTTGAAGAGCTGCTTCTGCGTGCCGAGGCCCTCGATGCCGAGGGCGACGGTCTCGCCGCCCTTGAGGAAGCGCGGCGGCTTGAAGCCGAGGCCGACGCCGGGCGGTGTGCCGGTGGTGATGACGTCGCCCGGATCGAGCTGCATGAACTGGCTGATATAGTGGACGAGATAGGCGGCGCCGAAGATCATCGTCTTGGTCGAGCCGTTCTGGACGCGCTCGCCGTCGACTTCGAGCCACATGGCGAGATTCTGCACGTCGGCGATCTCGTCCGGGGTCACCAGCCAGGGGCCGAGCGGGCCGAAGGTCGGGCAGCCCTTGCCCTTGGCCCATTGCCCGCCGCGCTCGGTCTGGAACTCGCGCTCGGAGACGTCGTTGCAGACGCAGAAGCCGGCGATCGCGGCCATCGCGTCCTTCTCGGCGATATAGGAGCCGCCATCGCCGATCACGATGGCGAGCTCGACCTCCCAGTCGGTCTTCTTCGAGTTCTTCGGGATGATCACGTCGTCATTGGGGCCGACGATGCAGTTCGGGGCCTTGTTGAACAGGATCGGTTCGGCCGGGATCGCGGCGCCGGTCTCGGCGGCATGGTCGGCGAAGTTGAGGCCGACGGCGATGAAATTGCGGACATCGCCGACGCAGGCGCCGATGCGCGGCGAACCATCGACCAGCGGCAGTGATTCGGGGGACAGGGCCTTCAGCTTGGCGAGCGAAGCGGATTTGAGCGCCGCGCCGGCGAGGTCGGAGACATGCGCCGAGAGGTCGCGCAGCTTGCCGGCAGAGTCGATAACGCCGGGCTTCTCCTGACCGAATGCGCCGTAACGAACCAGTTTCACGTCGTTTCCCCCTTTTCAATCGTTTCAAACAAGGTGTGTAAGGCTAGACCGAAGGTCGCGCCGATCCTGTGCGGACTGCTCCTGCGATGCAAGCCCGCCGCGACGCATGCCATGCTTGCGGGTGTGCCGGGAGTTGTGGCGCTTATGCAACGCTCCTCACGAAAGCGCGCCCGAGTTCGGAGCTGGCGGTTGGGTTTATGCTGCGGCGCACAATGGCAAAATCCACGATAGTTCGCATCTAAACTATCTTTTCGGTCGCCGGCTTTGCCGCGGGACACGCGAAACGCGGCTTTTTTGCACGTTTTTGGCCCTGCCGATGCGGAAAGGCGGCCGAGCGAGTCGATTTGGCGGCGATCAAGGCGGGATTGCGGCGGAAACCGGCAGGCGGCATGGTGATGACAGATTCCGCGGCCTGCTTCGCCGCAACCGCCACAACAAGAACCTCAGCCTGGGGAAGACGCCGCGATGAAGAGCCTTCTGAAACTCACCACCGCCGCCACCGTCTCGCTTTCGGCGCTGCTGGCGGCCGGCGCGGCTTCGGCGAGTTCCTTCGCGATCCGCTCGGGCCAGAGCGCCGAAGGTCTCGGCATGGCCTATGCCGGCGCGGCGGCGGGCGGCATCGGCATGGGTTCGATGGCCTGGAACCCGGCGACGATCACCATGTTCCCGGGCCGCAACAGCCAGTGGAACTTCACTTATCTCTATGCAAACGGCGACTATCAGCCGACCTCGACGACCACGGTGCGCACCCCCACGGGCGTCACGGTTCCGATCCAGGCCGCCGGCGGCAGCACCCTCGGGACGGGCAATATCGGCGGCGATGGCGCCTTCATCCCGGCCTCCTATTCGTCGTGGCAGCTGACCGACCGGTTCTGGATCGGTCTTACCACCGGCGCGCCGTTCGGCCTGCGCTCGAAGCCCGACAACCAGGTCAATGCGGCGCAGGTCTTCGGTCGTTCGGCCAAGGTGCAGACGATCAACGTCTCCCCGACGATCGGCTACAAGGTCAACGACTGGCTCTCGATCGGTGCGGCGCTGCAGGTGCAGTATTTCAAGGCCAGCCTGAAGCAGGCCAACGGCGTCACTGCCGCCGCGACGCCGATCATCATCCAGGGCGACACGATCGATTTCGGCTATCGCTTCGGCGCCACGCTGACCCCGTTCGACGGCACGACGATCGGCTTGGCCTACCGCTCCTCGGTCAAGCAGACGCTGGAAGGCAGCTTGCGGAGTGCGGCTACCGGTTACATTCCGGTCAAGGCTAACCTGAACCTGCCCGACTCGGTCGTGCTGGGTGTCTCGCAGGTCATCAACGATCAGTGGCAGGCTCATCTCGGCGTGGAGTGGACGAACTGGAGCCGCTTCCGCAACATCCCGGTCGTGACCCGCGCTGGCGGTACCCCGGTCACCAGCCTGAACTTCCAGTATGACGACAGCTGGTTCTTCTCGGCCGGTCTCGAGTACAAGTATAACCGCGACCTGACCCTGCGCGCCGGTGTGGCTTATGAGCTCTCGGCCGTGAACGACGACAACCGCCAGATCTTCATCTCGGACAACGACCGGCTCTGGCTCAGCGCCGGTCTGAGCTACCAGCTTACCGAGAAGTTCAAGCTCGACGTCGGCTACACCTATATCCACGTCAACAAGGCCAAGGTGAACTATACCGGCAACAATCCGCAGCAGGTCTTCAATCCGTCGCTGCGGGCGGTGTCCTATACCGGCCAGGCCGAGCCCTATATCCACGTCGTCTCCGCCGCTCTGACCTATCGTTGGGACAATCCGGCCGAGACGATCCCGGTCCGCCCGGTCGTCCGCAAGAACTGAGCGGTTCGTCCTCTGCTAACGAAAGAGCCGGCCTTCGGGCCGGCTTTTTTGTTGGGTCGCGCCTTGGGGAAGAGTTCAGAGCATTGCCCGCAGGCGACCGAACAAAGGAAGGGCAGAAAAGGCTTGCTCGGCCAACGGAGGCTGATCGCCTGCCGCTTCAGAACCTCATCTCGACGCGTCCCTTGAGGGCGTGGTCGCGGGAGCGTTCGCCGATTGTCGCGGAGTAGGTCAGGCCGAGCGTGGTGGCCTGGGAGATGCGCCAGTCGAGGCCGGCTTCCGCCACCAGTGCCTCGCGGTCGATCCTCGCGGCGAAGACCGTGGCCGGCGTGGTGCCGGCGACGAAGGCGGTGTGGGCCTGCGGCGTCAGCTCGCCAAAACCATGGCGCCAACCGAGCATCGCCCGGGCGAACAGCGGCATCGCCCCGAGCTGCGCCTCGGCCCGCAGGCCGAGCGTGGCGAAGCCGAGCGTCTGGTCGGAGGAGAGAACACGCAGGGCCGCCGCCCCGCCGCGCTCGGTGCCGGCATCGGTCGAGACCCGGATCAGGGCGAGCTGCGCGAAGGGTTCGAGTGCGATGCCGCTGAAGGCGAAGCCATAGCCGAGCTCGGCGAACCCTTGCGTCACCGAACCCGGACGCTGCAGCCGCAGCAGGTCGCCAAAGCCACGGACCGAGACCTGGCGGCGGATGTCGCTCTCGGACCATGAGTAGGCCGCGCCGGCATCGAGCCTGAGCTGGCCGAAGCGGGCGCCGGCATAGAGCGCGGCATGGCCGCTCTCGAGCTTGCCGCTGGAGCGGCGGGCGTCGAGATCGAAGCGCGACTGGCTGTAGCCGCCGGCGACGCCAACCTTCAACGACGAACCCGGCGCGTCGTAGAGCATCAAATCGGCGCCGAGCAGGGCGCCGCCGCTGCGGCGGCTCAGGCTCGCGGCATTGCCGTCGCCATCGGTGTTGCCGGTACTGCCGAAGGCCGTGCCCCAGAGCGCATAGCGCGGCTGTGGCACTGGCGCAGGCATCACGACCCCGCTTTTGCGGCCGGGCAGATCGGCGCTGAAGCTCGCCGCGACCTGACCGGGCGCCTGCGTCAGCAGCGGGCCGCGCAGATGGCCAAGGATGGTGTCGCGCACCAGCCGGCTCTCGTCGATCATCACGCTGACCGCCTGGGCATGCGCTTCGCCCGAGAGCAGGTCGAAGCCGGCCCGCGCCTCGGCCGCCGTCGCCGAGACCAGCGCGTCATAGACCGGATTGCCCACGCCCAGCCGCTCGGCCGCGATCGCGATGAAGCCCTGATTACGGGTGGCGGCGATATAAGTGCCGCCCGTGCTGCTCGTATCAGTGCCGCCTCCGGATGTTACGCCACCGGACGTGCCGTCACCGTTATCGGGACCGAAGGAGTTGCCATTGCGCGTCATCGTCAGCGTGACGTTCTGGCTGTCATAGCTCAGTGACGGCGTCAGGAAGGCGAGGTTCGAGGTCACCGCGCTAAAGGTTCCGCTGACCCCGCCCGAGGCCGTCAGGATGGTGTAGCTGGTCGAGGCTGCGTAGTTGCCGTTCTCCGCCAGGACCTGCACGGTCCCACCCGAGATCGTCGCCGAGCCTGAAACGATGATTCTGTCGCTCTGGCCGGCGGCGTTGACCTCGACCTGATAGGTCGAGCCCGCGGTGAAGGCGACGTTGCCCGAGACCTTCAAGGTCCCGATCGAATTGCCCGGCGCGACCGTGCCGCCGTTGGCGACGACGAGCGCCCCGACCGTCCCTGAGCCGCCGAGCGTGCCGCCACTCAAGCTCACCGAGCCGGTGATCGAGCCGTTGACCACCAGCTTGCCGCCCGAGACCGTCGTGCCGCCGGTGTAGGTGTTCGTGCCCGTCAGCGTCAGCGTGCCCGTGCCGGTCTTGTCGAGCCCGCCATTGCCGGTGATCGTGCCCGAGAAGGTGGTCGAGGCATTGCTGCTGCCGGCCTTCAGCGTCGTCCCGGTGCCGACCTGGATCGAGCCGGCCCCGGCGAGCGAGCCGGCGGTGACGGCGCTGAGCCCATCGCTGACCTGCAGCGTCGCGCCCGATGCGACCTTGTAATCCGAGGCGGCCGACATCGCGCCGGAGCCCTCGATGGAGAGCGTACCGGCTTCGACCGTGGTCACCCCGGAATAGGTGTTGGTGCCGGACAAGGTCAGCGTGCCCGCGCCCTGCTTGGTCAGGCCGCCCGTGCCGTCGAAACTGGTCGAGACGCCGATGCTGAACCCGTTGCTGTCGAAGAAGGCGCCGTTCGTGCCGATGGTCAGCGTCGTGAAGCCCGTGATGAAGTTGGCCTGGTTGGCCATCGCCCGCAGGATTCCGCCGTTCAGCTCGACCACGGCCGTCCCGCTTCCGAACCTCATGACCTGGCGGGTCTCCAGCACGCCACGGCCGTTCACCGCATCGCCAAGCAGGCGCAAGACCCCGGTCGCTCCGGAGCGAGACACGCTGACCGACAGCGACCGGACCAGTCCCCCGTCCTTGATGACGAGGGTGCCGAAGCCGCTGGTTCCGACGTCGATGGAGCCCGTGGCGATCAATTGGGATCCCACCGAACTCACCGTTACGGTCGATGGATCTGCCGCAGTCCCGAACGGATCCTGGCCGATCACGATACTCGTGGCATGGACGCTGCCGCCTTCGAGGATCGTCAGCGTGCCGGCCGCGCCAAAGCCAACGGAGAGGGGGCCAGCGGTCCAGCTTGAATTCTGGCCGGTCACCGTCACGGTGCCTCGGCCGGTAAATCCAATAGCGCTGGGGCCGCTCGAAACAAGGCCGCCATCGGTGATGGTCAGCGTGCCATCGGCGAGGTCCCCGACCGTGAGGGTCGCGCCGCCCAGGTTCCAGTTCGCGGGCTTTGGCCCGGGGCCGCCCGGGTTGACGTCGCCGGTCGCCTCCACCGAGGGAGCGGAGACCGCAGGCGCGCTGGCGAGCAAGGCAAGGGCGAGCGCGAATATCGATGTCGAAGCGTATAGCCGCCTTGGCTGCGGGCCGCGTCCCAACGACATCCGCGCGCGCTTCGAACTGATTCGCAGTGACATCAAGAAGCCCCGGCCGACATGGCAGGCTTAGGCCATGTTGGCGCCAAGGCAATGAACAGCCGTTCACATCCGCGCTAAAAACCGCGATGTGGCGAATCCGCCGCTATGCCGGAGCGTTACGCCTTGATCTTCACATAGCTCCCCGGCGCGTCCTCGAGCGCGGGCAGGGGGCCCTCGCCGGGAATACGCGGCTTGACGCGCTTGGGCGCCTGCTTATCCAGCCAGGCGAGCCAATGCGGCCACCAGGAGCCGGGATGCTCCTGCGTCGTCTTCATCCAGTCCTCGAAGGCGCCTTCCGGCTTCGGGCCGGTCCAGTACTGGTATTTCACCTTGTTCGGCGGGTTGACCACGCCGGCAATGTGGCCGGACCCGGCCATGACATAGTCGACCGGGCCACCGAAGGTCTGCGATCCCACGAACACTGATTTCGCCGGGGCGATGTGGTCCTCGCGCGTCGCCAGATTGTAGATCGGGATCGTCACCTTCTTGAGGTCGAGCCGCTTGCCGCCGAGGCGCATCTCGCCCTTGCTCAGCTTGTTCTCGAGATAGCAGTTGCGCAGGTAGAAGGAGTGGTTCGCCGCCGGCATCCGGGTCGAATCCGAATTCCAGTAGAGCAGGTCGAAGGGGGTCGGCGCTTTGCCCTTCAGGTAGTTGTTGACGGCATAGGACCAGATCAGGTCGTTGGGCCGGAGCATGTTGAAGGCGCCCGACATGCGCGAGCCGTCGAGATAGCCGCGTTCGGCCATCTGCTCCTCGACGGCGCGGATCTGCTCCTCGTCGACGAAGACCGAGAGCTCGCCAGCGTGGCTGAAATCGACCTGCGTGGTGAAGAAGGTCGCGCTGGCGATGCGCTTGTCCCGGGTTGCCGCCATATAGGCCAGGGTCACGCCGAGCAGCGTGCCGCCGACGCAGTAGCCGATCGTCGAGACCTGCTTCTCGCCGGTGACCTGCTCGATCGCCTCCAGCGCGGCGAAGATGCCCTCGCGCATATAGCTCTCGAAATCCTTGAGCGCGTGGCGGTGGTCCGGGTTGACCCAGGAGATGCAGAAGACCGTCAGCCCTTGCGAAACGCACCAGCGGATGAAGCTCTTCTCGGCATTGAGGTCGAGGATGTAGAACTTGTTGATCCAGGGCGGCACGATCAGCAGCGGCCGCTTCAGCACGGTCTCGGTCGCCGGCGCGTACTGGAGCAGTTCGATGATATCGTTGCGATAGATGACCTTGCCGGGCGTCGTCGCGATGTTGACGCCGACCTGGAAGGCGCCGGCATCGGATTGCCTGATCTTGAGCTCGCCGCCGCCGGCCTCGACGTCCTCGGCCAGCATCTTCATGCCGCGCACCAGGTTCTCGCCGTTCTGCGCCATGGTCTCGCGCAGCAGCTCGGGATTGGTCGCGACGAAGTTGGAGGGGGAGAGGGCGCCGGCGATCTGCTTGACGTAGAAGCGGGCCTTGTCACGCGTATGCGGGTCGAGCTCATCCGCTTGCTCGACCATGCCTTCGGCCCAGCGCGTCGTCAGCAGATAGGCCTGCTTGACGAAATCGAAGACCGGATGGCTGTTCCACTCCGGATCGGCGAAGCGAGCGTCCCTTTTCTCGGGGGCGATCACTGGCTCGACCTGTTCGCCGCTCAGGCGCTTCAGGGTCGAGCTCCACAGGGAGAGGAAGTCGCTGGTGATCGCGCCCTGGGCCTCGATGATCTTCTGCGGGTCGCTGACCCAGCGCTCGGCGACGCGCCCGAGCACCTTGACCATTTCGCTGGCTTCATCGGCCTGGCCGGTCTTGGCCTCGCCGCGTTCGATCGGTTTCAGATAGGCGGCCGTCACCTTGCCGGCCTGCTCGACCAGCTTGCCCATGTTCTGCGCCATCGCATCGAAATCGGGCACGGCCGGAAGCTCGGCGAACGGCGCCTCCGCTGGCTTTGGCCCGGTCTTGCCCTTCTCGTCAGCTGGCGGACACATGATGGCGTTCCCCTTGATAGCCTTACGCAGGAGTTGCACTCCCCATTTTGGACCCATTAAGGACCTAACCGGTATGAGTGACAAAGAAATTTTGCGGAAGCGGGGCGATGGCTGACAGGCGGACTCAAATCTCGCTCGGGGCGATTGGACTGGTTCTGCTGGTCGGAGTCGGCCTCGGAGGCTGCGAAGCCACGCGCGGCGTGGCTGAAATGACCGATCTCGCCACCAAACCCGGCGAGCCCAAGCCTTTCGTCACCGAGACCCGGCCGCAGGATCCGAAATATATCCCGATCGGCACCACCGTCTCGCGGCAGGCCAAGCGCAAGACTGTCGACGAGTTCAAGAAGCTCGAGGCCGAACTGGAAGCCAAGCGAATCTCCAACGACGCTGCCGGCGCGCAGGCGCAGAGCCTCGGCAAGGTCCTGCCGCCGCCGGCACCACCGCCGCAGCCGAAGGAATGAGGGCGGCGGGCGTAGGCCGCTTGCCTTGTGCCGCGCGGGGCGCCCCAATGGCGGCTTCTCGGTGGAGCGCCAGCGATGATCCTGATCGGCCAGTATGATTCGCCCTTCGTGCGCCGTGTCGGCATCGCGCTGACGCTCTATGAGCTGTCTTTCGAGCATCGACCCTGGTCGGTTTTCGGCGACGGCGACAGGATCGCACCTCTCAACCCGCTGGTTCGCGTGCCGACATTCGAGCTCGATGACGGGTTCGTGCTGGTCGAGAGCCATGCCGTCCTCGATTATCTCGACGGTCTCGTTCCTCCCGAGCTTGCCCTGTTCCCGCGCACCGAGCCGGGTCGTCACAGGGCCTTGCGCGTTGCGGCGCTGGCGATGGGGCTCGCCGAGAAGGCGGTGAGCCTGTTCTACGAGCTGCGTTTGCACGACCAGGTTTCCGAGGTCTGGGCTGGGCGCTGCCGCTCTCAGATCCTGGGTGTCCTTGTTGCTCTCGAGCGGGAGCGGGAGGAGCGCCTCGGCGACTGGTGGTTCGGCGATCGGATCGGACATGCCGACATCGCGCTCGCCTGTGCACTGCGCTTTGCCAGCGATGCGCATCCTGATCTCGTCGTCCTCGGCGATTATCCGGCTCTGGAGGCACATTCCGCGCGTTGCGAAGCACTCGACGTGTTCAAGACGATCAGCCAGCCCTTCATTCCACCAGCTTGAAGCGTTGCAGCAATGCGGCATGCACCGTCGTTCGCTGAATCTTGCGTTTTTTCTGCTGTCGGGACGGAAGTTGCGGTGGTAAGGCATCGCAACGCAAGAATGTGATTTGCCGCGCGCGACGGTGCGGCGATCCGCAAGGACCTGTTGTCGAGATGACCGATTTCCACCGCATCAAGCGCCTGCCGCCCTACGTTTTCGAACAGGTCAACAAGATCAAGGCTGCCGAGCGCGCCAAGGGCGTCGACATCATCGACCTCGGCATGGGCAATCCCGATCTGCCGGCGCCCAAGCACGTCATCGACAAGCTGGTCGAGACCGCCGGCAAGCCGCGCACCGATCGGTACTCCGCTTCGAAGGGCATTGCCGGCCTGCGCCGCGCCCAGGCGTATTATTATCAGCGCCGTTTCGGCGTGACGCTCAATCCCGACACGCAGGTCGTCGCCACGCTCGGCTCGAAGGAAGGCTTCGCCAATATGGCGCAGGCCATCACCGGTCCCGGCGACGTCGTGCTCGTGCCCAATCCGAGCTATCCGATCCATGCCTTCGGCTTCCTGATGGCGGGCGGCGTGATCCGCTCCGTCCCCGCCGAGCCGACCCCGGCCTTCTTCCCGGCGCTCGAGCGGGCGATGGCGCATTCGGTGCCGAAGCCGATCGCGCTGGTCACCTGCTATCCGGCGAATCCGACCGCCTATACCGCTTCGCTCGATTTCTACCGCGACCTCGTCGCCTTTGCGAAGCGGCACGAGCTGATCCTGCTGTCGGACCTCGCCTATGCCGAGGTCTATTTCGACGAGAACGACCCGCCGCCCTCGATGCTGCAGGTGCCGGGCGCGATCGACGTCGCCGTCGAGTTCACCTCGATGTCGAAGACCTTCTCCATGGCCGGCTGGCGTATGGGCTTCGCTGTCGGCAACGAGAGGCTGCTGGCGGCGCTCGCCCGCGTGAAGTCCTATCTCGACTACGGCGCCTATACGCCGATCCAGGTCGCGGCCGCTGCGGCGCTCAACGGCCCGGACGACTGCATCCGAGAGATGCGCGATGTCTATCGCAAGCGCCGCGACGCGCTGGTCGAGAGCTTCGGCAAGGCCGGCTGGGAGTTTCCGGCTCCACAGGCCTCGATGTTCGCCTGGGTGCCGATCCCTGAGAAGTTCCGCCATCTCGGCTCGCTCGAGTTCTCCAAACTGCTGATCGAGAAGGCCGAAGTCGCGGTCGCCCCGGGCATCGGCTTCGGCGAGCATGGCGACGACTATGTCCGCATCGCCATCGTCGAGAACGAGCAGCGTATCCGTCAGGCGGCGCGCAATATCGGCCGTTTCCTGAAGAGCGCCGACCAGACCCTGCACAACGTCATCCAGATGCCGAAGGCGGGGTAGGGCAAGAGTGGGCCGTCTTTCCGGGGCGCTGCGGAGCAGCGAGCCCGGAACCCAGAACCGACGCCATTCAAGCTGAAGCTCTCGATATCCGAGCCTTCGCGATGATGGGCATCGGTTCTGGGTTCCGGGCTCAGCCCTTTGGGCTGCCCCGGAAAGACGCCTCCCAGTGTTGCGCGTCGGCACTGGACCGGGCCGTCGAAACATGGGAACCCAGCACCGGGGGCGGATAGCAGGGATAAAGAGCGCATCATGGTCTCGAAGGGCCGGTTGATCGGGATCATGTTCGGCCTGTTCGCGCTGGTCTGCCTGTTCGCGACCTATGATTTCTCGCGCGGCCGTACCAGTGACACCGATTCTGCCCTGATCGCCGAGGTGCTGACCGCCTCGCGAGCCAAGGAATGCGGTCGCGACGCGACCGAGATCGCCGGCAAGTATTTTCCGACCGGCATGGGCCGGGCCGAAGCCGAGCAATTGCTGGCGCAGACGGTGATCCGGGCGCCGAAGCCCTGGTTCTGGAAGCCGATCGACGA
Organism: Bosea sp. 29B; assembly: GCF_902506165.1. Taxonomy (NCBI): domain Bacteria; kingdom Pseudomonadati; phylum Pseudomonadota; class Alphaproteobacteria; order Hyphomicrobiales; family Alloboseaceae; genus Allobosea; species Allobosea sp. 29B. The sequence goes on from NZ_LR733817.1 coordinate 4,836,475, forward strand.
GAATTCGACCCAGGCCGACGGCGACAGCGTCGAGGCGTTGCGCACCATCAAGATCACCGCCTTCGGCAACCAGCTGCTGCGGCTCTATCTCGGCTTCGAGAACGGCAAGATCCACAAGCTCGCCGCCGAGGTCGTCTGCCGCTTCGAGTGAGGGCGGCAGGCTCTCACTTCTCGATGACGCAGAAGCGGTTTCCGTCCGGGTCCTCCAGCACGATGTAGTCGGCGCCGTCCGGGTAGCGCCACTCGGCCCGCTTAGCGCCGAGGCGCAGCAGACGCTTGACCTCGGCTTTCCGATCGCTGGCGTAAAGATCGAGATGGTGGCGCTGGTGGTTCTCTGCGTCCGACGAGACCTGCGTGATCGCGAGCTGCACCCCTGCGCCTTCGCGCGGCACCAGGATCGCCCAGTCGGGCGAGGGCGGCCGCAGCGGCTCATAGGAGAGCGCTTGCGTCCAGAAGGCGATGGCGCGCGGCACGTCGCGCACGCCCCAGACGATCGAGCCAACCTTCAGCATCGCGATATCTCCTCGTTGCGTACTCAATCCGGCGTTTCCGGAGAGGTTCCCTCTACCCCTTCGCCGTTGACTCCCCGCGCGCCTCATGCGACCCCGCCGCTCATGACCATGCACGCTGCTCCCTCCGAGATCAGGCCCCTGCGCGTCGGCATTGCCGGCCTGGGAACAGTCGGCGCTGCGGTCGCCGGCATTCTGAAGCGCCAGGAGAACGCGCTCGCCGCCCGCTGCGGCCGGCCGATCCGCGTGACGGCGGTCTCGGCCCGGGATCGCAATCGCGATCGCGGCATCGACATCTCCGGCTTTACCTGGTTCGACGATCCGGTCGCGCTCGCCGCATCCCCCGAGATCGACTGCCTGGTCGAGCTGATCGGCGGCTCGGATGGGCCGGCCAAGCAGGCGGTCGAGACCGCGCTGTCCGCCGGCAAGCATGTCGTCACTGCCAACAAGGCGCTGCTCGCGGCCCATGGCGTCGCGCTCGCCGAACTCGCCGAGAGCAACGGCGCGGCGCTCGCCTTCGAGGCGTCCTCGGCGGGTGGCATCCCGGTGGTGAAGACGCTGCGCGAGGCACTCTCGGGCAACAATGTCAGCCGGCTCTACGGCATCCTCAACGGCACCTGCAATTACATCCTCTCGCGCATGGAGCTCGAGGGCCTGACATTCGAGGCTTGCCTGAAGGACGCCCAGCGCCTCGGCTATGCCGAGGCCGACCCGACCTTCGACGTCGAGGGCTTCGACACCGCCCACAAGCTCGCCATCCTGACCAGCCTCGCCTTCGGTACGAAGATCGACGCCGAAGCGATTCATGTCGAAGGCATTTCCTCGATCACGCTGCTCGACCTGAAGATGGCCGACGAGCTCGGTTACCGGATCAAGCTGCTCGGCGTCGCCGAGCGCACCAAGACCGGGATCGAGCAGCGCGTGCACCCGACCATGGTGCCGAAATCCTCGGCGATCGCGCAGGTCATGGGCGTCACCAACGCGGTGACGATCGACGCCGATGCGGTGCGCGAGATCACTTTGGTCGGCCCCGGCGCCGGCGGTGGCCCGACCGCCTCCGCCGTGATCGCCGATATCGCCGATGTCGCCCGCGGCACGGCCGGCCAGCCCTTCGGCATGCCGGTCGCCCGGCTGGAGCAGCCGACGCGGGCACCGATGCAGCGCCATGAGGGCGGCTACTACATTCGCCTGGCGGTCGCCGACCGTCCCGGTGCGGCCGCCGCGATCGCGACCCGGATGGCGCAGGCTGATATCTCGCTGGAGAGCATCGTCCAGCGCCGTTCCGAGATCGCCGCCCAGCAGGATCCCGGCGGGCGCTCCGGCGCGCCGGTTCCGGTCGTGCTGATCACCTACGCCACCAGCGAGCAGGCCATCCGCGGCGCCCTGGAGAAGGTCAGCGCCGACGGCCATATCGCCGAGGCGCCGCAAGTCATCCGCATCGAGCGGGAATGAGCGTGAAAGGCGCGGTCGTCCACGGCTTCGCCATATCATCGCCAATCCGTTCGCTATTCACCTCGGCCATCCGCTAACGCGCTCAGGGAGTCCCCCATGTCCGTCGATCTCCGCATCTCGCCCGACCAGATCATCGAGCGCTATCTCTCGATGGAGTTGGTGCGCGTCACCGAGCGCGCCGCCGTCGCCGCCGCCCGCCTGCGCGGCCATGGCGACGAGAAGGCGGCCGACCAGGCCGCGGTCGATGCGATGCGGCGCGAGCTCAATCGCCTGCCGATCGACGGCGAGATCGTCATCGGCGAGGGCGAGCGCGACGAGGCGCCGATGCTCTTCATCGGTGAGAAGGTCGGCAACAAGCAGGGCCCCAAGGTCCACATCGCCGTCGATCCGCTCGAGGGCACGACGCTCTGCGCCAAGGACATGCCGGGCTCGATCGCGGTGATGGCGATGGCCGGCGCCGGCCAGCTGCTCTACGCCCCCGACGTCTACATGAACAAGATCGCGATCGGCCCGGGCTATCCGCCGGGAATCGTTGATCTCGACGCCTCGGCCGCGGACAACATCAACGCGCTCGCTCGCGCCAAGGGTGTGAAGCCGCACGAGATCAACACGCTGATCATGGATCGGCCGCGCCACGAGAAGCTCATTGCGGAAGTCCGCAAGACCGGCGCCTCGATCCGCCTGATCACCGATGGCGACGTCGCCGGCGTGATCTTCTGCACCGAGCCGGAAAAGACCGGCATCGACCTCTACCTCGGCATCGGCGGCGCGCCGGAAGGCGTGCTCGCTGCGGCGGCGCTGCGCTGCGTCGGCGGCCAGATGCAGGGCCGCCTGATCCTCGACACCGAGGAGAAGCGGGCGCGCGCCGCGACCATGGGCGTCAAGGACCCGAACAAGAAATATGACATGTCGGAGATGGCCTCGGGCGACGTCATCGTCTGCGCCACCGGCGTCACCGATGGCGGTATGCTCTCGGGCGTGCGCTTCGGGCCCGAGGTGATCGAGACCGAGACGATCGTCTACCGCTCGATCACCGGCACCGTGCGCCGCATCTATGGCGAGCACCGCGAGCTGTCGAAGTTCAAGCTCGACTGATCCGGCCTCGGGCCGCCGACGGCGCGCTCAGCGCGCCGTCATCACCGCACGGGTGAATCCTGGTTCGACGATGGTCAGGCTGCCGTCGGGCAGCCCGAGGATGCGGTCCATCGCGATGCCCTGGAACTGGAAGCGCTGATCCAGAGCCGCGATCGCGGCGTCTTCCCCGGACGTTCCCATCGCATCGATGGTGCGCGCGACGGCGTCGTGCGTGCTGGCGTTGAGGTGCAGGAGGATCTCCGCCGCGGCCTCGGGATCGGGTACGGCGAAGGCGCCTTCGGCCTTTCCCTGGGCGATGATCCTGGTCAGGACCGGCCGCATCACCGCGATCGAGGCGGCGTTGATCCGGTGATAGAGCAGTAGGTTCTCCGGCCGGAAGACCACGTCGAAGGCAGCCCGAAATTTCGGTGCGTCCGCCAGCTTCATGCTGCGCGAGCGCGCCATGAAGCCGTTCAGCCGCTCCAGGGCGCTGAGCGCGGGGTCGTCGAGGATATCGCGGACGCGCGCGACGGCATCCTGCGCCAGCCGGGCGGTGATCCCCTCCAGCAGATCCTCCTTGGCCGCGAAGTGGTGGTAGAAGCCGCCCTTCGAAATACCGACGCTGGCGATGACGTCGTTCACTGTCGTCCGCTCATAGCCGCGCTCGAAGAACAGCGCCTGCGCGCCGTCGAGGATCTCGTTCCTGCGATCGTCCGCGGACTTAACGATACGGGGCATGCAACACGCTTTTCCTTGACGACCGACCGTCGGTCTGTAAAGTGACCGACGGTCGGTCTTCGCGATTGTGCGCGTAAGACGCTGCCGGCGCAACGCTCCCGGATCGCGGCGATCGCGAACAGGGAAAGCTCGGCGCGACGCCTCCTGTGGAGGGTTTTGTGACGTTCGCTCGCAGTCTTCTTGCCGTCGTGGTGCTCCTCGCTGCCGGGGGCGGGTATTGGTTCCTGACGAAGCCCACTGCGGTCGCGACGGTCGCGCCCAGGCGCGGCGATGCGGCCGAGATCGTCTACGCCACCGGCACGGTCGAGCCGCGCAACTGGGCCAAGGTCACGGCGCTGGTGCGCGAGCGCATCGTCGAGCGCTGCGATTGCGAGGGCCAGCGCGTGGAGCGGGGTCATGTCCTCGCCAGGCTGGACAGTGTCCAGGCCGAGGCGACCCTGGCCGAGCTCAAGGCACGCCAGAAGCTCGCCACTGCCGAGCATGACCGACTCGCCGTGCTGGTCGAGCGCAATGTGATGAGCCAGCAAGCGCTCGACCGCGCTCGCAGCGAGATGAGCCAGGCCTCGGCCCTGATCGCCGGCCAGACCGCGCGCCTGGAGAACTACCTGTTGCGCGCCCCGATGCGCGGCACAGTGCTGCGCCGCGACGGCGAGGTCGGCGAGATCGCCGAGCCCGGCACCGTGCTGTTCTGGATCGGTGAGGCCAAGCCGCTGCGCGTCGTCGCCGAGGTCAACGAGGAGGACATCCCGCAGGTCAAGCCCGGCCAGCGCGCCTTGATCCGGGCCGACGCCTTCCCGGGGCGGACGCTGGAGGGGACCGTCGACAGCATCACGCCCAAGGGCGATCCCGTTGCCAAGACCTATCGCGTCTATCTCGCTCTGCCGGGTGACACGCCGCTGCTGATCGGCATGACGGTCGAGCTCAACATCATCGCGCGGGTGACGAAGGAAGCGCTGTTGCTGCCGGTCGCCGCCGTGCAGGGCAACGCCGTCTTCGTCCTCGAAGGCGATCGCGCCCGCCGCCGCGAGCTATCGATCGGCATTCGCGGCACCGGCGATGTCGAGGTGCTCTCGGGGCTGCCCGAGCAGGCCCGCATCATCACGCCGTTCCCGGACAAGCTTGCGGATGGCGCGCGGGTCAAGGCCCAAGGAAGCTGAGCCGTGCGGCTGATCCTTGCCTTGGCGCTGACGCATATCCGCGGCCGCGGCCGGCAGACTTTGGTCGCGATCATCGGTGTTGCGCTTGGCGTCGGGTTCTCGATCGCCATGGCCGCGCTGATGCAGGGCGGCGAGGATGATTTCGTCGCGCGCCTCGTCGACACCATGCCGCATGTCGACATCACCGACGAATACCGCGACGCCCGCCGCCAGCCGGCGCAGGATGCCTTTGCTGCGGTCCACATTGCCGGCCTGCGGCCGAAGGACGACCGGCGCGGCATCCTCAACCCGACCGAGGCAGTCGCGATGCTGCGGGCCTGGGTGCCGGGGCGGCTGGCGCTCAGCCTGAAGACGCAAGGGGTGGTGCATTATTCCGGCCGCGACGTCGGCATCGCCATCATCGGCATCGAGCCGCAGGCGGAGATGAAGGTCTCCTCGCTCGCCAAGGATTTCCGCCAGGGCAGCTTCACCTCGCTGATCGCCGGCGGCAACAACATCGTCGTCGGCGACCGGCTGGCCCAGCGCCTCGGCGCCGAACCCGGCACCACCGTCACCGTCGTCTCCTCAACCGGCCAGAGCCGCGCCTTCAAGATCGTCGGCCTGTTCCACACCGGCACCACCGCCCGTGACGAAGGCGAGGGCTATGTCCTTCTCAAGAACGCCCAGATTCTGAGCGAGCGCCCGAATGCGATCAACGAGATCAGGCTGAAGCTCGACGATCCCAACGCCGCGCCGCAGGTGGCGCGCCGGGCCGAGGCGCAGATCGGCTACAAGGCGATGGCCTGGCAGGAGGCGAACGAGTCGCTGCTGCAGGCGCTCGTGATCCGCAATGTCATCATGTACACGGTCGTCGGCGCGATCCTGCTGGTGGCCGGCTTCGGCATCTTCAACATCATCTCGACGATCACCCATGAGAAGGCGCGTGACATCGCCATCCTGAAGTCGCTCGGCTTCACCGAGACCGATATGCGCCGCCTCTTCCTGCTGGAAGGGGTGGCGCTCGGCGCCGGTGGCTCGCTGGTCGGCTGGGCGGTCGGCTTCTCGCTCTGCTTTGCGCTCTCGCTGGTCCGCTTCGAATTGTCGGGCGCCAGCGTCGCCCAGGAGATCACGCGCCTGCCGCTGGCCTGGAGCATCTGGCACTATCTGATCGCTGCCGGCTTCGCTTTGGTCTCGGCCGGCGTCGCCGGCTACCTGCCGGCAAGGCAGGCGGCGCGGCTCAACCCGGTCGACATCATCCGGGGCGCGACATGAGTGCGCTGATCGAGACCAGGGGGCTGGCCCGCGTCCTGCCCGCCGCCGTGCCGGTGACGCTGGTCCAGGGCGTCACGCTCGCGATCGGGACGGGCGAATTCGTGGCGATCACCGGTCCATCAGGCTCGGGCAAGTCCTCGCTGCTCTACCTGCTCGGGCTGCTCGACAAGCCGACCGAAGGCACGCTCGCCATTGAGGGCAGGGATACGGCCGGGCTCGGCGAACGCGAGCGCGCCGCGATCCGGCTGGGGACGCTCGGCTTCGTCTTCCAGTTCCACTTCCTGCTGCCGGAGTTCACGGTGCGCGAGAATGTCGAGATCCCGATGCGCCGTCTCGGCCACCTTGGCGCAACTGCCATGCATGAGCGTTCGACCGAACTGCTCAGCGCGCTCGGCTTGGCAGATCACCTCGACAAGCGGCCCGACCAGCTCTCCGGTGGTCAGCGCCAGCGCGTCGCCGTCGCCCGGTCTCTTGCAAACGATCCGCCGGTGATCCTCGCCGACGAGCCGACCGGCAGCCTCGACAGCAAGAATTCCGAGCAGGTCTTTTCGATTCTCGATGCGTTGGTGCGCGAGCGTGGCAAGACGGTCATCGCCGTGACCCACGACACCGAAATCGCGGCGAAGGCGAGCCGCCGCATCCATCTCGTCGACGGCCGGCTGGCCGAGAGCTGAGACGGTCAGTCTTCCGCGTCCGCCTCGGCCTTGCGCCGGAAACCCGTCGCCAGCACGTAGAGCTCGGAGGAATCGGCCCGGCTCGCCGCAGGCTTGATGTTGCGGACCTGGATGAAGTCGCGCTTCAGCTCCGCCAGCAACCCGGCCGTGTCGCCGCCCTGGAAGAGCTTGGCCAGGAAAAAGCCGCCCGGTGCCAGCACGTTGTTGGCGAACTCGAGCGCCGCCTCCGCGAGGCCGATGATCCTGAGATGGTCGGTCTTCTTGTGGCCGGTGGTATTTCCGGCCATGTCGGACATCACGCCGTCGGCCTTGCCGCCGAGCTTTTCCATCAGCAGGGCAGGGGCTTCGTCCGACATGAAGTCGAGTTCGATCAGCTCGACATGCGGGATAGGATCGACCGGTAAAAGGTCGATCCCGACGATCCGGCCCTTGCCGTTCTCAAGCCCGATCTTGGCGCCCGCGACCTGGCACCAGCCACCCGGGGCGCAACCGAGATCGAGCAGCTTCTGGCCGGGTTTCAGGAACTTGTAGCGCTCGTCCATCTCGGCGAGCTTGAACGCCGCGCGCGAGCGATAGCCCATCTCGCGCGCCCGCTTCACATAGGGGTCGTTGAGCTGGCGCTCGAGCCAGAGCTGCGAGGAATGGCTGCGCTTGGCAGGCTTCTTGACCTTGATGCGCAGGTCGCGTGCGCCACCGCCGCTGCCGGATTTCGTTGTCGTCATTGCCTTCGGCGCCACCAGGCGCGATCCTCATGCATCATCCTGAGCAGGATGCCCTCGCGCAGGCCGCGATCGGCGATGCGCACCTTCGGGCTCGGGAAGGCCCGCCGGATCGCCTCGAAGATGGCGCAGCCGGCGAGCACCAGATCGGCCCGCTCGCGGCCGATGCAGGCATTGGCCTGACGCTGGGCATAGTCCATCGCGACGAGTTCGTCGATGACGCTGCAGATGTCCCGGTCCTGCATCCACAAGCCGTCGACCTGGCGCCGGTCATAGCGCGGCAGGCGCAAATGGATGCCGGCGACGGTGGTTACGGTGCCGGAGGTGCCTAGCAGGTGGAAATTCGGCGCGTTCCGCGCTGCCGCCGCCTTTGCCGCAAACGGCGCCAGCGCCTCGCTGCAATCGGTGACCATGCGCTCGAACTTCTCACGCCCAACCTCGATGCCGCCATAGCGCTCCGCCACCGAGACGACGCCGATCGGCAGCGAGGCCCATTCGCGGATGCGCTGGGCCGGGTCGCGCCCGGCCTCGCGCCCGCCGAGCCAGACGATCTCGGTCGAGCCGCCGCCGATGTCGAAGACGATCACCGCGCCGGCCTCGGGCGCCGCCAGCGCAGCGCAACCAGAGACGGCGAGCGAGGCTTCGGTGCGCTGGTCGACGATCTCGAGTTCGAGCTTTGCTTCCTCGCCGACACGGCGGACGAACTCGACACCATTGGTCGCAGCCCGGCAGGCTTCGGTCGTGATCAGGCGGGCCCGCGTCACGCCGCGATGGTCCATCTTGCTCTTGCAGATCTTGAGAGCCTCGACGGCCCGATCCATCGCGTCGTCGCAAAGCTTCCCGCTGGCGCCGAGCCCCTCGCCGAGTCGCACGATCCGCGAGAAGGCGTCGACGACCCGGAAGCCGTGCTGGGCCGGCCGGGCGATCAGCAGACGGCAGTTGTTGGTGCCGAGATCGAGCGCGGCATAGGTGGTCGGATGAGGGCGCTGGAACGGTGCCGGAGCGAACCGAACCGCGTCCGGCGGCGCGAGCCGCTCGCCCGGTAGGGGGACCGCCGCCACGAGGGGGCGGTCGGAATCCTGGCGGTCTTCGACCGTCACTTGCTAACCCTTCGCCAGTCAGGACCGTGATGATGGCCTGCCGGAGTCCAGCAAGAAGCTGGAACGTTTCCATTCGATGGGCAGCGTAACAACAGCACGCGTCCCCTGCCAAGCGGAACCTGTGGCGAAACTGCGGCGAGGGTCGGCTGTGCTTGCCTGTGCCCCGTCTTCGCGGCAAAGCTCGGCCTTGGCCGGCATAATGAGGCTGGCGGCGACCTATCGGGAGAAACGGCATGGCGGCGCGGCGCATGATTCTGGCGATCGACCAGGGCACGACGTCCTCCCGCGCCATCCTGTTCGACGAGAATCTGCAGCCGGTCGCCAGCGCCCAGCAGGAATTCCCGCAGCATTATCCGGCCTCGGGCTGGGTCGAGCACGAGGCGGAGGATCTCTGGGAGAGCACGCTCTCGGTCTGCCGGCAGGCGCTCGCTCGCGCTGAGGCGCGGGCAGGGGAGGTCGCGGCGATCGGCATCACTAACCAGCGCGAGACCACTCTGGTCTGGGATCGCACAACCGGCCAGGCGATCCACCGCGCCATCGTCTGGCAGGACCGGCGTACCGCCGAGCGCTGCGCCGCGCTGGAAGCCGAGGGGCACGGCAAGCTGGTCGCCGAGCGCACCGGCTTGCGTATCGATCCCTATTTCTCCGGCACCAAGATCGCCTGGATCCTCGATCATGTCCCTGGCGCCCGCGAGCGGGCGAAGCGTGGCGAGCTCGCCTTCGGCACGGTCGACAGCTTCCTGCTCTGGCGCCTGACCGGCGGGCGCGTCCATGCCACCGACGCGACCAATGCCTCGCGCACCATGCTGTTCGATATTCACAAGGGGCGTTGGGACGAGGAGCTGCTGGCGCTGCTCGACATTCCCGCGGCGATGCTGCCGGACGTCCGCGACTGCGCCGCGCATTTCGGCGACAGTGAGCCCGGCCTGCTTGGCGGCGCCATCGCGATTCGCGGCATCGCCGGCGACCAGCAGGCGGCGACCGTCGGCCAGGCCTGCTTCGAGCCCGGCATGCTGAAGTCGACCTATGGCACCGGCTGCTTCGCCTTGCTCAACACCGGCACCAAGGCCGTGACGTCGCAGAATCGCCTGCTCTCGACCATCGCCTACCAGCTCAAGGGCGTGCGCCATTACGCGCTGGAGGGCTCGATCTTCATCGCCGGTGCTGCCGTGCAATGGCTGCGCGACGGGCTCGGCATCATCGAGAAGGCCTCCGACAGCGGCCCGCTCGCGGCCAAGGCTGATCCTGGGCAGCAGGTCTATCTGGTGCCGGCCTTCACCGGCCTCGGCGCGCCGCATTGGGATGCCAACGCCCGCGGCGCCATGTTCGGCCTGACCCGCAACACTGGTCCACGCGAGTTCGCCCGTGCCGCGCTCGATTCGGTCTGCTTCCAGACGCTCGATCTGCTCGAGGCGATGCGCTCCGACTGGCCGGAGGCGGACGGGGCGGAGACGGTGCTGCGCGTCGATGGCGGCATGGTCGCCTCCGACTGGACGATGCAGCGCCTTGCCGACATCCTCGCCGCCCCGGTCGACCGGCCGCAGGTGCTGGAGACCACCGCGCTGGGGGCCGCTTATCTTGCCGGCCTCGACGCCGGCCTGCTTCCGGAACCGACCCAGTTCGCCGATCGCTGGCGGCTGGAGCGGCGATTCTCCCCTAGCCTCGCCGAGGAGACGCGCCACAACCACGTCGCCGGCTGGCGCGACGCCGTCAGGCGCACATTGAGCGGCAGCTGAAGCGCGCGCCGATATCCCGTCGCGTGGGCTCCGGCGATCGTTTGAGCTGCCGTGCAAGGTGCCGTGAACGGCTCGCATGTCGAAATCGTCACAGAAGGCTTGCAACGAGGCGCGAGGTTGTTTAGATCGCCCCCATCCGACGCGTCGCAGACAACGCGCCCGTTGGGGGATCGTCTAACGGTAGGACCCCAGACTCTGACTCTGGTTGTCTAGGTTCGAATCCTAGTCCCCCAGCCACTTACCTAAGTGGCTGATTTTAAAGAGACATCCTGGAGCGCAGTAGCAGCCGCCACGCTCATCCGGGGGCTGGTCTTGTCGCCCGCCGATGTTCTGGATCTTTGTTTTATCGCGCTTTCTGCACGCGAACCGGTATCCACTTCGCGCGAAAATGCTCAGATCGGCAGCGGCCCGGCCGTAGCCCTCGGCTATGGCCCAATGGCGCGAGCATCCAGCTGGCGCGGCACGGCTATCCTCGCCAGGACGGTGCGGTCGCGCGTCGAGACGTCGTTCTCAGGCGCCCTTGCGTATCTCCGAGACGGCGATCCCGCCGATGACGAGGGCGATGGCCACGACCGCGTAAGGCCGCAACGGCTCATGCGCGACGGCGACTGACAGGACGATGCCGAAGATCGGGACGAGATTGTAGAAGACGCCGGCCCGCGCGGCGCCGATGAGCTCGACGCTGCGTAGATAGAGCAGCTGGCACAGCAGCGACGGGAAAAGCCCGATGAACAGCAGGATCGCCCAGCCCTTGGGCGTCGGCCATTGAAACTGACCGAGGGCGGCTTCGCCGATCGCGAGCGGAATCGAGGTGAGCAGGGCCGCCAAGGCGAGCCCGGCGATGAAGACGAGCGGCGACACCTGCGGCCGCCAGCGCAGGCCGACGGTGTAGACTGCATAGATGATGCTGGCCACGATCATCAGGATGTCGCCGCGATTGAAGGACAGCTCGACCAGAACGGCGAGGGAGCCGTGCGAGGCGGCGACCACGACGCCGAGGACGGTGATCGTCGCGCCGAGCCATTGCAGGGCAGGCGGCCAGGTCCCGAGCAGCGCGCCCGAGACCAGCAGCACGACGATCGGCGTCGCGCCCTGGATGATCGCCATGTTGATCGCGCTGGTCGTATGCGCGGAGGCATAGAACAGGATGTTGAAGATGGTGAAGCCGATGCCGCCCATGGCGAGCATATACGGCCAGCGACCACGCAGGACGCGCCATTCGGCGAGCAGCGCCCGCCTGGCGATGAAGGCCAGGCACGTCGCGGCGATGACCCAGCGCAGCATGACGATCGCCATCGGCGACATCTCGCCGACGGACAATTTGCCGGCGACCACATTGCTTCCGAAGAAGAGCGTCGCGACCAGGAGGTAGAGATAGGCGCGGGCAGGGCTTTGAGTCGTCATCCCGCCATCTGCCCGCAACCATCGGGCGTTGTCACTTGCCCTGCAGTTTCGCGGCTGCGGCTTTCATCAGGCCCTGGTCGGAGTTGACGATGAACCAGGTCACGCCAAGCGCGGCGAAGGCGTCGCGCTCCTCGACCGAGGGCAGGAAGATCGCGGCGATCTTGCCATGGCGCAGGGCGGCCGCGACGATGCGCTTGCAGGCTTCGGTGACGTCGGGACTGCGGATATCGGAGACGCCGAGCGCCTGGCTGAGATCGGCCCGGCCGATGAACAGCCCGTCGACGCCGGGCGTCGCCGCGATCTCCTCGACCTCGGCCAGCCCGCCCGCGCTCTCGATCTGGCACATGACGATGGCGGTATCGCCGTGGCGTGCGGCTTCGGCCGGGCTGAGCTTGCCATAGGCGGCATAGCGCGGCGAGTTCGACAGGCCGCGCCGGCCACCCTCGAAGCGGGCGCTGGCGATGATCGCGCGCGCCTCGGCTGCGCTGTCGACACGCGGCACGACGATGCCGTCCGCCCCCATGTCGAGCGTCGACATGATGAAGGAGGGCGTGCCGTCGGGGATGCGGACGAGCAAAGGTAGCCCGCCGGCGCGCCCGGCCATCAGCATCATGTCGAGCGAGGCCCGGTCAAAGGGCGCGTGCTCGGCGTCGACCACGCCGAAATCCAGCCCCGCACCGCCGAGAAGCTCGGCGATGATCGGGTGAGGGATCTTGATGAAGGTGCCGGTCCGGGACTGGCCCGCGCCCGTGCCCGCGCGCAATGCGCTCACGATGTCGCCCCGACGGCCTGCGAGGCGCTGATCGCATATTCCGGCCGGCAGGGCGTGAAGACGTCGAGGTTCAGCACCGGCTCGTTGCCGACGACGACGGCGTAGTGGACGACATTCGGCGGCACGGCGAGCAGGCCACCGCCACGCAGGCGCACGATTTCGTCGCCGACGTGGAAGTCGACCTCGCCGGAGAGGATGTAGACCAGCTGCTCATGCACATGCGAGTGCGGCTTCGGCTCGTGGTCGGGCCAGAGCCGGTGCAGGGCCATCGTGGCGCCGTCGCCCGAGAAGGCCTTTTGTTCGACGCCGTGGCGGATCGTCTTCCACTCGATGGCGTCCCAGTCGACATGATGGACGGTCATTTCTCTCTCCTTTTCCGAAAGGGTGCTGCTTGCCGGCCGCCCGCCGCTACTGGGCGGGGCGCTGGCCGGCATAGCCGTGGCCGAGATTGCGCGAGATCTGGCGGGCCATCTCGACGACCGCGGCGATCATCCCCGCATCGGGCTCGGCGGGAACGAACTGGATGGAACTCACGATCGCCGCTGCGGCGACGAATTCGTCATTGGCGTTGAAGACGGGAGCAGCCAGGGCGTTGATGCCGAGAAGCGCCTGCTCGGGTGCGCTCGCGTGCCCGTTCCGGCGAACCGTCTCGACCATCGCCTTGAGCTTCTCCGGCTCCGTGATGGTGTGGGCGGTCAGCGGCGCCAGCGGCTGCCGGAGCGTCCGCTCGAGATGGAGGCTCGGGCCGAAGGCCAGGGCGACATGGCCTTGCGCGGAGGCGTGCATCGGAAGTTCGCTGCCGGGGCGCGCGCCGATGGCAATGGACGTGGTTCCATGCACCGTCTTGAGGACTACCATCCCGCTCATCGAAGGAGCGGTCAGGACCGTCGTCAGCCCCATCTTGTCACGCGCATCCCGCATCGGGCCGTCCGCCGCAGTGGCGACGTCCTCGATTCCAGGCGCGAGCCGGCCGATGAGGTAGGCTTTCGGGCCCAGCGAATAGCGGGTGGTCGACTGGTTCTGGGTCAGGTAGCCGCGCTCGGTCAGGCCCTGCAGATGCCGGTGAATGGCGCTCTTGGCGATGCCGAGACGGTTGGCGATCTGCGTCACGCCCATCGGCTCGTCCGCGAATGCGACTGTTTCCAGGACGAGGAGTGTTGTTTCTCCAGCGCGAACAGCGTTCTCTGATCTTTCCTGTTTCTCAGGTTGGCCTGTGGCCACGTTCCCATCCCTCTCATTCTCGTTTTACGGGGGCAGTTCAAGCTCCGCACTTATTTGGAGCCTTCCCTGTGGCTTGTCAAAAGCGGGGGCCTTGGTCTCTCTCCGCTACCGGCCGAGCGGATCGGAGCTCCGCACGGGCCTGGTGCAGCATTGACCGGCGGTTCTCGCTGTGACTATATCCGTTCTCAGTAAGAGAACCACAAACGCACAGTGAGAACAAGCGTGTCTCACAGGCAGACGATCGAGGGAGGATTCATGTTCCGCTGTTTTCGCCAGATGCTTGTGCCCGCCGTCGCCTTCACGGCCGTGCTGGGCGCTGCCGCCTCAGTCCTGGCTGCGGACGTCACGCTCAAGCTCGGCCATGCCGTGTTCGAGAGCCACCCGAACCATGACTCCGCCGTCCGCTTCAAAGAGGCGGTCGAGCGCGAGTCGAAGGGCTCGGTGAAGATCCAGATCTACCCCTCGCGCCAGCTCGGCGACGTCAAGGAGCTGATGGAAGGGGTCCAGTTCGGCACTGTCGACATGACCGTGAACTCGACCTCGGCGCTGTCCACGCTGGTCCCGGCCACCGACGCCCTGCAGCTCCCCTTCGTGATCGGCAGCTACGAGGCCTTCGCCAAGCTCGCCGTCTCGCCCGAAGCCAAGGCCGTCGCGGCCGGACTCGAGAAGCACGGCATGATCGCACTTGCGCTCTATGATGGCGGCCAGCGGCATTTCCTGTCGGTCAAGAAGCCGGTCGCCGCGGTCGAGGATTTCAAGGGACTCAAGACGCGCATCGCGCCGAACCGGCTCTTCCTCGACACCTGGCGTGCCGTCGGCGTGAACCCGACCCCGCTCAACTATGGCGAGGTCTATTCGGCACTGGAGACCGGCGCGCTCGATGCCGTCGAGATCAATCTCACCTCGATCGACAGCGAGAAGTATTACGAGGTCGGCAAGAATGTGAGCCTGACCGGGCAGTATTTCTGGCCGAGCTACCTGCTGATCAACAAGGCGAAGTTCGACGGCCTGACCGCCGAGCAGAAGGCCGCCATCCGCAAGGCCGCCGACGAGACGGTCGCGCCGCAGGTCATGGCCGTCGCCGAGCTCGACAAGAAGCTGATCAGCGAGCTGAAGGGCCGCGGCGTGAAGATCACCGAGCCCTCCAAGGAGCTGCTCGACGCGCTCAAGCAGCGCACGCGCCCGGTCGTCGAGGCCTATGTGAAGAAGAGCCCCGAGATCGCCGCCTTCGTGGCCGCGGCCGAGAAGCTCCGTCCCTGATCGCAGCCCGAGCCCTGGCCGCAGCGGCGGCCGGGGCTCCTTCCAAGCCATGGATCCATCCAGGATGTCCCGCCACAATCCCCGGCTCCTGCGCGCCGTGTCGCTCTATCTGCGCGCGCTGCACTATCTGGCGATGGCCGGCGTCGCGACCCTCGTGGTCGTCGCAGCGCTGCAGGTCTTCTTCCGCTACGTCGTCGGCGAGTCGCTGTTCTGGTCCGAGGAGCTGATGCGCTCCCTGATGGTCTGGATCGCGTTCCTCTCCGCCGGCATCGCCTATTCGCGCGGCGAGATGCTCGGCATGCGCTTCGTCGTCGACGGGCTGCGGCCCTCGCTCACCGCCAAGATCGACGTCGCGGGCCGTGTGCTGATCGTGCTCTTCCTGCTGGTGGTCGCCTGGTATGGCTGGCTCTTCACCATGCGCACCAGCGAGCAGGAAGCGGTCTCGCTCGAAATCTCGCTCGGCTGGCTGCATGCGGCGATCCCCGTCGGGTGCCTGCTGCTCGCTGTCCATGTCGCCTTCGCAGACCTCTTCCGTTCGGCCCTGCCGAAGGAAGAGACCTCGCACTCGCTCTGAGGCGCGCCCGCATGGTCTGGCTGTTCTCCGCCTTCGTCTTCACCATCCTGATGGGCATCCCGGTGATCTTCGTCCTCGGGATCAGCGCGTTCGCCTATTTCGTCCTCACGGGCCAGACGCAATATCTCCTGGTCATCCCGCAACGCATGTTCGCCGGCGTCGACCAGTTCATCCTGCTCGCGATCCCGCTGTTCGTGCTCGCCGGCGCGCTGATGGACACCGGTGGCCTGACGCGCCGCCTGCTCGAATTCGCCAACGCTTTCGTCGGCCGCTTCCGTGGCGGCACGTCGCTGACCGCGATCTGGGGCAGCTTCCTGTTCAGCGGCATCTCAGGCTCCGCCGCGGCGGACGCCGCGGCCATGGGCTCGGTGCTGATCCCCGACATGAAGAAGCAGGGCTACGACGTGAACTACGCCGCCGCCCTGATCGCGGTGGCGTCGCTGATGGACCCGCTTATCCCGCCCAGCATCACCATGATCATCTATGGCGCACTCAGCGGGACCTCGATCGCCAAGCTGTTCATCGGCGGCATCGTGCCGGGCATTCTGCTGGCCTTCTCGCTAACGGCCTACGCGGTCTACGTCGCCCACAAGCGCGGCTATCCGCGCCTGGCGCCGCCCTCGCTGGCGCAGATCGGCCGGCTGACGCTGACCGCGCTGCCGGTGCTGTTCCTGCCGGTGCTGATCGTGGTCGGCATCCGCGGCGGCGCCTTCACCGCCACCGAGGCCGCCGCCATCGCGGCGATCTACGCCCTGGTCGTCGCCGCCTTCTGGTACCGGGTACTGACCTGGGCCCATCTGCGCCATGCGCTGATCGCGACCGCGGTGATCTCCTCGGCGATCTACCTCTTGATCGCCATGGCGAACATCGCCGCCTTCGTCTTCGCGCTGGAGCGGCTGCCGCAGAACATCGTCGCCGGCATCCAGCAACTCACCGACAACCGCGTGCTGATCATCCTGATGGTCAACCTCGCGCTGCTCGTGCTCGGCATGTTCCTCGACGTCGCCGGCGTGCTGATCCTGACCGTGCCGGCGCTGGTCGGCATCGGCGCCGCGATCGGCATGGATCCGGTCCATCTCGGCGTGATGGTGACCTTCAACACCATCATCGGCTTCGTGCATCCGCCGCTGGGCCTGTGCCTCTTCATAGTCTCCGGGGTGGCGAAGTCACCGATCGAGAAGGTGACCATGCAGGCGCTGCCGATGATCGGCATCGCGCTCGCCTTGCTGATGCTGATCGCCTTCGTGCCCGAGCTGGTGCTGTTCCTGCCCAATCTCCTGGTCAAATGAGGATCGGGGCATGACACGGTCGCTCACCACGCGCATCGGCCGCACGGAACTCAAGAACCCATTGATCGCGGCCTCCGCCGAGCATCTGATCGATGCCGACGGGGTTCGCGCCGCGCTGAAGGCCGGGGCAGGGGCCGTCGTGGTCAAGTCGACCAACGAGGTCCAGGCGGCGAAGGACCAGCTCCAGCGCGCCGAATACATGGTGCTCGACGAGCACTGGCGGCCGGTGCCCTGGGGACCGGACGCGCCGCGCGGCGCCACCATCGCCTGCCGCTCCGGCCTGCACCCGCTTGGCTTCGAGCCCTGGCTGGAGCAGACCGCGATGCTCGATCGCGAGGCGAGGGCGCTGGATTCCTACGCGATCCCCAGCCTGATCCTCGGCGATCTCGACCATGCGCTCGCCATGGCGCGCAAGGTCGAGCAGGCCGGCTTGCGCGTGCTCGAATTCAACATCGGCACGCCCTATGCCAGCCAGGCGGCGAAGGGCGCCGTCTCGACCGAACTCTTGCCCGAGCGCATCAGCCATCTCGTCCAGGCGATGCGCGGGGCCGTCTCTTTGCCGCTCTGGATCAAGGTCACCGGCCAGAGCGAGCGCGTGCCGGAGCTGGCGCGCGCCGCCTTCGAGGCTGGCGCCGATTCCGTCGTCATGGCCGGCCGGCTGCTCGGCTTCCTGCCCGATGTCGAGACGATGGAGCCCTTCCTCGGCACTAGCCTCGGCATCGGCGGCTTCTGGAACCTGCCGCTGACCTGCCACTGGCTCGCGACCTCGCGGCTCGCGCTCGGTCCCGAGCGGCCGCTGATCGGTATCAACGGCGCGCAAAGCGGGCTCGACATCGCGCGGATGATGCTGGCCGGCGCCTCCGCCGTCGGCATCGCCTCGCCAGTGATGCTGCGCGGCTTCGAACTGCTCGGCCAGTCGCTCACCGAGTTCCAGGACTATCTCGATGCCAAGGGCATCGATGCTGCCGATCTCGTCGGCGTCGCGGTCAACCACCGCAAGGCCTTCGCCGACATGCCCCGGCGCCAGGACAACTGGCGCAACTACGTGCCGCAGGCGCGGACCATCGCAGGAGAATGATCATGACCGATGCAGCTGCAACGTCGCAGGACGCCCGCATCAAGGCCCTGCTCAAGGGCGCGGTCGACCTCCACATCCACAGCGGCCCTTCGCTGATGCCGCGCAAGATCGACCATGTCGAGGCCGTCCAGCAGGCCGACGAGGCCGGCTTCGCCGCGATCCTGCTCAAGGATCACTATTACCCGACCATGCCGCTGGCCACGATCCTCGAGACGCACATTTCGAAGGGCGTGAAGGTGCTGGGTGCGATCGTGCTCAACAACCCGCTCGGCAGCATCAACCCCTCGGCCGTCGATTACGCGCTGAAGCAGGGCGCGCGCGTCGTCTGGATGCCGACGGCGCACGCCAACAACCATCTCGACCACTACAAGACCGACGCGAAATTCGACTCCAAATTCCCGGTCGCGACGCAGAAGACACTGGCGCCGGCGCCACTCTCGCTGCTCGGCCCCGACGGCAAGATCGCCGACGAGGTCAAGGCGATCCTCGATCTCGTCGCCGCCGCCGATGCGGTGGTCTCCGGCGGGCACCATCATGTCAGCGAATTGCTGCCCTTCTACGAGGAGGCCAAGGCGCGCGGCGTCAAGCGGCTGCTGCTCAACCACCCGACCTATGTCAACGAATGCTCGCTGCAGGACGTGCGCCATCTCGCCTCGCTCGGCGTCAAGATGGAGCATTCGATCTGCATGTTCGTGCCCTCGACCTTCCTGCTGTTCGATGCCGACCATCTCAAGGCGGTGATTGAGGCCGCCGGCGTCGAGAACACGCTGTTCGGCTCCGATCTCGGCCAGAACAACAATCCGACCCCGGTCGAAGGCTTCGAGCAGATCATCGCCATGCTGATCGACGCCGGCTTCTCCGACGATCAGATCCGCCTGATGACGGCCGGCAATGCCGCCGATCTCGCCGGCCTCGCACCCGCCGCCAACTGATGCCTTTCGCAGGCCGCGCATGGCGCGGCCTGCCGCCCGTCCAGGAGATCACCCATGCCTTCATTCCTCATCGACGGTCAGTGGACCGACGGCTCGGGCAGCCGCCGCGGCGCGGTGCTGAACCCTGCGACCGGCGAGCAGATCGGCGAGGTGCCCTTCGCCGAGATCGCCGATCTCGACCGGGCGCTCGCCGCTGCCCAGAAGGGCTTCGAAGTCTGGCGCAAGACCTCCGCCTATGACCGCTCGAAGATCCTGCGCCGCGCCGCCGACCTGACGCGCGAGCGCGCCGAGAGCATCGCCCAGCTGATCACCCGCGAGCAGGGCAAGCCGCTCTCCGAGGCGCGCATGGAGGCCGGTGGCCTCGGCGACCATATCGACTGGTATGCCGAGGAAGGCCGGCGCGCCTATGGCCGTGTCATCCCGCCCCGGCAATACGGCGCCCGCCAGATCGTGCTGCGCGAGCCGGTCGGCCCTGTCGCCGCCTTCAGCCCGTGGAATTTCCCCACCGGCCAGCTCGTGCGCAAGGTCGCCGGGGCCCTCGCGGCCGGCTGCTCGATCATCGCCAAGGCGCCGGAGGAGACGCCGTCCTCCTGCATCGAGCTGATCCGCGCCTTCCACGATGCCGGCGTACCGGCCGGCGTCGTCAACCTCGTCTTTGGCGTGCCGGCGGAGATCTCCGAGCACCTGATCGCCTCGCCGATCATCCGCAAGGTGTCGTTCACGGGCTCGGTGCCGGTCGGCCGTCATCTCGGCGCGCTCGCCGCCCGCCACGTCAAGCGCGCGACGATGGAACTCGGCGGCCACGCCCCCTTCATCGTCTGCGACGATGTCGACGTCACCGCCGCCGCCAAGCTCGGCGCCACGCTCAAGTTCCGCAATGGCGGGCAGGTCTGCGCTTCGCCGACGCGCTTTTATGTGCAGGACAGCGTCTTCGACACCTTCCTTGGGAGCTTCGTCGAGGCGGCGAAGGCGCTGAAGCTTGGCGACGGCGCGGCTGAGGGTACGCAGATGGGCCCGCTCGCCCATGCTCGCCGTGTCGATGCGATCGAGGGCTTCGTGCGCGATGCGGTCGATGCCGGCGCTGATCTCGCCTATGGCGGCGAGCGGCCGGGCAATCGCGGCTTCTTCCATGCGCCGGCGGTGCTCGCCAATGTGCCGGACAAGGCGCGGCTGATGCGGGACGAGCCGTTCGGGCCGATCGCGGCGGTGAACCGCTTCGACACGCTGGACAAGGCGATCGCGCAGGCCAACGCCCTGCCTTTCGGGCTCGCGGCCTTCGCCTTCACCAGCTCGGTCTCCCGCGCCACGCAGCTCGGTGACGAGCTGGAGAGCGGCATGGTCTCGATCAACCATTTCGGCCTCGCCGCGCCCGAGACGCCCTTCGGCGGCATCAAGGACTCCGGCTATGGCAGCGAAGGCGGCTCGGAAGGGCTGGAGGCCTATCTCTCGACCAAGTTCGTCAGCCAGATCGGCGCCGAGCCGCGGCGGCCCTGATGGAGACCTACGACTATATCGTCGTCGGGGGCGGCTCGGCCGGCTGTACCGTGACTTCCCGCCTCGTCGAGGCCGGAAAGTCGGTGCTGCTGCTCGAATCTGGGCCGAAGGACAACCATCCCTACATCCATATCCCCGCGACCTTCATCCGGGTGCACGGCACGGCGCGGACCTGGATGTACCGCTCGGCGCCGGAGCCGCAGCTCAACGGCCGCCAGGTCTATGTGCCGCAGGGCCGCACGCTCGGCGGCGGCAGCTCGGTCAATGCGATGATCTACATCCGCGGCCAGGCGCAGGACTATGACGACTGGCGCGCGGCCGGCTGCACCGGCTGGGGCTACGAGGACGTGCTGCCTTTCTTCCGCAAGGCGGAGGGCAATGAGCGGCTGTCAGGCCCGCTCCACGGTACGGAGGGACCGCTCAAGGTCAGCGATGTCAGGCATCGACACCCGCTGAGCGCCGCCTTCCTGCGGGCGGCGCAGGAGGTCGGGCTTCCCTATAACGACGACTTCAACGGCGCGCGCCAGGACGGCGTCGGCTATTTCCAGACGACCACCTTTGCGGAGCGCCGCGCCAGCTCGGCCGCGACCTATCTGCGCGCGGTGCGCGGCAACAAGCTGCTCAAAGTCGTGACCAACGCGCATGTGCTCGGCCTCGTGCTCGAGAACGGCGCGGCGGTCGGCGTGCGCACGCGCCACGACAACGGGCAGGAGATCGAGACGCGGGTGCGCGAGGAGGTGATCCTCTCCGCCGGCGCGCTCTCGACCCCGAAGATCCTGATGCTGTCCGGCATCGGCCAGGCCGAGCATCTCTCGGAGTTCGACATCCCGGTGCGGCGCGAGCTGCGCGGCGTCGGCGAGAATTTCCAGGACCATCTCTCGGCCTCGGTCTACGGCCAGACCCGCGAGGAGATCAGCCTGCTCGGCAACGACAAGGGCCTGAAGGCGCTCCGCCACGGCCTCTCCTATATCGCGCTCCGGCACGGCCTTCTGACCTCCAACGTGGTCGAGAGCGGCGGTTTCGTCGATACGGCCGGGACGGGCCGGCCGGACGTGCAGTTCCACGTCGTGCCCAACCTGGTCGGGGACGTCGACCGCCTGCCGCCGGGCGGCCACGGCATCTCGATCAACCCTTGCGACCTCAGACCGAAATCGCGCGGGACGGTTCGTCTCGGCGGCAAGGGTGCGAGCGATCCCGTCGTGCTCAACGGCAACTATCTCAGTGCGCCGGAGGATATGGCGACGCTCGTGCGCGGCGTGCGCCTGGCGCGGCGCATCCTGCGTGCGCCTTCGCTCGCCAAGCTGGTCAGCCACGAGATCGCACCAGCACGCGACGAGGATGTGCCCGACAGCGTCGTCGAGGACCATATCCGCACCATCGCCAAGACCGTCTACCACCCCGCCGGTACCGCTCGCATGGGCACGGACGAGCTCGCCGTCGTCGATCCCACGCTGAGAGTGCGCGGCGTGCCGCGCCTGCGCATCGCCGACATCTCGGTGGTCCCCACCATCGTCAGCGGCAACACCAACGCGCCGGCGATCATGATCGGAGAACGCTGTGCCGACTTCATCCTGCGCGGTTGAGAGCGACGCGATGCTCCCGGCCGCTTCGGAACATGGCTCGCGGAGCTGGAAGGTCACGATGACGGCCAGGAATGAACACGGCTCTTCGTGGGAGCGCGACCCGTCGATCTTGCTGCCGCGAGCGACTGGCTGTGTCTTCGGCCGGAGCGGAGGCCGCCTGTTCTGCGACGTGATCGTCGATGAGCAGGAGTTGCGTGTGACATTCGCCTCCGAGGCGGAGGCGGTGAGCTTCCGCGACGCTGCAAGAGCGGCGGGCATACCGATCGAGGCGGACAGGCACCTGTCCCGGCTTCTCGCCGCGACGCTCGGCGGCGCATCTCTGTTGCTTGCGATCGCCTATTTCGTGCTCCGGTAGGCGCTTCCGCCTTCGACATTCGTCTTGCGGTACAGGACGAGGTCCGGCGTCGTCGCCGGACCTCGAAGCGCAAGCTCGGGGCGAGGAAGCTCGCTATGCCGCATTCCGCAGGGGGCCGGCGATCTCGTCGAGGCTGTCGGCAACGCTCGCGACGATGCTGTCGATGTCGGCCGCCTGGATGATGAGCGGCGGGGCGAACACGAGCGTGTGGCCCAGGGCACGCAGCAGGATGCCGCGCTGGGCGAGGGCGCTCGACAGGGCCTGCGCGGCCCCGCGCTCGAGCGGGAAGGAGCGCCGGCTGGCCTTGTCCTCGACCAGTTCGATCGCGGCCATCAGGCCGACACCGCGCACCTCGCCCACCAGGGGATGGCCGGAGAGGCGACGCAGCCCGTCCTGCAGGCGTGGCGCGACCGTGCGGACATGGTCGACGATCCGCTCTTCCTCGTAGATCTTCAGGGCCTCGACTGCGATCGCGGCCGAGACCGGATGCCCGCCATAGGTATAGCCGTGGCCGAAGCCGCCGAGCGCCTTCGTCCGGTCGGCGATGGCTTCGTAGATCTTGTCGTTCACCAGCAGCGCCGAGATCGGGGCATAGGCCGCCGACAGGCCCTTGGCGCAGGTGAGCATGTCGGGAGAGATGCCGAAGGTCTGGCAGCCCCAGTAATTGCCGGTGCGGCCAAAGCCGCAGATGACCTCGTCCGCGATGAAGAGGATGTCGTGGCGGCGCAGCACGGCCTGGATGCGCTCGAAATAGCCCGCCGGCGGCACGATGACGCCGCCCGTGCCCATCACCGGCTCGGCGAAGAAGGCGCCGATCGTCTCGGGACCCTCTCGCAGGATCAGCTCCTCCAGCTCGTTGCCAAGGCGCTCGACGAAAGCCGCTTCGCTCTCGCCCTCCTGTCCGTTGCGGTAGAAATGCGGCGCGGTCACATGCAGGAAGCCGGGCAGCGGCAGGCCGAAGGAGCGATGCATGTTCGGCAGGCCGGTCAGGCTGGCGGCTGCGATCGTCGTGCCGTGATAGGCGCCGAGCCGGGCGATGATCTTGCGCTTCTCCGGCTTGCCGATCGCGTCATGGTAGTACCAGACGAACTTGATCGCCGTGTCGACCGCCTCCGAGCCGGAAGACTGGAACATGGCGCGGGTCAGCCCCGCCGGCGCGACCGAGACAAGGGCGTCGGCGAGCTCGATCACCGGCCCGTTCGAGCGGTGCGCGAAGACCTGCTGGTAGGGCAGCATATGGAGCTGGCGCGCACCGGCTTCCGCCAGCCGCTTGTTGCTGAAGCCGAGCGAGGCACACCACAGGCCGGACATGCCCTCGATGAAGCGCCGGCCCTCGTCGTCGATGACATGGATGCCGTCGCCGCTCTCAATGACCATCGGACCCGCGCTCTCGTGCTGGCGCAGATTGGTCTGCGGGTGGATGTGATACGCGATGTCGCGCGCACGGTTCGACTGGGGTTGAGGCGACATGTCGATCTCCTGGCAGCGGGCGGCAGCCATCGGCGCAATGCGCTGGCGGCACCTTCCGATCACGCTAGCATTTACCGTTTAGCGTGACAATGTTTTGCATAAAGATACGATATTACGATGCTTGAGGTGTAGCGAACCTGCCTCTGGTGGCTTGTCGCCGGTTGCGCGTCCGGAGCTGCGGTTTGCATCTCAATGTAAAAATAGCCAAATTATTACAATGCATTAAGTGATATTTCTTCATTGGTTCAATGCCGGCGCGCGCTTCGGCTGAAATGCGCTTCTGATTGAAATCCGGCGCCAGCCGCTCCTGCTGCCTCGTTCGCGAAAATTGGGCATTGACGCGTTTGCGACAAGGCAATAGCGTTTCGCAAAACAATACACCGTTCCGATCTGAGGCTCGCGATTGCGAGGCGACGCTCCGGGGCTGGATCGAAAGCAAGGGGAATAGGATCATGACTTACGGCAGGATGTCGCTTGCGGCTCTGTTCCTTTTTGCGGGGGCAGCCGGGGCCAATGCGCAGGAGCGCCAGCTCACTGTTGCGACCTGGGGCGGGACCTATACCCAAAAGCAGCGGGCCACGATCATCGACCCGTTCGCGAAGGAGGCGGGCGTGCGGGTGCTCGATGCGCCCTATACCGGCGGGCTCGGCCAGTTGCGGGCGATGCGCGAGGCGGGCAACAGCACATGGGACGTGGTGCAGCTCGAGGCGCCAGACCTGATCGCCGCCTGCGCCGAGGGACTGGTCCTGCGGCTCGACAAGAGCAAGCTCGCCAACCTGTCCGATCTGGGGCCCGGCGGCGCCAGCGAATGTGGGGTCGGCGCGGTCGGCTGGTCGATCGTGATCGGCTACAACTCCGATCTGGTGAAGCAGGCGCCGCAGTCCTGGGCCGATTTCTGGGATGTGAAAACCTATCCCGGCAAGCGCGCCATGCGCCGTTCGCCGCAATATGCGCTGGAAGCGGCGCTGCTCGCCGATGGCGTCGCGCCGGCGGAGCTCTATGCGACGCTCGCCAGGAAGGAGGGGGTCGACCGGGCCTTCCGGAAGCTCGATGCGCTGAAGCCGCATATCCAGTGGTGGGAAGCAGGATCTCAGCCGCCGGAATGGCTGGCGCGTGGCGAGGTCGCGATGGCGACCTCCTATGTCGGGCGCCTGCTCGAAGCCCGCGCCGAGAAGGCGCCGGTCTCCTTCGGCTGGGGCGGCTCGTTCTACTCGGTCGATTCCTGGGCGATCGTCGACGGCACCAAGCGCCAGACGGACGCTTATGCCTTCCTCGACTACGCCACCGGCGCCAAGGCCCAGGCTGCGTTCTCCGAGATCCAGCCGGTCGCGCCGGTCAACCAGAAGGCTGCGGCGCTGCTGAAGCCTGAGCGGCTGGCGATCATGCCGATCGGCGAGAACCTGAAGCAAGGAACCGTCTTCAGCGACACGTTCTGGGTCGAGAACATCGACGCCCTGACCGAGCGCTTCAACGCCTGGCTCGCCCGCTGAGCGGGCGGCGGCGATCACCCATTCCACCGGCTGGCTGCGATGGACCTGGCATGACCTCTTCCACCATGGACGAGCATTTCGTCCGCTTCGTCGGCGTGCAGAAGTCCTTCGGGGCCGCGAAGGTGGTCCATGACCTGAACCTCGACATCAAGCGCGGCGAGTTCATCACGCTGCTCGGGCCCTCCGGCTCGGGCAAGACGACCTGCCTCCTGATGCTCGCGGGCTTCGAGACCCTGTCGCAAGGGGACATCCTCGTCGATGGCCGCTCGATCGGCTATGTCCCGGCGCAGAAGCGCAATATCGGCATGGTCTTCCAGAGCTATGCGCTGTTCCCGCACATGACCGTGGCCGAGAACATCGCCTTTCCGCTCACCTGCCGGAAGCTGCGCTCGGCGGAGATCGAGGCGCAGGTCAAACGCGCGCTGGCGATGATCAAGCTGGAGAGCTTCGCCAGCCGGCTCCCGGGCCAGTTGTCAGGCGGCCAGCAGCAACGCGTGGCGCTCGCCCGTGCGCTCGTCTTCCAGCCGAGCCTCGTGCTGATGGACGAGCCGCTCGGGGCGCTCGACAAGCAGCTGCGCGAGGAGATGCAGTACGAGATCATGAGCATCCAGCAGGAGCTCGGGGTGACCGTGGTCTATGTGACGCACGACCAGTCCGAGGCGCTGACGATGTCGGATCGGATCGCGGTGTTCAATGCCGGCGTCATCCAGCAATTGGCACCGCCGCGCGAGATCTACGAGGCGCCGGCCAATGCCTTCGTCGCCCGCTTCATCGGCGAGAACAACCGCCTCGTCGGCAAGGTGAGCGAACGGAACGGCTCCTCCTGCGCGGTGACGCTCGCCGGCGGGGCGCGCCTGCGCGCCCGGCCGGTCAATGCCGGCGCGGTCGGCTCGTCCTCGACCTTGTCGGTCCGGCCCGAGCGCGTCGTGCTCGGGGCTGCGGCTGCGACCCGCGCCAACCGCTTCGAAGGACTGGTCAGGAACGTCGTCTTCCATGGCGACCATGTCCGCGTCGCCATGCAGGTCGCCGGCCAGGACGGCTTCGTCGCCAAGCTTTCCAATGTCGTGGGCATCGAGGTTCCCGTCGCCGGCTCGTCGGTCGTCGTCGGCTGGGACGAGGACGATTGCCATGCTCTCGACGTCGAGAGCGAAGCCTTGCGCCATTGAACGGGCGGAGGAAGCCATGAGCGGACTATCCCTGCCGCAGGCCCTGCGCGCGCCGATCAGCCGCTACGGGCTGCTGCTGCCTTGCCTGCTGTTCATGCTCGGCCTGTTCGTCTGGCCGATCCTCTCCTTGCTGACCGGGGGTGTCCATAGCCCGGAGGTGTCGCAGGCGCTGCCCCAGGCCAGTCGCGCCGCTCTGGCCTGGAGCGGGCAGGGGCTGCCGGACGATGCTGCCTTCGAATCGCTCATCGCCGATCTGCGCGCCGCGGACCGGCGCGCCATCGCGGAGGCGGGCCGCAGGCTCAATTACGAGATACCCGGCTACCGCGCCCTGATCCTGAAGACCGCGGCGCGCGCTGCCGGCACGCAGGGCAAGGCGGACCTCATCGCCGTCGATCCCAAATGGGGCGAGGACAGCTATTGGCAGGCGTTGCGCCGGGCCGCGTCGCCGATCACGCCGCGCTATCTCCTGGCCGCGCTCGATCTGGAGGTCCGGCCCGACGGCAGCATCGGCGCGGCGCCGCAGGACAGCGCCATCTTCCTCGGCGTGCTCGGCCGCACGCTCTGGATCTCGCTCGTCGTCACGGTGAGCTGCCTGCTGCTCGCCTTCCCGGTCGCCTATCACATCGCATCGAGCACGCCGCGCTGGCGCAATCTGCTGCTGCTGCTGGTGCTGCTGCCGTTCTGGACCTCGCTGCTGGTGCGCACCAGCGCCTGGGTCGTGCTGCTGCAGGACAACGGTATGATCAACAGCATGCTGCTCCGCGTCGGCCTGATCGAGACGCCGCTGCGCCTGATCTTCAACCGCACCGGCGTCTACATCTCGTTCATCCATGTGCTGCTGCCGCTGATGGTGCTGCCGCTCTACAGCGTGATGTCGAACATCTCGCGGGAGTATCTGCGCGCCGCTTTCAGCCTCGGCTCCAGCGGCCCGCGGGCCTTCTTCAAGGTCTATTTGCCGCTGGTCTGGCCGGGCATCTGGTCGGGCACGCTGCTGACCTTCGTGGTCTGCTCCGGCTACTACGTCACGCCGCTGCTCGTCGGCGGCAACACCGACCAGATGATGAGCTATTTCATCGCCTTCTACACCAAACAGACGGTCAATTGGGGGCTCGCCGCGGCGCTCGCCATCGTCCTCAGCCTGTCCATCCTGCTCGTCACCGGCCTTTATGCCCTGGTCGGCCGGCGCCAGAAGATCGTCGTGAAGGGGTGAGAGATGTCCGGATCCACTGCGCCCCGCCAGCACCTCGGCCCATCGCCCTGGCGCATCCTGACCATCGTGATCTCGGTGCTGGTCTACGCCTTCCTGCTCCTGCCGATCATCGTCGTCTTGCCGCTCGGCTTCAGCGCCGGCTCCTTCCTGACCTATCCGATGCCGGGCCTGTCGCTGCGCTGGTACGAGGAGCTCGCGCATAACTACAAATGGCTGCTTGCCCTGAAGAACAGCGCGATCGTCGGCGTCTGCGCCGCGGCGCTGTCGTCGGTGCTCGGAGTCAGCGCCGCGCTGGCCCTGACCTCGTTGCCGCCGAAGGCGAGGGCGCTCGCCTATGGGCTGTTCATAGCGCCGCTGGTGGTGCCGATCATCATCCTGGCGGTGGCGCTGTTCCTGTTCTTCTCGAAGCTCGGGCTCACCGGCTCGCTTGCCGGCATGGTGCTCGCGCACACGATCGTCGGCGCGCCCTATGTCATGATCTCGGTCAACGCGGCGCTGCAGAACTTCGATACGACGCTGGTGCGCGCCGCCAAAAGCCTGGGCGCCTCGCCATGGAGCGCGCAGCGGCGCGTGGTCTTCCCGATCATCAAGCCGGCCATCGTGGCAGGGGCGCTGTTCGCCTTCGTCGTCTCCTTCGACGAGGTGGTGATCTCGCTGTTCCTGGCCAGCCCGGAGCAGGTGACGCTGCCGATCCGCCTCTTCGACGGCATTCGCGACGAGCTGACGCCGGTGGTGATCTCGGCGGCGACGATCATGCTCTTCGTCTCTGTTGGCGGCATGGTCTGCGTGGAGGCGCTGCGGCGTCGATCGGCCAAAGCGCGCGGCCTGCAGGAAAGCTGACGGGAGCGCCCGGCGCGCGACCTCGACGCGGTTCACGCTATTGAGGTTGTGTCGGCAGTATGCTCTGACGGGCTTCCGCGCGCGATCGGTAGCTGGCGTGCAGAAGGAAGAGACGAGGAATGGCGTCGGATTCGGAACGGGGTGAAGCCGGGGTCAAGTCCGTGCAGCTTGCCTTCGATGTCCTCGAAGCCATCGCGGCGACGGAAGGGGAGGTCGGCGTCAGCGAGCTCGCTCTCGCGCTCGGGACGACGAAGGGCACGATCTTCCGTCATCTCCAGACGCTCGTCGATCGCGGCTATTGCCAACAGAACGCCGCGACCTCGCGCTACAAGCTCGGCTTGCGGGCCCACATCCTCGGCCGCAGCGCGACAGGCCAGCTCAATCTGCTCTCCGCCTGCGAGGTTCCGGCCCGCGAATTGCGGGAGGAACTCGGAGAAACCGTCGTCATCAGCGGTGGTGTCGGCCCCAATCTCGTCGTCCTCAGCACGATCCTCGGCAAGTCCCCGCTGGAGATCGGGGTGCGCGCCGGCAGCGAGCTGGTGCTGCATGCGACGGCGCAGGGCAAGGTGACGCTTGCCTTCGGCTCGGCACAGATCGTCCAGGCCTTCGACCGTCGCAAGCTCGATATCCTCACCGAACATACGATCTCGTCACGCGATGCGCTGGCGCGCGAGCTCGATTGCGTCAGGGAACGCGGCTACGCCGTGGCTCCGAACGAGGACACGCTCGGCATCAACGCGCTCGCGGCCCCCGTCCTCGACGAGACCGGCACGGCGATCGGCTCGATCGCGATCGTCGGCTCGATCCAGTACATCAAGGCCGAGCCGGACAAGGCACAGGTCGACGCCGTTCTGCGCGCCGCGATCAAGGCGTCGTGGAATCTCGGCTACAAGGGCTCGATCATTCCGCTGCGCCGCCCGGCCTGACGGCCGCGCCTGGCGTCAAGAAGCCAGCCGGACAGTTCCGGGCAATCGCGCCGCATCCGTCGCCGGCCGCTGCCGCGCCGTGACGGCCTTCACCATCGCCATCCCCGCTTGTCGGCGTACCAGCGTCGGGTCGCCCGCGCTCGCGCCTCTGCGTCGACGCGTGGTTCCGTTGACAGAGAAAGTGAGGGAATATACGTTTCTTATAAAGAAACATCGTTTCGTAAAAATGGCGTCTGAACTCAACACGACAGCCATTGAATCGCGAAACCAAAAAGGGGAATCATCATGACGGGCCTCGCCGCTCTGGCTGGATTTTCAGCGATCGCTTTAGCATCTTCAGCCGCATTAGCCGACAGTCTCACGGTTGCGACATGGGGCGGAAGCTACACCCAGAAGCAGCGCTCGGTACTGATGGAGCCCTATACCAAGAAAACAGGTACCGTAGTACGGGACGCCGTCTACACTGGAGGGCTCGGCCAGATCCGGGCGATGGTCGAAGCCAGGAACACCGTCTGGGACGTAATCACGCTTGGTTCCCCGGAGACGATCAACGCCTGCGCCGAGGGGGCGATCGTCGAGCTCGACAAGTCGAAGCTGACGCACGCCGCCGATTTCCCGGCCGGCGGCATCACACCTTGCGGCATCGGTTCCGTCGGCTGGTCGCTGGTACTGGCCTACAACAGCAAGCTGACAGGCGAGCAGCCGAAGACCTGGGCCGATTTCTGGGATCTGAAGACATATCCCGGCAAGCGCGCGCTGCGTCGCCAGCCGAAGGCGACGCTGGAGATCGCCCTGCTGGCGGACGGCGTTACGCGCGAGGATGTCTACAAGGTCATGCGGACGCCCGCCGGTATCGACCGCGCCTTCAGGAAGCTCGACGAGATCAAGTCGAGCATCCAGTGGTGGGAGGCCGGAGCGCAGCCCTCGGACTGGCTCAGTTCGGGCAATGTCGTGATGTCGACCTCCTTCATCGGCCGCATCCTCGAGGCCCGCGCCGAAGGGGCGCCGCTGGGCTATGGCTGGCAGGACGCCTTCTACACGATCGACTACTGGACCATCGTCAGCGGCGGCAAGAACATCGATCGGGCCTACGAGTTCATCAATTTCGCGACCTCACCGGAGGCGCAGGCCGCTTTTTCGGCGATCCAGCCGGTCGCGCCGGTCAACGGCAAGTCCGCCGGCCTGCTCGCACCCGACCGCTTGCCGCTGATGCCGGTCGGCAAGAACCTCGAGCAGAACGTCCGCTACGACGAGCAGTTCTGGAACGACAATCTCGAGGCGCTGAACGAGCGCTTCAACGCCTGGCTGGCCAAGGGCTGACCCGGCGCAGCCCCGGGGGCGAGGCGCTCGCGCTCAACCTGCTCGTTCGAAGGTGACCATGTGGCGCGGGGGATTGGCGGCAGTCAGCTTGACCTGGATCGCATCGCCCGGGCTGCCACCTTGCCCGCGAACCCGCGCGACAACAGGCAGGTCGCAGAGCTGGATGCGCAGGCCGTGCTCGTCCGCATCGGTCACCACTGCCTTGAATGTGGTGCCTTCACTGCCTTTCAGCATCACGGCCTCGGCCAGATCGATCACGGCTCGGTCGATCTGACCGTCGCGGGCGTCGGCCCGCGCCATCACCGGGGGCAATTGTTCGAATGCGGCCGATACCGCCGGCGGCACCGGCTGGCCGTTTGCGATCGCCAGGGCGGCACGCACGACATAGCGGTCGGCCAGACGGCGCAGCGGCGCCGTGGCATGCACATAGCTCGCTGCCATCGGCGCATGCCAGGGTAGGGTGCCTTCGCGGTAGGGAACATAGCTCGCGCCGCCGCTGGCCCTCCTCACCGCCAGCATGAAGGCCGCGTGCCTGCTGTCGGCGAGGTTCAGCGTCTTCTCGAACTGGACGAGGGGCTCCATCCCCGGCCATGACAATCCCAGCGCCTGCGCCGTGTGACGCAGGCGCTGAACGGCCTTCTCATCCGGCTCGGGCATGACCCGGAACAGGCCGGTATGGGCTGCCAGGAGGGCGTCGGCGATGGCGAGATTGCTGGCCAGCGACAAGGCCGCATTCTGCTCCTCGCTTCGCAGGCGCGGCCGGAACGTCAGCTGGTAGCGGCCATCATCGAGAGCGCTGACCTCCTGTTCGGGCGGGTCGACGCGCGCCGCGCCGCGCCGGCTTTCGGCAGCGTCGATACGGCGGGACAGCTCCTCGAAATCGGGTGGCAGGTCGGCGGCGCGGACGCAGTCATAGGCGAGCTTGGCCGTACTGCGGATGACGGCCCGCTCGGCGCCGTCGAGATGGACATTGCCGTCCGCGTCGACCCGGGTCGTGAAGATCACGGCCGGCCGGGAGACCGCCGGGAGCAGACTCGCTGCGCCCTCGGTCAGGGCCGGTGGATACAGCCCGGCCTTGCCGTCCGGCAGGTAGATCGTCGTGCCGCGTCGCCAGGCCTCCCGGTCGACTGCGTCGCCATCGTCGACGAACCAGGCGACATCGGCGATGGCGTAGTGCAGCAGCAGGTCGCGGCCGCTGCGCTCGATCGCGAAGGCCTGGTCGAGATCCGTCGAGGTCGCGGGGTCCAGCGTGACGAAGGGCCGGTCGGTGCGATCGGCATGCTCGGTCGGCATGCGCCCGGCTGCTGCTTTCGCTGCGGCGAGGACTTCGGACGGAAACTGGTCCGCTACGCTGAATTGCCGGCGGATCGCGGCCAGTCCGTCGATCAGCGCATGGGTGGAGTCGATAAGCGTCTTCATGCCGTCCTGCCGGCCTCCACCTGTCGTTCGGCAGGCTGCGAAGGCGCCGGCCAAGGAGTTTGCCAATGGCCATGTTAGCCGAGCGCGACGCAGAGCAGCAGGCCAATCCCCAGCTTCCTGCACAATCCCTGGTGGTGCTGGTACGATGGCCAGCCTGCGCCGCGGGAGGCTTGGCGGCCCAAAGGCTTCAGTCATCGCTTTGAACGGGGCAATCCACATTCCCGGAGCGCTTCGCCGCAACGCCGGCAGCGCGTCCTACAACGCGATCGTCACATCCGAGCGTGGGCGGGACGAGCAGGCGAGGATATAGCCCTGCGCCTCCTCCTCGGGCGAGATCCCGCCCTCGTGCCGCATCTCGACCGAGCCTTCGACGAGGCTGACCCGGCAGGTGCCGCACATCCCGGAGGCACAGCCGCAGGGGATGACGATGGTCTGGCGCGTTGCTGCCTGCAGCAGCGTCTCGCCCGGCCGGGCGATGAAATGCTTGTCGCCGAACGTCACGGCATAGCCCCCGGCCGGCGCATCGGCCGGAACCGGCGGCGGAGCCACAGGTGCGACGGCACCGAAATGCTCGACATGGAAGAGGTCCCGGGCGCCGCCCTCGGCAGCGTGGATCAGCCGCGCTTCCTCCATGAAGCCGGCAGGGCCGCAGCAGAAGACCTCGCGGCGCCCGTAATCCGGCAGTGCGACCGAGACCAGTCGCCGCCCGAGCCGGCCGGCGAAGCCGAACCAGCCGGGCTCTGGCCGGCTGGCGAGCATCGCGACCTTGAGATTGGGCATCCGCGCCTGCAGCTCGGCGAGTTCCCGGGCGAACAGGATGTCGCGCGGCGTCCGTGCGGCATGGAGCCAATGCACATCGATATCAGGCTTGGTCGCAGCGAGATGGCGCAACATCGCCATCAACGGGCTTGCGCCGGAGCCGGCCGAGACCAGGGCGATCCTGTCGGTCGTGCGGCTGTCGATAGTGAAGCGGCCCTTCGGCGGCCGACTTTCGAGCCGTGCGCCGACCACGAGTTCATCGTGCAGCCAGCGGGTGATGCGGCCCGTGGCATGCGCCTTGATCGTCATCGCAATCGTACCGGAGGCATCCGGCGCAGAGGCGAGCGAGAAAGTGCGGAACAGCGTCTCACCGCCGATCGAGAGCTTCAGCGTCATCGACTGGCCGGCAGCGTAGCGCGGTACGCCACCCTCCGGCCGAAAGGTGAAAGTTTTCACATCGTGCGTCTCGTCGCGGATCTTGGCGACGGTGAGCTGCAGCAGATCGGCAGCTGGGGCAGCTGCGGCTGGTGCTTCGAGGCTGTCCAGGCTCATTCGGCGGCGATCCTGAACGGCGCGGGCTCGCCGGCATAGGTGGCCATCTTGCCGGCATACCAGTTGGTGAAGTTGGTGAGCATGAACTCGGTCGGAGCATAGGGGCCGGGCTGATAGCCCATCGAGCGGATGCCGGCATGGTTCACCGCCGCGAGCTCGGCATCCTGCGCATTGGTCGCGATCCAGACCTCGGTCAACCGCTGGATGTCGTAATCGACGCCCTCGACCGCATCCTCGTGCACCAGCCAGGTCGTGCGCACCGCGGTCTTGTCCTGGGAGAGTGGCAGCACCCTGAAATGCAGAATGTGGTCGGCGAGGAAGTGGTTCCAGTTGTTCGGCACCCGGAACATCCGAACCGAGCCGAGATCGGGCTCGGTGAAGTCGGCGAGCAGCTTGTTGCAGGCCGGCCCGCCATCCATCGTGAACGATAGCGCTCCCTCATGGAACGGCAGGCGGATACAGCGGAACTCCTGCCCGCCATCGACCGGCTGATGCGGCAGGCCGAGGCCATCCCATTTCGCCGTCTTGCGGTCCATCAGTCCCTTGAACTCGGCCGGTCCGTGCGGATCGTCCGGCAATGCGAATTCGACCAGCGTCACCAGGAGCTCCGGATGATTGCCGGCGCAGTGGTAGCATTCACGGTTGTTCTCGATGACGAGCTTCCAGTTGGCGTCCTCGATCAGGGTCATCTCGAAGGCGACCTTGGTCCGCTCCGGCATATGCGGCGCGATATAGGGCGTCACCGCCTCGCGATAGCGCGTCAGGTCGGGCGGGCTCTCTGCAAGGCAGATATAGACCATGCCGCAGATCACCTCGACATGGACGGGCTTCAGCCCATGGGCCGAGCGGTCGAAATCGGCCGGCATCTGGCGGGCATTGAGCAGCGAGCCGTCGAGCTCGTAGACCCACTGGTGATAAGGGCATACGAGCCGGTTGGCGCGGCCCTTCTCATGGCCGCAGATGCGCGAGCCGCGATGGCGGCAGCTGTTGTGGAAGGCGCGCACCTGGCCGTCCCGGTCGCACAGCACCACGACCGGGTTCTCGCCGACGGTCAGGGTCAGGTAGTCGCCCGGCTTCCTGATCTCGCAGGCATTGCAGGCGAACAGCCAGTCGCTCTCGAACACGGCCTTGATGTCGGTCTCGTGCATCGCCGGATCGACATAGAACGCCTGCGGCAGGCTATAGCCCTCGCGGCGCTCGGCGAGGAGCTGGCGGATGCGGTCGCGATCGATCATCGGCTGGTGACCCCTGCGGAGGATGGAGGCGATCTTGCGCCGTCGCAGGGGCGGGAGGCCGGAGCATTCCGACCTGGCCGGCAAGCTTTGCGACGAGGGAATGTCGCTTTCATTGCAACAATGTCGGAAATCCGCTTCCTTTGACCGGTTCCCGGCGGGATCATCAGGGGAGGAGGTCGAGGCATGATGAGAGAGGCGTCAGCCGGTACCCAGATCGTCACGCTGCTGCTCGTCGAGGGTTTCTCGATGATGAGCGTCGCCTCGGCCATCGAGCCGCTGCGCTCGCTCAATCGCCTGGTCGACCGCGAGGCCTGGCGCTGGCGGTTGGCGAGCCTCGATGGCGGCGTCCTCGCCGCGTCGAACGGCATTCCGATCCCGGCCGAGGCTGCCGAGACCGCCTTGCCCGGCTCGCACTACTTCTTCGTCTGTGGCGGCCTGCGCATCCAGTCGGTCGACGAGCGGCGCTACCTGTCCATCCTGCGCAAGGCGGCGCGCAGCGGCGTGCGCGTCGGCTCGCTCTCGACCGGCACCTATCTGCTGGCGCGCGCCGGCCTGCTCGACGGCTATCGCTCGACGATCCACTGGGAGAACCGCCCCGCCTTTCAGGAGGAGTTTCCCCATCTCGTCTGCACCGACAAGCTCTATGAGATCGACCGCGACCGGATGACCTGCTCGGGCGGCTCTGCGGCGATGGACCTGATGCTGCACCTGATCACCGAGCGCCATGGCGCCGATCTCGCCCGCCGCGTCGCCAACCAGTTCCACCATGACCGCATCCGCGACGAGCGCGACAACCAGAGCGGCGGGCGGCTGGAGCGGATGTCGAGCCTGCCGCCCGCCGTGCGCAACGCGCTCAAGCTGATGCAACGCCATGTCGAGGATACGATCTCGATCGCCGAGATCGCCGAGAAGGTCGGCATGAGCCCGCGCCAGCTCGAGCGGCTGTTCCTGCGCTATCTGCAGACCTCGCCGGCGCGCTATTATCTCTCTTTGCGCATCGACCGGGCGCGTGAGCTGCTGCTCTATTCCGATCGTCCGGTCCTCGAGGTCGCGATCGCGGCCGGTTTTACCTCGACCTCGCATTTCGCCCACTGGTTCAAAAAGCTGCAGGGCGTGCGGCCGAGCCAGCTGCGCGGACGGCCTGCGAGCGAGGAGGCGACACCGGCCTCGGCCAGCTGAGCACGGCAGGTCGCAAGCGCGACATGCGATGTCGCTTTCCCGGCCCGAGGCTGGAACGGTTCTGATCGACACTTTCGCTGCAAGACGGATAACCGTCGGCGGGGAGCGGCAGTGGACACGATCGCCTTCATCATGGCGAATCTTCCGGTGATCGGGCAGCGCATGCTCGAGCATGTCTCGCTGGTCGCCGTCTCGGTCGGCGTCGCGATCCTGACCGGCGTGCCGACCGGCATCGCCATCACCCAGAGCAGGCGTGCGGCGGATCTCGTCCTCTACATCGCCTCGATCATCATCACGATCCCCTCGATCGCGCTGTTCGGCCTCCTGATCCCGCTGCTCTCGGCCATCGGCCACGGCATCGGCTACCTGCCGGCGGTGATCGCGCTGATCCTCTATGCGCAGCTGCCGATCATCCGGAACACCTATACGGCGATCATGAACGTCGATCCGGCGTTGCGCGAGGCGGCCCGCGGCATGGGCATGACCACGCTGGAGCGGCTGCGCCGCGTCGAGCTGCCGCTGGCGCTGCCGGTGATCCTGAACGGGGTGCGCAGCGCCGTGGTGCTGAACATCGCGATCGCCGCGATTGCGACCTATATCGGCGCCGGCGGGCTCGGCACCTTCATCTCGCGGGGCATCTCGCAGACCGACATCCGCCAGCTCCTGACCGGCGCCATTGCCGTCAGCCTGCTCGCGATCCTCGCCGATTACGGACTGCTCTTCGCGCAGCGCCTGCTCACCTCGCCGGGATTGAAGCTGAAATGATCCGTCTCGAGCAGGTCTCCAAGCATTTCGGGACGATGATCGCCGTCGACCGCATCGACATGGAGGTGCCGGCCGGCGCTGTCTGCGTCCTGCTAGGCCCCTCGGGCTGCGGCAAGACCACCACGATGAAGATGATCAACCGGCTGATCCCGCCGACCTCGGGCAGGATCTATGTCGACGGCAAGGATACGGCTGGCGTCGACGAGGTCACGCTGCGGCGCTCGATCGGCTACGTCATCCAGCAGATCGGCCTGTTCCCCAACATGACGATCGAGGAGAACATCTGCGTCGTGCCGGACCTGCTCGGCTGGCCGGCGGGCAAATCGCGCAAGCGCGCCTCCGAGCTGCTCGACATGGTCAATCTCGACCCGTCGGTCTTCCTGAAGCGCTATCCCAAGCAGCTCTCCGGTGGCCAGCAGCAGCGCGTCGGCGTGGTGCGCGCGCTCGCCGCCGATCCGCCGGTGCTGCTGATGGACGAGCCCTTCGGCGCGATCGACCCGATCAACCGCGAGGTGATCCAGGACGAGTTCATGAAGCTCCAGGCGGAGCTGAAGAAGACCATCGTCTTCGTCAGCCACGACATCGACGAAGCCGTGAAGATGGCGAGCCGCATCGCGATCTTCCGCGACGGCAAGCTGATCCAGTACGACACGCCCGACAACATCCTCGCCCATCCGATCGACGCCTTCGTTTCCGAGTTCGTCGGCTCGGATCGGACTCTGAAGCGGCTGCGGCTGATCAAGGTCACCGACGCGATGATGGCGCAGCCGCCGCGCGTGCGCGCCGAGGACCCGCTCGACACCGCCGTCCGGCTGATGGAGGAGCACGGCCATGTCGCGATCGTGATGGTCGGGCCGCGCGGCCGGGCGCGCGGCGTGGTGCGGCTGGAGGAGGCGCGCGAGCGCAAGGGCACGGTCGGCGAGCATCAGGAGCCGCTGCCGGGCGTCGTCAACATCCGCGACGATTTGCGCACCGCCGTCTCGCAGATGTTTACCCATGGCGTGACCTGGCTCGCCTGCGTCGACGATGACGGCTTCTACAAGGGCTACGTTACCCAGAAGAGCATCACCCAGGTGCTCGGCGCGACCTATCGGGAAAGCTGAGATGGCGCTTGCGGGCCTGGCAGGGACGCTTCGCTGGCTCGTCGTCTTCGGCGCCTTCGCGCTCGGCGCCTGGCTGCAGGCGCGCGGCACCATCCCGGCGATCCTCGGCCATGCGCAGGACGTGACTTATCTCATCCGCCAGCATCTCGCCCTCGCCGCGATGTCGGGCGCCATCGCGCTCGCCGTCGGCATTCCGCTGGGCATCGTCCTGACGCGCCCGCGCTTCGAGATGTTCGCCGATGCAGTGACGCAGCTCGTCAATCTCGGCACCACCATCCCGACACTGGCGCTGCTCGCCATCTCGATGTCGTTCCTTGGCATCGGCTCGCCGCCCGCGGTCTTCGCGCTGTTCGTGCTGACGCTGCTGCCGATCGTGCTCAACACCATCGCCGGCCTGCGCTCGGTGCCGCAGCATCTGATCGAGGCGGCGCGCGGCATGGGCATGGCGCCCGGCCAGATCCTGCGGCGGGTGGAACTGCCCAACGCCGTCTTCGTCATCCTGGCAGGCGTGCGCACAGCCTTCGCCATCAATATCGGCACCGTGCCGCTGGCCTTCCTGATCGGTGGCGGCGGCCTCGGCGAACTCATCTTCACCGGCATCGACCTGATGGAGCCGAGCATGCTGCTGGCGGGCGCGATCCCGACGGCGCTGCTTGCCGTGCTCGTCGATTTCCTGATCGGCCAGATCCAGTTCTGGCTGGTCCCGAAAGGCGTCAACCCGTTGCGCTGAGCAGCGGTCAACACAACCAGAAAACGGGAGTACGACCATGCACAAGCGCAGTTTCCTGAGGCTCGCTTCCGCCGCTTTGGCCTTCGCCGCCCTGCCGCTTGCCGCGCAGGCGCAGACCATCGTCGTCGGCGGCAAGAATTTCACCGAGCAGCAGATCATGTCGGAGATGACGACGCAGCTGCTCAAGGCCAAGGGCTTCACCGTCGACAAGCGCGCGGGCCTAGGCACCGCGCCGCTGCGCCAGGCCCAGGAAGCCGGACAGATCGACCTCTACTGGGAGTACACGGGCACCTCGCTGATCACCTTCAACAAGGTCTCCGACAAGATGGATGCGGCCGCGACCTATACGAAGGTCAAGGAGCTCGACGCCGCCAAGGGGCTTGTCTGGCTCAATCCGTCCAAGGCCAACAACACCTATGCGCTCGCCATGCGCAAGAAGGACGCCGAGGCCAAGGGCGTCAAGACGCTCGACGATCTCGCAACCAAGCTGAAGGCTGGCCAGGCCCTGAAGCTTGGCTGCAACGCCGAGTTCTACGCCCGTCCCGACGGGCTCGCCCCGCTGCAGAAGACCTATGGCTTCGACTTCGGCCGCGAGAACGTGGTGCGCATGGATACCGGCCTGATCTACCAGGCGCTGCGCG
Source organism: Bosea sp. 29B (assembly GCF_902506165.1). NCBI lineage: Bacteria > Pseudomonadati > Pseudomonadota > Alphaproteobacteria > Hyphomicrobiales > Alloboseaceae > Allobosea > Allobosea sp. 29B. Next base: position 4,875,652 of record NZ_LR733817.1, read on the forward strand.
ATGCCCAAGTCGATGTCGGGCTCGTCTTCGCTACCGACGGGCGCGTCCCGGCCTTCGATTTCGTCATCCTGGCCGATACCAAGGGCTATTTCCCGACCTATGCGATGACCCCTGTCGTCCGCAAGGAGACGCTCGACAAGAACCCGAAGCTGGCCGAGCTGCTGAACGGGCTCTCCGCCAAGCTCGACGATGCGACGATGGCCAGGCTCAACGCCTCCGTCGATGTCGACAAGAAGAGCATCGAGGAGGTCGCCGCCGGCTTCCTCAAGGCGCAGTCGCTGGTCTGATCGTTCCGCCGAGGCCGGAGGCGCACTGCGTCTCCGGCTGTCCCGCGAGGATCCAATGTCGTCGCTGAAGGTCGCGGTCGCTCAGATCCACTGCGAGCCGGCCGATCTCTCCGCCAACCTTGCCGCACATCTTGACGCCATCACGAGGGCGCGTGGGGAGGACGCAGAGCTGCTGCTCTTTCCCGAGCTGTCGCTGACCGACTATCTCGCCGCTCCCGACTGCGCGGCGCTGGCCCTCAGCCAAGGTGCCGACTTGCTCGACCGTCTCGCCGCGGCGGCTGACGGCATCACGGTTTCGGCCGGCTTCATCGAACGCGGCGAGCAGGGCCGCTTCTTTAACAGTCAGGGCCTTTTCCGCAACGGCAGGCTGCTCGCGGTCCATCGCAAGCTCAACCTGCCGGGTTACGGCGCCCTGCGCGAGGACCGCGTCTACACCCGCGGCGGCGATCTCGCTTCGGTCGAACTTGCGGCAGGTTGGCGCGTCGCCACGCTGATCTGCGCCGATGCCTGGAACCCGGCATTGCCCTGGCTCGCCGCCCTCGGCGGCGCCAATCTGCTGCTGTTGCCGGCAGCCTCGGCGCTCGCTGCCGTCGGCGGTGGCTTCGACAATCCACGCGGCTGGCAGATCAATCTCGGTCATACCGCAATGACATACGGCCTGCCGACCCTCTTCGCCAATCATTGCGGCGCGCGCGGCGGTGCCGCGTTCTGGGGCGGATCGCGCATCCTCGATGCGTCCGGCCATGAGCTGGCGCGAGCGGGAACTGGCCCCGGTCTCATCATGGCGGAGCTGTCGCAGGCCGATGGCGAGACGGCGCGCCACCGCCTGCCGACCGCCCGCGACAGCGATCCCGTTTTGGTCGGCGAGTTGCTGTGCAGCCTGATCTCGCACAACGAAAGCCAGCGTTCATGACCGACCCGATCGACTTCATCCATGGCTTGAATTTCGCCCAGCTGCCGCCGGAGGTTGTCCATCAGGCCCGCCGCTGCCTGCTCGATCTCGTCGGTGTCGCGATTAGTGGGCGGCAGACGCAATTGTCCCGCATCGCGCATGATTTCGCGGTCGATCATCTCGGCGCCGGGCACAAGGGCGCACGCCTGCTCTTCGACGGGCGTCGGGCGAGCGCTGCGGGTGCTGCCTTCGCCGGGGCGACGACGATCGATTCCTTCGACGCCCATGACGGCCACGCCTTGACCAAGGGCCATGCCGGCGTCGCCATCCTGCCTACGCTACTTGCTGTCGCCGATGCCGAAGGCCTGCTCGATGAGGGCGCTCTCGACGGCGAGGCGCTACTGACCTGCCTCGTCCTCGGCTACGAGATCGCGACACGGGCCGGGATCGCCCTGCATGCCAGCGCCTGCGATTACCACACCTCCGGCGCCTGGAATGCGCTCGGCTGTGCCGCCGTCGCAGCTCATCTGCTTGGCCTCGACAGCGAGCGCACCCGCCACGCGCTCGGCATCGCCGAATATCACGGCCCGCGCAGCCAGATGATGCGCTGCATCGACCATCCGACCATGGTCAAGGACGGCTCGGGCTGGGGCGCTCTCGCCGGCGTCAGCGCGGCCTATCTGGCAAAGGACGGCTTCACCGGCGCGCCGGCGATCACCATGGAGGCACCCGAGCAGGCCGCGATCTGGGCCGATCTCGGAGAGCGCTGGCTGATCCTCGACCAGTACTTCAAGCCATGGCCGGTCTGCCGCTGGGCGCAACCGGCGATCGAGGCGGCGAGCAGCCTTCTTGGCGGGTATGACTTCGAGGCTTCGGACATTGATCTGATCGAGGTCGAGACGTTCCATGAAGCCGTGCGGCTCGGCGCGCAACTGCCGGCGACAACGGAGGCGGCGCAGTACGCGATCGGCTTCCCGCTGGCCGCCTTCATCGTCCGCGGGCGGCTTGGCGCCGAGGAGATCGGCGGCGGTGGCCTCGCCGATCCCGCGATCCAGGGCATGCTGCGACGTATAAGGCTGGTCGAAGCGGCCGAATTCTCCTGGTGTTTCCCGGCGGAGAGACTGGCGCGCCTGCGCATTATCCTCAAATCGGGGCAAATCGTGGAATCCGAGACCATGACCGCACGCGGCGACCGGGGGCGCCCTTTGTCAGATTCCGATCTGCTGGCGAAGTTCAGCTCGTCTGCGGCCCGGCTCGGCAGCGAGCGCAGCGCTCATCTCAGCCATGGCTGCATGACGCTGGCCGCAGGCTCTACGGCCGGGCAGCTCTGCGGCGGCCTGTTTTCGCCCATCTGAAGAGGCTGCCTTGCGGCTGAACACCCGACAGGGGCTTGAAAATGAGTCGATCGAGGACGGCTTTCTCCCTTCGGGCAAAAGCGGAGGTCGTTATTCCATCTGCATCGTTCTTTTGAAAGAACGTTTCATTGACGCGGCGCTGAGCGGGCGCGCAGTCTGGGGCACGCGCAAATGCTGCCCGATGCTGTCTTCGGGCGAGCTGCAAACTTGCTGACCGGCCGACTGCGACACGACGATATGAGCCTTGAATCCGAATACCTCTGGTACATCCCCAATGTCGTCGAGCCCGGTCATCGCGGCGATTCCGCGGGTAAGGGCCATAACAGCCTGGAGACGCTGACCAGCCACGCCAGGGCGCTGGAAGAGCACGGCTGGAAGGGCGCGCTGATCGGCACCGGCTGGGGCCGGCCGGACACCTTCACGGTGGCGGCCGCGCTTGCAGCCCGCACCACCAGCTTCGAGCCGCTGATCGCGATCCGCCCGGGCTATTGGCGGCCGGCGAACTTCGCCTCCGCCGTGGCGACGCTCGACCACCTGACCAGCGGGCGCGTGCGCATCAACATCGTCTCCGGCAAGGACAATCTCGCCGCCTATGGCGACAGCGAGGGCGACCAGGCGCATCGCTATGGCCGCACCAGGGAGTTCATGCGCCTCGTCCGCCGGCTCTGGACTGAAGAGAATGTCGACTTCGCCGGCGAGCATTTCCGGGTCGACGGATCGACCGTAGTGCCGCGTATCGAGCAGCGCGGCGCTCGGCGCCATCCCAGGCTCTATTTCGGCGGCGCCTCCGAGGCGGCCGAGCGGGTAGCTGCGGCTGACGCGGACGTCCAGCTCTTCTGGGGCGAGCCGCTCGAGGATATCAGACAGCGCATCGAGCGGCTGCAGAGGCTGAGCCGCGATCTCGACCGCGACCTGCCGCCGCTCGAATTTGGGTTGCGGATCACGACCCTGGTTCGCGACACCACGGAGCAGGCCTGGGCGGATGCGCAGGTCAAAGTCGCCGAGATGGCGCAGGGCAAGGGCGGCGGCTGGAACGACCATCGGCGCGGCGTCGCTGTCGGCCAGCAGCGCCTGTTCGACCTGCAAGGCCGCGGCGAGGTGCTCGACGACAATCTCTACACCACGCCGGGCAAGTTCGGCGGCGGCGGGGCCGGCACCACCTGGCTGGTCGGCTCGGCCGAGGACGTGGCGCGTTCGTTGCGCAAGTACCGTGACCTCGGCATCAGCTATTTCGTCCTGTCGGACACACCCTATCTGCCCGAGATCAGGCGGCAGGGCGACCAGCTGCTGCCCTTGCTGCGGGCCTGAAACGGGAGGCGCCTGCCTCCCGTCTCGGGCTGTCGGTCCTGCGCTCAGATCACCTTCGCGCGCAACGTCGCGGTGACGATCTCGGTGACCACCACCACCGCGAAGATCACGACGAGCACGAGCCCGACCTGATCCCAGTAGAGATTGTCCATCGCCGCCTGCAGGGCGACGCCGAGGCCGCCCGCGCCGACCAGGCCGAGCACGGCGCTCTCGCGCACATTGATGTCCCAGCGGAACAGGCTGACGGCGAGGAAGGCCGGCTTCACCTGCGGCCAGAAGCCCTTGAGCAGCACCGAACGCCAGGGTGCTCCCGCCGCCCGCAGCGCCTCGATCGGGCCGGGCTTGGCCTCCTCGATCGCCTCCGCCAGGAACTTGCCGGTGAAGCCGATCGAATGCACCGCCACCGCCATCACGCCGGCGAGCGCGCCGGGCCCGAACACGGCGACGAAGAGCAGCGCCCAGACCAGCGTATGCACCGAGCGGGTCGCGACCAGGATGAAGCGGCCGAGCGTGTTGACCCAGGCCGAGGACGAGATGTTGCGGGCGCACATCAGCGCCACCGGCGTCGCCATGAGGATCGCCAGCACCGTGCCGAGCGTCGCGGTGTGCAGCGTCTCGATCAGCGCCTGCTGCACGGTCTTGGGAAAGTAAGCCCAGTCGATCGGCCACATCCTGGCGAAGAGGTCGGCCGTCTGCGCCGGCGCGTCATAGAGGAATTCCGGAATCACCTCGATGGTCTGGACCGACCAGCCCAGCGCCAGCGCCGCCAGGGCCCAAAAGGCGAGGCGCATGCCGCGCTCGGCCGCAGTGAAGCGGTGCCAGACCGGGCCGTTGGCACCGGCCTTGACCTCGCCGCTTGGCGCCTCGTCCTGGTAGACCCGGCGCATGAAGGCCGAGAGGATCTCGCCGGCCATCACCGCCAGGATGATCGCGATGATGATGGTCAGCACGAAGTCGTAGTCGAAGCGCTGGAAGGCGGTGAACAGGGTGGCGCCGATGCCACCGCCACCGACGAGGCCGACCAGGGCGGAATTGCGCAGGTTCGAGTCGAGTTGGTAGGCGGCAAAGCCGATGAAGCGCGGCAGCACCTGCGGCACCACGCCCATGACCACGACCGAGAGGAAGGGTGAGCCGGCGGCGCGCAGCGCCTCGATCGGCTTCATCGACATCTCTTCGATCGCCTCGGCGATCAATTTGGCGATGAAGCCGATGGTGGCGACGATCAGCGCCAGGATGCCGGCGAGCGCGCCGAAGCCGACCGCCTTGACGAAGAGGATGGCGACGATGACCGGGTGGAAGGTCCGGCAGAGCGCGATCAAACCGCGTGCCAGGATCGTCACCGGCAGCGGCATCAGGTTGCGGGCGGCGCAGAGACCGACTGGCAGGGCGAGCAGCACGCCGGCGCCGGTCGCGATGATGGCGATCTGCAGCGATTCCAGCATGCCCTGCGCGAGCAGCTGCATCTTGTCCTGCGCCAGGTTCGGCGGGAACATGCGGCCAAGGAAGCGCGCACCATTGCCGAGGCCCTGGACGAAACGCTCCCAGCGGATGTCGACGATCCCCGCCGCATAGATCACATAGGCGACGAACAGCACCGCGCCGAGGCGCAGCGGCCAGTTCGGCGGGAAGGCACGGGCGCGCAGGCTGAGGCCCTCGCTGAGGGGAGGAGCGCTCATTCCATCCAGCCTTCGCCGCCATAGATCTCGGCGAGATGGCTGTCCTGCAGCCCGGCCGGCGGGCCGTCATAGACGACGAGGCCCTTCGACATGCCGATCATCCGCAGCGCATAGCGGCGAGCCAGCGCCACGTTGTGGATGTTGACCAGCACGGGGATATTGCGCTCGCGCCCGACCTTGGCGAGCAGTTCCATGATCTCGACCGAGGTCTTGGGATCGAGCGAGGAGGTCGGCTCGTCGGCGAGGATGAGGTCCGGCTCCTGCATCACCGCGCGGGCGATGCCGACGCGCTGGCGCTGGCCGCCGGAGAGCTGGTCGGCGCGGCGGGTGGCGAAGTCGCCGAGCCCGACCGATTCCAGCAGTGCGAAGGCGCGGGCGATATCCTCTTCGGGGAAGCGCCGCGTCCAGGCGCGCCAGACCGGGACATAGCCGAGTCGGCCGCAGAGCACGTTCTCGATCACCGTCAGCCGCTCGACCAGGTTGTATTCCTGGAAGACCATGCCGAGGCGCCGGCGTGCGGCCCTGAGCGGCTCACCCTGCAGCTTCGCCAGATCGGTTCCGCCCAGCATGATTGAGCCGGAGGTCGGATCGACCAGCCGGTTGATGCAGCGGATCAGCGTCGACTTGCCGGTGCCGGACGGGCCGATGATCGCGACGATGCCAGGCTCGGTGACGCTGAGCGAGATGTCGCGCAGGACCGGCTGCCCCTTGCGGTACTCCTTGACGAGGTTGCGGATGATGAGCGCCCGGCCATGGCCGGGCGCCTCTGCGGCGGGAAGCGCGCTCATGAGCTTGCTATGGCTTTCGCGTCAGGGAGCCTTGGCCGGCGCGGGCTGCTGCGCCTTCTTCTTGGCGAGCTCGTCGGCCTCGCGCTTGGCTTCGGTGTCGTAGGCCGACTTGTTGTAGGGCGTGCCCGACTTCTCGGCGACATCGCGCACGACCGCCCAGTCCTTCTGGTAGGTGATCGGCAGGAAGCGATCGTCGCCGTTGAACTCCTTGGTCATCTCCGGGGTGAAGCGGAAGGAGAAGAAGCAGTCGGTCAGCTTCTTGGCGAGCTCGGGCTTGAGGTCGTGCGCATAGGCGAAGGACGAGGTCGGGAAGATCGCGCTGCGATAGATCTCGCGGGTGTCCTCCTTCTTGATCGTGCCGCGCACGATCATGCGCTCATAGACGTCACCGGCGACCGCGCCCATGTCATAGTCGCCCGAGACCACACCGAGGATCGACTTGTCATGGCCGCCCGACATCAGCGGCTTGTAGTCCTTGTCGGCCTCGAGCCCATGCTCGGGGAAGAGCACGCGCGGGGCGAGGTTGCCGGAATTGGACGAGGGCGAGGTGTGGGCGACCTTCTTGTCCTTGAGATCCGACAGCTTCTGATAGGGGCTGGAGGCCTTGACCACGGCGACGAGGTTGTAGCCGCGCACGCCGGCGGCGGAGCCCTTGGCGGCGAACGGGATCGCGCCGGCGAGGTTGACGGCAAAGCCGGTCGGGCCGGTCGAGAAGCCGGCAAAGTGCAGGCGGCCCGAGCGCATCGCCTCGATCTCGGCTGAGTTCGACTGCACGGGATAATAGACGATGCGCTTGCCAGTGCAGGCGGCGAGATGGTCGGTCAGCGGCTTGAAGATGTTGGCGTAGACGGCAGGGTCCTCGACCGGCGTATAGGCCCAGACCAGCGCCGACGGATCCTTCAGCTTCGAGGCCTCGGTCGGCACGTCGGCGACCAGGTCCTTGTTAGCGTCGCAATACATCGTGTCGAGCTGGCCGCGATTGGGGCAGGCGTCCTGCGCCTGCGCCGCCCCAGTGAGCCCGAGGCTAAGGAGCAACGAAGTCGTGGCGGACAGGCAAGTCAGCATCTTGGTCATAGTCGGCGTCTCTCCCGGTCGATCTTGATTATGAGCTGGCTATAGTATGTGACACAAAACTGTCATATTCCAGCCGGACCGGACCCCTGATCTTACGACTAAAGTGGCCTTGTCCACGACGAGAGCAGGCTCCGCCTCAATCCTGATGATGCAAAAGCGCTCCTCTACAACCTTTCCGGACAGCCTCGCGACGCTGATGCCGCGCTATGACGGCTTCCTGCTCGACCAATGGGGCGTGCTGCATGACGGCGTCCGGCCTTATCCGGGAGCCGTGGCGGCGCTGGAGATGCTGCGCCGGGCGGGCAAGCGCGTGATCATCCTCTCCAATTCCGGGCGCCGCGGAACCGAGAACGCCGTGCTGCTGGCGAAGATGGGCTTTGCGCGCGAGCTCTATGACGAGGTCGTCTCGGCCGGGGACGATGCCCGCGAGGCGCTGAGGGCGCGCGACGAGCCGTTCCACCGCACGCTCGGCCACCGTTGCCTGCTGCTGGCGCGCGAGGGTGAGGTGCATCTGGCGGAGGGGCTCGGCCTCGACCTGGTCGATGATGTCGCCATCGCTGACTTCATCCTGCTGATGACGATGGACCCACCACGGCAGTCGGTAGCCGGCTGGATGGATCTGCTCAAGGCTGCCGGTGAGCGGCGCCTGCCGATGCTCTGTGCCAATCCCGACCTGCACCGCGCCAGCCCGGAGGGTGGTCTGCAGGAAGCGCCGGGCCTCGTCGCGCGGGCCTATGAGCAGCTCGGCGGCGCCGTGCGCTATCACGGCAAGCCGCAGCCGCGAATCTATCGCACTTGCCAGGCGAAGCTCGGGCTCGACCGCAGCCGGGTCGTGGCGATCGGCGATTCGCTTGAGCACGACATCGCCGGTGCGCAAGGCGCCGGCATCGACAGCGTCTTCATCGGCGGCGGCATTCATCGCGGCGAGATCGCTTGGGATGGCGCGGGGATGGACCCGTCGAGCTGTCTTGCGCTCTTTGCCCGCGCCGGGCGTAGCCCGACCTATGCGCTGCCGCTGCTCGGCTAGAGCATGCCGATTTCATGCGGAACCACGCCGTCATTCCGGGACTTCGCGCAGCGAAGGGCCCGGAACCCAGAACCGATGCCGGTTGTCAGGATGGCGTTGTGGCCGACGCGCTTTTCCGGAGAGGGCATCGGTTCTGGGTTCCGGGCTCAGGCCTTCGGCCTGCCCCGGAAAGACGGTGTGATTCCAACTAGAGGCGGAAGCGCCTCAACGGCCGGTCAGGAAGAAGCCTGACAGAGCATAGGCCAGCGCCGAGATCAGGCCCGCCGCCGGCATGGTGACGATCCAGGCGAAGACGATCCCACGGGCGACGCCCCAGCGCACTGCGGTGACCCGCCTTGCCGCGCCGACGCCGATGATCGCGCCGGTGATGGTGTGCGTGGTCGAGACGGGGACGCCGAGATAGGTCGCCAGGAACAGGGTGATGGCGCCGCCGGTCTCGGCGCAGAAGCCCTGTTGCGGCGAGAGGCGGGTGATCTTGGAGCCCATGGTGTGGACGATGCGCCAGCCGCCGCAGAGCGTGCCGAGCGCCATCGCCGCCTGGCAGGAGATCACCACCCAGAACGGCACCGAGAAGGTCTCGCCCATCATGCCGTGCGAGAATAGCAGCACGGCGATGATGCCCATCGTCTTCTGCGCGTCATTGGCGCCGTGCCCGAGCGAATAGAGCGAGGCCGAGACGAATTGCAGGAGGCGAAAGGTCGAATCGACCTTGATCGGCGCCGCCTTCAGGAAGGTCCAGGAGACGATCAGCACCAGCAGCAGCGCCAGCGCGAAGCCGATCGCCGGCGACATGAAGATCGCGAGGAAAGTTTTGCCGAGCCCCCACCAGACGATCGACGAGAGGCCGACCTTGGACAGGCCGGCGCCGACCAGCCCGCCGATCAGCGCATGCGACGAGCTCGACGGGATGCCGGCGATCCAGGTCACGACATTCCAGACGATCGCGCCGGTCAGTGCGCCGAAGATCACGCGGTCGTCGACGATCGTCGCCTGGATGATGCCGGAGCCGACCGTCTGGGCGACGTGCAGGCCGAAGAACAGGAAGGCGATGAAGTTGAAGAAGGCGGCCCAGAACACCGCCCATTGCGGCGCCAGCACCCGCGTCGAGACGATGGTCGCGATCGAGTTGGCGGCGTCATGCAGGCCGTTCAGGAAATCGAACAGCAGCGCGACGGCGATCAGGAAGAGGAGGGCAGGGGCGAAGCTGGCGAAGTCCACAGGAGGCCGCGCCGCTCAGAGGTGTTCGAGCACGATGCGGCTGACGCGCTTGGCGACGTCCTCGAAGCGGTCGACCACCTTTTCCAAGTGGTCGTAGATCTCAGCGCCGACGATGAAGCCCATGGCGTCGGTGCCGCGATGGGCCTTGAACAGCTCCTTCAGGCCCTGATCGTAAAGCTGGTCGGAGTGCTCCTCGATTGCCCCGATCTCCTTGGCGAGCGCGCCGATGCCGACCGCGTGCTTCTTGATGTCGCGCAGCATCGGCAGGAGCTCGCCGACCTTCTGCGAGGCTGCGACGACCGTCTTGCCGAGCTCCTGCATGCAGGGCGTAAAGCTCTCGACCTCGAACAGGCGGATCGCCTTGGCAGTCTTCTGCATCTGGTCGATGGCGTCGTCCATCGAGCCGATCAGTTCCTCTATGTCGCCGCGGTCGAAGGGCGTGATGAAGGTGCGGCCGACCTCGAGCATGACCTCGCCGGCGATCGCGTCGGCGCGGTTCTCCTCGGCGAAGATCTCGGAACAGCCGGCCTCGATCGGCGTCGCCCCGCTGAGCAGGCCGTCGAGCGCCGCGGCGCCCGCCTGCAGCGTCTGCGCATGACGCTCGAACAGCACGAAGAACTTGTCTTCCTTCGGCAGCAGCTTCTGGAACCAGCCCAGCATCGGAACGGCCTCTCACCAACTTAGTCCGCCCCGCGGCAAATGAGCGGGATGACACGCCTGCGCCTTTTGTGACAGTTTTGCGACAACGGCAATCCGGATTCACCGGTTTTGCCAGCCGCCGGCCTCGACGTCGGCGGGCACAGAAGACGAAAGGGAGGATTTGGATGTTTACACGCAGGATCGCGCTCGTCTCGGCGCTCGGACTGGCCCTGGCCGCCTCGGCTGTTCATGCGCAAGCGCCGTCGGGCAAGGTCACGGTCGTGACCTCGTTCTCGAAGGACGTCACCGACCCGATCAAGAAGGCCTTCGAGAAGGCAGTGCCCGGTGTCACGCTGGAGGTCCAGAACCGCAACACCAATGCCGGCGTGAAATATGTCGAGGAGACCAAGGCCAACAATCAGGTCGACCTGTTCTGGGCCTCAGCGCCCGACGCCTTCGAGGTGCTGAAAGGCAAGAGCCTGCTCTCTGCCTACAAGCCGAAGGCGACCGGCATCCCCGACAAGATCGGCTCCTATCCGATCAACGACCCGGCCGGCTTCTATTTCGGCTTCGCCGCGTCCGGCTACGGCATCATGTGGAACGAGCGCTATGCTAAGGCCAACAAGCTGCCCGAGCCGAAGGACTGGCAGGACCTCGCCAAGCCGGCCTTCTACGGCCATGTCTCGATCGCCTCGCCGGCACGCTCGGGTACGACGCATCTGACCGTCGAGACCATCCTGCAGGGCGAGGGCTGGGAGAAGGGCTGGCGTACCCTCAAGGAGATGTCCGGCAATTTCCACTCGATCACCGAGCGCTCCTTCGGCGTGCCGGAGGCGGTCAATTCCGGCCAGGTCGGCGTCGGCATCGTCATTGACTTCTTCGCCTTCTCGGCGCAGGCCTCGGGCTTCCCGGTCAAGTTCGTCTACCCGACGGTCACCACGGTCGTGCCGGCCAATGTCGGCATCATCGCCAACCCGCCGAACAAGGCGGCGGCCGAGGCCTTCATCGAGTTCCTGCTCTCGCCGACCGGGCAGGAGGTGCTGCTCGAGCCGGGCATCCGTCGCCTGCCGGTCAACCCTGCGGTCTATGCCAAGGCCGGCGCCGATTATCCGAACCCGTTCACGGATCCGCGCTTCCAGAAGATGATCGGCTTCGACGTCGACAAGTCGGAAGCGCGCACCGCCGTGGTCGACACGCTGTTCGACCAGCTGATCTCCTTCCAGCTCGATGCGCTGAAGGGCGTCACCAAGACGCTGCACGAGGTCGATGCGGCGCTGGCCAAGAAGCCGAACGCCCAGGCCAAGGCGCTCGCCGACGAGGCGCGCAACTTGATTGCGGCGCTCCCCGTCACCGAGGCGCAGGCCGCGAGCCCGGAGCTGCGCGCCGCCTTCACCGGCGGCAAGGAGAAGGGTGCGCGCCAGGCCGAGGTCGAGGCGCAATGGGCAAGCTTCGCCCGCGACAACTATGCAAAGGCGAAGGCCAAGGCCGAGGAGGCGCTGAAGGCGGCGAAGTGACAGGCTTTTCAAGCTCCGCCGTCATCCCGGGCGTAGCGAAGCGGAGACCCGGGATCCATTCCGGAACGGTTCAGGAATGGATCCCGGATCGGCGCGGCTTCACCGCTTGTCCGGGATGACGGTGCTTTGATTGATCAGCGATCAGGCCAGACATGACCGCCATTTCTGCAACCACTCCGCCTCGCGCTCGCGCGTTCTCCGCCACGCCCGGCCAGATCGCGCTGGCGCTCGCCATCGCGGCCTTCCTGCTCGTCTTCCTGGTCCTGCCGGTGGCGACGGTGATCTATGTCGCCTTCACCGAGAAGGGCACCTCGACCTTCACGCTGGTCAATTTCTACGATTTCGTCCGCACCGAGCTGTTCATGCGCTCGTTGTGGAACTCCTTCTATGTCTCTGCGATGTCGGTGGTCTGGGCCTCCGTGCTCGCCCTGCCGCTCGCCTATCTCACCACGCGTTTCGCCTTCCGGGGCGCCGCGATCGTCCAGACCCTCGGCTTCCTGCCGCTGATCATGCCGCCCTTCGTCGGCGCCGTGGCGATGCAGCTCTTCTTCGGCCGCAACGGCTCGATCAACCTGCTGCTCGACGACTGGTTCGGCTTCAAGATCGACTTCATGGAGGGGCTGAACGGCGTCATCTTCGTCCAGTCGGTCCACTATTTCCCGTTCATCCTGATCAACCTCTCGGCGGCGCTGCGCAATATCGACCGCGCCATGGAGGAAGCCGCGCAGAATCTCGGCTCTTCCGGCTTTCGCCTGTTCCGCCGCATCGTCTTCCCGCTGGCGCTGCCGGGCTATCTCGCCGGCGCCTCGTTGGTGTTCGTCAAGGTCTTCGACGATCTCGCGACGCCGCTCTTGCTCAACGTCAAGGACATGCTGGCGCCGCAGGCCTATCTGCGGGTGACCTCGATCGGCATCGCCGACCCGATGGGCTACGTCATCTCGGTCGTGCTGATCGTCGCCTCGGTGCTGGCGATGTGGCTCTCGGCGCTGGCGCTGAAGGGGCGCGACTACGCCACGACCCAGCGCGGCGGCGGCGGACTCGCCCGGCGGGTGATGCGCCCGCATGAGGCGGTGCTCGGCTACGGCGTCGTCATCCTGATCCTGGCGCTGGTGCTGGCGCCGCACCTGGCGCTGCTGCTGCTCTCCTTCGCCACGGTCTGGTCGTTCTCGCCACTGCCGGACGCCTATACGCTCGCCCATTATGGCCGCGTCTTCGGTGAGAGCTCGCTCTACATCAAGAACACGCTGATCTACGCCACGCTCGCCGGCGGCATCGACATCGTGCTCGGCGTCGCGATCGCCTATCTTGTGCTGCGCACCAAGCTGATCGGCCGCGAATGGCTCGACTGGATGGCGACCTCGGCGCTCGCCATTCCCGGTGTCGTGCTCGGCATCGGCTATCTCAGGACCTTCTACGGCATCACCCTGCCGGACGGGACGCCGCTGGCGGCACTCTGGATCACCATCGTGATGGCGCTGGCGATCCGCCGTTTGCCCTATGCGTTGCGTGCCTGCCATGCCGCGCTCCAGCAGATCTCGGTCTCGCTGGAGGAGGCGGCTGAGAATCTCGGCGCCACCAAGGCCCGCACGGTGCGCCGCATCGTCGTGCCCTTGATGACGGGCGGCATCCTCGCCGGCTTCGTCACCTCCTTCGCGACGGCGGCGGTCGAGCTCTCGGCGACGTTGATGCTGGTGCAGTCCAATTCCGACGCACCGCTGGCTTATGGCCTCTATGTCTTCATGCAGTCGGCTGCCGGGCGCGGGCCCGGCGCGGCGCTCGGCGTCGTCGCGGTCGTGCTCGTCGCCGCCTGTACCTTCCTCTCGCACCTCATCGTCGAACGCAGCCAGAAGGCCAAGGGAATGGGCCACTGACATGAACGCAAACGTCTCCCTGACCACGCCGGCCGTCTCGGTCGCGATCGAGGGCGTCAACCTCTCCTATGGCGACAACCATGTGCTGAAGGACGTCAACCTCGCGATCGAGCCGGGCGAATTCTTCGCCTTCCTCGGTCCGTCCGGCTGCGGCAAGACCACGCTGCTTAGGCTGATCGCCGGCTTCAACCACGCCGATACCGGCCGCGTCGCGATCGGCGGGCAGGACATCTCCGGCCTGCCGCCGTGGAAGCGCGATGTCGGCATGGTCTTCCAGTCCTATGCGCTCTGGCCGCATATGAGCGTGCGCCGCAACGTCGCCTTCGGGCTGGAGGAACGCGGCGTGAAGCGCGCCGAGATCGACCGGCGGGTCGAGGCGGCGCTCGGCCTCGTCGGGCTCGCCCATCTCGCCGAGCGCCGGCCCTCGCAGCTTTCCGGCGGCCAGCAGCAGCGCGTCGCGGTGGCGCGCACCGTCGCGGTCGAGCCCAAGGTGCTGCTGCTCGACGAGCCGCTCTCCAATCTCGACGCCAAGATGCGCGTGCAGGTCCGGCGCGAATTGCGCGACCTGCAGCAGCGGCTCGGCCTGACCACGATCTTCGTTACCCATGACCAGGAGGAGGCGAACTCGATCTGCGACCGCATCGCCGTGATGAACGACGGCATCGTCCAGCAGGTCGGCACGCCGATGGAGCTCTATGAGCGCCCCGCCAACCTCTTCGTTGCCGGCTTCCTCGGCACGGCCAACATCCTGAAGGGGCGGGTCGTCGGCAGCGGCGCCGGGCGCAGCTTCGAGATCGACGGCGGCACGAAATTCCCGATCGGCGAGGGGGTGTCCGTTCCCGATGGTGCGGCGCTGGTCTTCCGTCCGCAGCATGCCAGCCTCGTCGAGCGGGCCGGCTCGCAGGGCGGCGCGCTGTCCTTGCCCTGCGCCATCGCCAACCGCGAATTCCTCGGCGCGAGCGTCCGCTACGGCGCTCGGATCGGCTCCGCCGAGGTTGCGGTCGACATGCCGTTCCAGTCCGGGCGTGAGCTGTTCGAGGTTGGGAGCGAGGCCAGCTTGAAGCTCGCCTCGGGGGCGCTTCACTGGCTCTCCGCCTGAGGAGGCCTAGGAGCGGCGGCGCTACAGCCATGCTCGGTGCAGACGACATCGAGCACCTTGTGCGAGGTCCCCAGGCAATTGGCCCGGTAGGCGGTAAGCGAGCCCTGCCTCAGCACCGTCTCGATCCGCGGCTTGACGCAGCCGCGTTCGAGCAGGACGCGCTGCAGATCGCCGTCGGAGGCAAGCGCGGCGGACAGCCCGCCCAGAAGAACCAGCGCCGGGGCACCGCCCCGACGCAGAGGAGCGGACCGGAGTGATCCACCCCGAGGCCGCAGGGTCACTTTGCCTTCTGGAGCTTGGTGACGGTGATCTGGCCGTTGACCCGGTCAGCATCGAACTCGATCTTGGTTCCGGCCTTCAACCCTTTCAGCATGGCCGGATCGCCAGCGCGGAACACCATGGTCATCGCGTCCATGTCGAGATTCTTGATCGGGCCATGATTGATGGTGAGCTTGCCCTGGGGTTCGTCGACCTTGGTGACGGTGCCGCTGACCGACTGCGCTGCGGCCGGCAGGGCAAGGAGAAGAAGGGCGAGGGTCGCTGTCGTCCTGAGCACGGGGTGCTCCTTTCTCTGAGAATTACTTGACGATGATCTTGCCGGTCATGCCCGCTTCGCGGTGACCAGGGATCAGGCAGGAGAAGTCGAATTCGCCCGCCTTGGTGAAGGCCCAGACGATCTCGCCGGTCTTCTTCGGCTGAAGGCGCCTGGCGTTCGGATCGTCATGCTCCATGTCGGGGTTCTTCTGCATCTCGACCGCGTGCTTGAGGTTCTCTTCCAGCGTCGCCAGGACGAGCTCATGGTCGAGCTCGCCATTGTTGCGCAGCTGGAAGCGGATCTGCTCGCCGCGGCGCACCTCGATCCGGTCGGGGATGAAGGACATCTTGCCGTCGCGTTCGGCCATCGCCACGGCGATGATCCGCGCCGGCTTCTTGGGGTCTCCCGGCTTGCCATAGGCGGTCTCGTCGCCATGGCCGTGGCCGGCGCCACCGGGGCCTGCCAGGGCAGTGCCGGCGGAGAACAGAACCGCGATCGCGGCGAGCTTGAATGCTGTCGTCATGAGGCTCTCCTGCTGAGATCGATGTCTTCAGTGATTGGAATGAGAGTTCTTGGCCGCAGGCCGGGGCTTGCCGTCCGGACCGAGGCTCGGCTTGCGCGGGTCCTTGACCCGCCATTCGGTCGGGTCGACGCCGCTGTCGGGGGAGGTGCCGCGCGGCGCCTCGGCGAGCTTCTGGCCCTTGTATTCGAAGGCGACGGTTCCCTCCGGATGCTTGAACCAGCCGGGGTCCTTGTAGTCGTTCCTGGCGAGGCCCTCGCGGACCTTCACCACCGAGAACATGCCGCCCATCTCGACCGGGCCGAACTGGGCGAAACCGGTCATCATCGGCAGGGTATTCTCGGGGAGCGGCATCTCCATCGAGCCCATCTCGCCCATGCCGTTCGAGCCCATTGGCATATAGCCGGGCGCGATCTTGGCGATGCGCTTGGCCAGGTCCTTCTTGTTGACGCCGATATAGTTCTTCACCGAATGCCCCATCGCATTCATGGTGTGATGCGATTTGTGGCAATGGATCGCCCAGTCGCCGAGCTCGTCGGCGACGAAGTCGAAGGCGCGCATCTGGCCGACGGCGCAGTCGATCGAGACCTCGTCCCAGGCCGCCGCCGGATCGACCCAGCCGCCATCCGTGCACGAGACCTTGAACTCGTAGCCGTGCATGTGGATCGGGTGGTTGGTCATGGTCAGGTTGCCGAAGCGGATCCTGACCTTGTCGTTCTTGCCGACGACGAGCGGGTCGATGCCCGGGAACACGCGGCTGTTCCAGCACCACATGTTGAACTCGGTCATCTCGGCGACGCGCGGCACATAGGAGCCGGGCTCGATGTCGAAGGCGTTGAGCAGGAAGACGAAGTCGCGGTCGACACGGCGGAAGGCCGGGTCCTTCGGATGGACGACGAAGAAACCCATCATGCCCATAGCCATCTGGACCATTTCGTCCGAGTGCGGGTGGTACATGTAGGTGCCCGAGCGCCGCAGCTGGAACTCGTAGACGAAGGTCTTGCCCGGCGGGATATGCGGCTGCGTCAAACCGCCGACGCCGTCCATGCCATTGGGCAGGCGCTGGCCGTGCCAGTGCACCGCCGTGCTCTCCGGCAGCTTGTTGGTGACGTAGATGCGGACCTTGTCGCCCTCGACCGCCTCGATCGTCGGCCCCGGCGACTGGCCGTTATAGCCCCAGAGATAGCCCTTCATGCCGGGGGCGAACTCACGCACCACCGGCTCGGCGACGAGATGGAACTCCTTCCAGTCGCCGTTCATGCGCCAGGGCAGCGACCAGCCGTTCAGGGTCGCAACCGGCTGGTAATCCGGCCCCGTCGTCGGAACCAGAGGCGCCTGCGTCGTCGCCTCGGCCATGGTGGGTGCCTCCGGCACAGCGGCGAAGGCTGTGCGTCCCGACACTGCGGTTGCTCCGGCCAGGACGAGCCCGGACGAGCCGATGAAGCCTCTGCGCGATAGCGTGGTCATTGTTCCGCTCCTTCCGCCCGCTCAGTGCCCGCCGCCGGCATCGCCGCCGCCTGCAGCGGCGACCGTGGCCGCGCCTCCGCCTCCGCTGCCGCCACCGATCAGCGCGTGCTTGAAGTCGGTATGAGCGATCCAGAAATCGCGCCGGGCATTGATCGCCGCGACATTCGAGAGGATGCGGTTGCGGGCATCGGTGATCAGGTCGGTCACGTCGTTGAGCATGCCGCTGTAGTGCAGCAGCGACTGCTCCTGGATGATCTTGCGCAGCGGCAGGACATTGTTCTGGTATTGCCGGGTGATGTCGTAGTTGGCGCGGTAGGCGGTATAGGCCTCGCGCGCCTCGGAGCGGGCATTGACCGCCTTTTCCGCCAGCCTGTTGGCGGCTTGCATGTAGGTCTGCTCGGCGAGCGCGACCTTGGACTGGCCGAAATCGTAGATCGGGATGTCGATCTCCAGCTCCAGCGTCCTGCTGCGGCTGGATTCGCGCTCGACATGGCCATGGTCGTCGATGCTGCGGCTGCGGTCATAGGTGCGGCGCCCGAGCAGGTCGATATCGTCTACGAAGCGCGTCGCATTGGCGAGGCCGAGCGACTTCGCCAGCGTGTCGAGCTCGGCCCGCGCAATCTGGATGTCGATGCGCTTGCGCAGCGCCTCGGCCTCGATCGCCTTGACCGATTGCAGCCGCGGCAGCGGAGGCAAGCTGCCGAGCCGGAATTTCAGGTCGTCACCCCAGAGCCCGAGCTGGCGAATGAGCCGCTCGCGCTCCTGGCGTTGCTGCTGGCGCGCCTGGGCGAGCTGAACCGTCAATTCGGCCTCGAAGGCGAACTCGCGCGCCTGGTCGATCTTGTTGACGCCGCCGGACTCGCCGAGCCGTTTGAACAGTTCGGAAGCGGCGTCGGCGGAGTTCTTGGCCTCCTGGTAGAAGGCGACCTGGGCATTGGCGGCGGCGGCCCGGTAGTACTGGCGGCGGGCATCGGCAGCGAGCCGAAGCACCGCTTCGATCGCGCGCAATTGCGCGGTCTTGAAGCGATCGCCAGCGATCTCGGCCCTCGCCGGCAAGGTGATGAGCGCGAGCAGGCTGCCGACGATCTGGCGCTCGACCTCGACCTCGAAGCGGCCGGAGAGCTTGGAGATGCCGAAGCGCGGATTGGGCGGCAGGCTGGCGGCGACCATCTGCGCCTCGGCAATGCCGAGCTCGTTGAAGGACGCTTGCAGCCCGCGATTGCCGAGCAGCGCGACCTGGACGGCGCTGTCGGCGGTCAGCGGCTTGCGCAGGAGCTGGTCGATCCGCGCCTTCGCCGTGAGCGCTATCCTGTCGTCGCCGATCTTGACCACGTCCTTGCCGATATCGGCGTAAGTCGCGGCCTGGATCGGCGCCATCCCGCCATCGGGCGAGAAGCCGGCACAGCCGCCGAGCAGCGCTGTCGTGCCGGCGAGCAGGCCCCAGCGCAGCATGCGGCGGGCATTCGGCATGGTCGGAGCGATCAAGGTCGGCCTTTCAAGCGACGGAGCAAGCGAAGTGATCGGTTGGACGGGCAGCGTCATGATTTCGGCCCGACCTGGCGGTTCAGCTCGTGCCAATCCTTGGGCTCGGCCGGGCGGAAGCTCGCGGCGCCGGCCGTCACGCTGCGATAGCCGACAGCAGGAACGCGGGCGTTCGGATCGGCCGGCCGCGCCAGATGGTCCGGGATCGTTGCGGCGCAGGCGCCCAGCGCCAGACCAACCGCCATCAGCAACGGCACCTTCACCAACCTCACGACTCGGCTCCCCTGTTTCGATGCAGCAGGGGTAGCAGCGGCCTTTCGCGGGCGTCCGTTACAAATTGTTTCAAAGCGGTGCGGGCGGTTGGCCCGCGAGCGCGCTATTGTGCTGGCGAGATGACAGGAGCCCGCTCGCGGGGACACGGACATTCCAACCGAAGCACAGCCAGAGATGGAGCAGGCTCCCGTCGCGACGACCGTCGACGACCACGGCCATATCCTGGTGGTCGACGACGATCCGCAGATCAGGCTGCTCGTCGCGCGCTTCCTGCAGCGGCACGGCTATCAGGTTACCGGCGCACCGGACGGGCGAGCCATGCTGGAGGCGCTGGCGCATAGCGCCATCGACCTGATCGTGCTCGACCTGATGCTGCCCGGGCGCTCCGGCGTGGAGCTCTGCCGCGACGTGCGCGCCACCTCGCAGGTGCCGATCGTGATGCTGACGGCGCGGACCGAGGAGAGCGATCGCATCACCGGTCTGGAGGGCGGGGCGGACGACTACGTCACCAAGCCGTTCAGCCCGCGGGAATTGCTGGCCCGGATCCGGGCATTGCTGCGCCGGGCAAGGGCAGGGCAGGGCACCGCCGCCGCGCAGTCGAATGCGGTCGTGAGCTTCGATGGCTGGCGCATGGATCTGCGGCGGCGCGAATTGCAGTCACCCTCGGGGACGCTGATCGACCTCTCGACCGGCGAGTTCGACCTGCTCGTCGCCTTCGTCGAGCATGCCAACCGGGTGCTGTCGCGCGAGGCACTGATGCAGTTCGCCAAGGCAAGGATGAGCGACGATCCCTTCGACCGCACCATCGACGTCCAGATCAGCCGCCTGCGCCGTAAGCTCGAGGCTGACAGCCGGGGTGGGCAGTTGATCAAGACGGTCCGCGGCGCCGGCTACCTGTTCGCCTCGCAGGTCGACCATCAGCAAGGACTGCCCGCTTGACGCACCTCGCCAAGCGGCTCTGGCCCGATACCGTCGCCAGCCGCGCCATCCTCATATTGGTCGCAGCGCTGCTCGCCTTCCATCTGCTCGGCTATTGGGCCTATCGCGTCGGCGTCGAGAACCTCGCGACCGCAGGCCAGGACCGCGGCCTCGCCGAGCGTATCGTCTCGATCAAGCGGGCGATCGCGAGCCTGCCGCAGGCGCCGGAACGCGACCGCGTCGCGCATGACCTGTCGAGCGCCAGCCTGGAAGTGCATTGGAGCAAGGTCAGCCTGGTGCTCGGCACGGCGCCGATGACCGAGCGGACCCGCGCGATGGAGGCGCGGCTCAAGGAACTCGCTCCGGAGCTGGCGGCGGAATCCTTCCGGGTTGGTTTCGCCGACGACGGTGCCCTCGGCGCCGGCGAGGCCAATGCCTACAAGCACATGATGCTGGTCTCGGTCCGGCTCGACGACGGCTCCTGGGTCAATTTCTCGTCGTCAGCGCTAGGCGCCTCGCAGCATCTCGACTGGGGCCTGACGGCGATCATGATCTGCTTCGCCGTCGCCATCGTCGTCGTTGCGCTGCTGTTGCTGCGCTGGGCGACGCGGCCCCTGCGCGATCTCGCTTTAGCGGCTGAGCGCTTCAGCCTCGACCAGGTTCTCCAACCCCTTCCCGAAACCGGGCCTGTCGAGGTGCGCCGCGCCGCGCGCGCCTTCAACACGATGCGCGAGCGCATCCGAAATCTGGTCACCGAGCGCATGCAGGCTATGGCCGCGGTCTCGCATGATTTGCGCACGCCGATCACGCGCCTCAGGCTCCGGTCCGAATTCCTGGAAGACGAGGCAACCCGCAGCCTGATCGACGCCGATCTCGGCGAGATGGAAGCGATGATCGACTCGACCCTGGACTATCTGCGCGGCGGCACCTCGAGCGAGCCACTGCGCCCGGTCGATCTCGCCTCGGTGATCGAGACGATTGTCGACGAGCATGTCGATCAGGGCCACCGCGTCTCGCTGGTCGGGCTGAACTCCGCTCCGGTCCAGGGCAGGGTGCTCTCCCTGAAGCGTGCGGCCTCCAATATCATCGGTAACGCGGTGAAATACGGTGAGGCTGCGAAGGTCACCATCGCCGAAGCTGGCGAGAGCTTCGCCGTCCTCGTCGAGGATGAGGGGCCGGGCATCGCCGAGGCCGATCGGGAACGAGTGTTCCATCCCTTCGTGCGGCTGGAGGAATCGCGTGGCCGTCAGACCGGCGGTTCGGGCCTCGGCCTCACCATCGCGCTGGCCATCGCCCGCTCGCATGACGGCTCGATCACGCTGGAGAACCGGGCCGAGGGCGGCTTGCGCTTGACGCTGCTGCTGCCGAAACTCGATCGGACGGCCGGGCCCGCGCCCGATATGCGGGGATGACCGCCGGCCTCTTCGCCAGGCGCAGGGCAGCTCGCTTGCCTCGCTTCGGAGCAGCCCTAGACTGGTGCCATGGCACACTCCCTCAAGGCCGGCGCGACGCCGGCAGCCGTCTCCGCTGGCCTGAACCAACCGAACCTCGATTCCGACGCGGTCTGGGAGGCTCGGCGCGATCTCGCCGCCTGCTTCCGTATGGCGGCGCGCTATGGCTTCGAGGAGGGCATCTGCAACCATTTCTCGGCGCTGGTGCCGGGCTATGACGATCTCTTCATCGTCAATCCCTATGGCTGGGCCTTCCGCGAGCTCACCGCCTCCAAGCTGCTGATCTGCGACTTCCACGGCAATGTCGTCGCCGGCGAGGGCCAGCCCGAAGCGACCGCCTTCTACATCCACGCCCGCGTTCACAAGAACCTGCCGCGCGCCCGCGTCGCCTTCCATACTCATATGCCCTATGCGACGGCGCTCTCGATGACCGAAGGCGATCCGCTGATCTTTGCCGGGCAGACGGCGCTGAAGTTCTATGGCCGCACGGCATTCGACCGCGACTATAACGGCTTGGCGCTCGACGAGCGCGAGGGCGACCGCATCGCCGGCGCAGTCGGCGACGCCGACATCGTCTTCATGAAGCATCACGGTGTCATGGTGCTCGGCCCCAACATCGCCGAGGCCTGGGACGATCTCTATTATCTCGAGCGTGCCTGCGAGGTGCAGACCCTGGCGCTCTCGACCGGCCGCCAGGTGCTGCCGGTGAAGCCCGAGATCGCCGAGGCGGCCTATCGGCAGATGCGCGAGGGCGATCCGGAATCGGCGCGCCTGCACCTGGCCTCGATCCGCCGCCAGCTCGACGCCGAGGAACCTGTCTATCGGGATTGAGGGCTAGGAGCCCAGCTCCAACAGCAAGCCATCCAGCCGCGCGATGCCGGCGGTGATCTGCGCCTCATCGAGCGCGGCATAGCCGATGACGAGGCCGGCACGGCGCTCGGGATCATCAGGCCGGTCATAGAGCCCGCTGATGCCATAGAGGCCGAGCGCCACCGCAGCTGCCCGCTCCGTCAGCTCGCTCTCGCGCGATTGCGGCAGCCCGTTGATCCAGGCGAGGACATGCAGGCCGGCATCGGTGCCGGCAATCGCGACGCGCTCGCCGAGCCGCTCGCGCAGGGCTTTCAGCAGGGTGACCCGCCGCTCGCCATTGCGGCGGCGGATGCGGCGGACATGCCGCTCATAGGCGCCGCTTGCGATCAATTCGGCGAGAGCAGCCTGCTCCAGCTCGGGCGTGTGGCGGTCGACCATGCGCTTGGCCCGCGCGAAGATCTCGCGCAGCGCCGGTGGCAGCACGAGATAACCGAGCCGCAAGGTCGGTGAGAGCGTCTTCGAGACCGTGCCCAGATAGATCACGCTGCCGGCCTGGTCGAGCGAGCGCAGCGGTGGCACCGGGCCGACGCCATGGCGATATTCGGCGTCGTAATCGTCCTCGATGACGAAAGCGCGATGGCGCGCCGCCCATGCCAGCAATTCCTGCCGGCGCGGCGCCGAGAGGATGCTGCCGAGCGGCAATTGATGCGAGGGCGTGACGAAGGCGAGCCGTGCCGGCGGCAACGTAGCGGTCTGCATGCCTTCGCGATCGACCGGCTGCGGCGAAAGCTCGGCGCCTGCCGCCAGGAAGGCCTGGCGCGCCAGATTGTAGCCGGGGTCCTCGATGACGACGCGGTCGCCGGGATCGAGCAGCAGCCTTGTACAGAGATCGAAGCCCTGCTGCGAGCCGTTGACGACGAGGATGTCGTCGATCTCGCAACGCAGGCCGCGGCCGCGCCAGAGATAGCCCTGCAGCGCAGCGCGCAGCTCTGGCAAGCCGCGCGGATCGCCATAGCGCAAGCGGGCCGGCCGCTTGGTCACGGCATTGGCCAGCGCCCGCCGCCAGGCCAATGTCGGGAAATCGCCGCCGGCGAGCTCGCCGTAGCGGAAATCGAGCGCGAAGGGCTGCGGGTTCCACGGAATCGGCGCGGCGGCCGCCAGCCGTCGGCCATAAGCTGAGAGCTCGGTCGTGCGAGGCGAAGGAGTGTCTCTCGCTGCCGACTCCGCCTGAGCCAACCCAGCTGCCACCCGAGCCCGTGCGCCAGCCTTCGTTTCGAGATAGCCCTCGGCCGCCAATTGCTCGAAGGCGGCGGTGACGGTGGTGCGCGACAATCCCCATTCGGCCGCAAGCGCCCGCGTCGACGGCAGGCGCGAGCCGGGTGCATGGACACCGGCCGCGATCTCGCGCTTGATCGCCGCGATGACCCGGCGTTGGGCACCGATCTCGCTTTCGACTGGTCCAGTTGGAATGCTCGAAACTGGTCGTTTCATGCAGTCCAGATTAGCGGCATGACGACGGCGCTCGCAAGGAGACCTGTTCCATGTACACGCCGCCGGCCTTCCGCGTCGACGACCGCGCCGAGATCCACGCGATGATGCGCGCCTGCCGGCTCGCTACCCTCGTCACGGCCACGGCCGAGGGGTTGCTCGCGACGCCGCTGCCGCTAATCCTGGCGGAGGAGGAGGGCGAGTTCGGCGTGCTCCATGGCCATCTCGCCCGTGCCAATCCGCAATGGCAGAAGGCGGCGATCGGTGAGGCCATGGTCCTGTTCAATGGCCCCGATGCCTATGTCACGCCGTCCTGGTACGAGACCAAGCGCGAGACCGGCAAGGTCGTGCCGACCTGGAACTACCAGGCGGTGCATGCCTATGGCCAGGCCGAGTTCTTCGACGATCCCGAGCGTCTGCTCGACGCGGTCACGCGCCTGACCAATCTGCATGAGGGCACCCGGGCGCAGCCCTGGGCGGTCGATGACGCGCCGCCCGCCTTCGTGCAAGCGCAGCTGCGCGGCATCGTCGGCCTGCGCATCCCGATCACCCGGCTCGAAGGCAAGCGCAAGATGAGCCAGAACCGCCCGCTGGCCGATCGTGTTGGCGTTGCCGAGGGGCTGGGAGCGAGTGAACGCCCCAGCGATCTGGTCGTCGCAGCGATGGTGCCGACCGAAGGCTGACGGCTGTCTTTCCGGGGCAGGCCGAAGGCCTGAGCCCGGAACCCAGAACCGATGTCATCCCCGGAGGAGCTCAACCCGCCGCGCAATCATGACAACCGGCATCGGCTCTGGGTTCCGGGCCCTTCGCTGCGCGAAGTCCCGGAATGACGGCGTGGCTCGGCGCCAAATTGACGATCAGTCCTGCGTCTCGCCCTCATAGGGCGTGGCGCGCATCGACGGGCGCTGGTTGAAGCGGTCATACCAGCCGGCGAGCCTTGGTGCCCGCGCGCGGAAATCTGGCAGGCGCCGGAAGCTCAGCCAGGCGAGCGCAGTCGCGAGCCCGATCTGCCCGACGGTCACCGGCCCGTCGAGATCGACCTGCGTTTCCAGATAGTCATAGGCTTCGAGCAGCTTGGTCGTTTGCCCCTCGGCGAGCGGCGGATAGCGTTGCGCTTCCGGCCGGCGCTCGGTCTCCCAGCGCACGGCGATGCCGGCATCGCACAGCCCTTGCGCTAGTGCCTGCAGCCGCAGCGCTTCATAGCGCGCCGGCCCCTCGCGCGGGATCAGCGAGCCCTCACCGGCGAGCCGGTCGAGATAGTCGCAGATCACCACGGAATCGAAGAGGGCGCCGGCATCGGGCGTCAGCAGCACCGGCACCTTGCCGAGCGGGTTCCGAGCGAAGACGGCATCGTTGCGGTTGGTCGGACTGGTCTCATGGTGGATCACTTCGAGACGGTCGACCAACCCGAGCTCATGCGCGCAGACCAGCACCTTGCGGGCATAGGGCGAGTGGCTCTGGTAGAGCAGCGTGAGCTTGCCCGACATCACGCCGTCCCGGCGACTTCGGCCGGCGTCAGCCCGACCAGTTCGGCATAGCGCTCCGGATCGGTCGCGCCCTCGGTGACGACGGCGAAGGCGCGCGAGGACGCGTCGAGCTTCAGCGCCGTGCGCGCCTGCGGATCGCGCAGCGCCGCGAGCAGCCCGGCGAACCCTGCCGCGCCGCTCTCGCCGGCGACGATGGCCGGATCGCTGCCGGCCGGGCGTGCCAGCCGGTTCATCGCCTCGACCGCGATTTCGTCCTCGACCGTCATGAAGGCGTCGGCCGTGCGCGACAGCACGCGCCAGGCCAGCGGCGAGGGGTCGTAGCATTCCAGCATCGCCATCACCGTCGGTGCGCCATGGGCGATCTTGGTCGGCTGCCCGGCGCGGGCGCTCTCGAACAGGCAGGCGGCGCGGGCCGGATCGACCACGGTGAAAAGCGGCCGCTTGTCGCCAAGAACCAGCGACAGCTGTGCCGCGATCGCCGCAGCGATGCCGCCGACACCGGCCTGGACGAAGACGTGGGTCGGCGGCTCCGGCAACTGGCGCAGGGCTTCGCGGATGATGGCGGTGTAGCCCTGCATGACGAGGCCGGGGATGCGCTCATAACCGTTCCAGGAGGTGTCGGAGACGGTGGTCCAGCCCTGCTCATCGGCGACGCGGGCGGCCTCGACGATGGAATCGTCATAGGTGCCAGGGACACGAACGATCTCCGCTCCGAAGCGGGCGATCGCCGCGGCGCGCGGCTCGCTGACGCCGCCATGAATGAAGATCACCGAGCGCGCGCCGACGAGCTGCGCCCCCTGCGCGACCGAGCGGCCGTGATTGCCGTCGGTGGCGCAGGCGAAGATCATCCCGGCCGCGATCTCGCGAACCTCAGGCGAGGTCAGGTCGGCTTCGGCGAGGGTTCGTCCGAGCCGCTCAGCTGCTGCCTCCAGCACCAGGCGCGTCACGGCATAGGCGCCGCCCAGAGCCTTGAAGCTGCCGAGGCCGAGCCGCTGGCCTTCGTCCTTGAGATGCAGCGCGCCGATGCCGAGCGCGGCGGCAAGGCTGGGCAGGGCACAAAGCGGCGTCGGTACGTGCTCGGCCCTGCCTGCGAGATGCCGCTCGATCGCGTCGGCGCCGGTGGGGCCGAGTGTCTGCGCATCGACCGGGTGGAGCGGCTGGCGGAAGTCCGGGAGCTGGTTGAGCAGGAGCACGGCTTGCCTCATTGAGATGTCCAGGTGAAGAGATATTGCAAGCGTCACGAAAAAGGCGCTGCAATCACTCGTCAGCCTTGCAAGTTTGTTTCATAATCATTGCCCCTGGAGCTGCGCTTGCGTGAAACGTCCGCCTCCACCCTCGACGCTTTCGACCGGGCGATCCTCGCCATCCTGCAGCAGGACAACACGACGCCGCAGCGTGTGATCGGCGAGAAGGTCAACCTCTCGGCGCCGGCCGTGCAGCGTCGCATCCGCCGGATGGAGAAGGACGGCGTCATCACCGCCAATGTCGCGGTCGTCGAGCCAGCGGCGCTCGGTCATCCGATCACGCTCTTCGTCGAGGTCGAATTGGTCAGCGAGACAGCGAAGGACATCGACGCCGCCAAGCGCGCCTTCCTCGCCGCGCCGGAGGTGCAGCAATGCTACTACGTCACCGGCGAGGTCGATTTCATGCTGGTCGTGCTGGTGCCGAGCATGACGGCCTATGAGGCGCTGACCCGCCGGCTCTTCTTCGCCGACGCCAACATCCGCAAGTTCCGCACCTTCGTCGCGATGGACCGGGTCAAGACGGGGCTCAGCGTGCCGGTGGGGTAAAACGCAGCCTCTCCCGTCATGGTCGGGCTTGTCCCGGCCATCCACGTCTTCTGTCGGCGAGCGCGGTGTTCAAGACGTGGATGCTCGCCACAAGGGCGAGCATGACGAGCTGGAATGGCGGCGAGCCTCCGCTAAGACGTCAGCGCGCCTGCGGTCATGCCCTGGACCATGAATTTCTGCAGGAAGATGAAGGCCATCACCAAAGGCAGGCTCGCCAGCACCGAGAAGGCCATCATCGTGTTCCAGTCGGTGACGAACTCGGCCATCAAGCTGTAGATCGCCATGGTCAGCACCCGGTTCTCCCAGGATTCGATCAGCACTACCGCGAACAGGAACTCGTTCCAGGCGAGCAGGAAGGTGTAGAGTCCGGCGCCGATGAAGGCGGGATAGGACATCGGCACCAGCGTCCTGAAGATCGCGCCCAGCCGCGAGCAGCCATCGACCATCGCCGCTTCCTCGATGTCGCGGGGAATGTTGATGAAATAGCTGCGCAGCATCAGGATGCAGAAAGGCAAAGTGAAGGTCAGGTAGACCACGATCAGCGAGGTCCGGGTGTCGTAGAGCCCGAGCGTGATGAAGATCCGGAAATAGGGGATGCAGAGCAGCACCAGCGGGAACATCTGCGTGGTGATCAGGAACATCAGCACCGCGCGCTGGCCGGCGAACTTGAAGCGCGCCAGCGCATAGGCAGCCATCGCTCCGAGGATGAGGGACAGCGCCGTCACCACCAGCGAGACCACCATCGTGTTGGCGAAGACGAGGAGATAGCGCGGGCTCGCGAAGATCTTGCGGTAGCCCTCGAGCGTGAACACCTGCGGCAGCCATGTCGGTGGCATCCGCATCACCTCGATGTTCGGCCTGACCGAGACCGTCAGCATCCAGGCGAGCGGGAAGAACACGATCGCGATCGCGATCAGCAGAAGGAGATAGGAGGCGGCGTTGATCAGGCGCTCGCGCCCGCGAATGCCGATCTTGCCGAGATAGGGCCGGGTGTGCGCTACAGCGCCGTACTGGGCGACGGTCATTGCTGATTGCTCATGGTTCGGCGGACATAGATGGCGCTCACGATGAAGAGCACGATGAACATGACCACGGCCTCGGCCGACGCGTAGCCGAACTTCAGCTTCTGGAAGCCGTCGAAATAGATCGCCGTCGCCAGCACTTCCGAGCTGTGCGCCGGGCCACCGCCAGTCATCACATAGACCGGGTCGAAGGCGCGGAACGTCCAGATCGAGTCGAGCAGCACGATTGTGGTGATGACGCCGCGCAGCTGCGGCAGGGTGATGTGCCAGAACTGCCGGAACAGCGAGGCGCCGTCGATCTCGGCGGCCTCATAAAGCTGCTTGGGGATCGCCTGCAGGCCGGCGAGCAGCATCACCATGAAGAAGGGGAAGGCGCGCCAGACATTCATCGCCGTCACCGACCCCAGCGCCGTCGAGGGATCGCCGAGCCAGGAGATGGTGAAGTTGGCGTCGATGATGCCGAGCGAGGCGAGAAGTCCGTTGAGCACGCCGAAGGGCTGCAGCATCAGCACCCAGATCATGCCCGCGACGGTCGGCGCCAGCAGCCAGGGCACGATCAGCAGGCCGCGCGCGACGGTGCGGAAGGCCGGGTCGAGATTCATGTTGAGCAGCAGCGCCAGGCCGAGCCCGATCACCAGATGCAGCAGGACGCTGAAGACGGTGAAGACGACGGTCTGCCAGAAGGCGCGCCAGAACAATGGGTCGTTGGCGAGCGCGATGTAGTTGCCGAAGCCGACCCAGACCTCGCGCTGGAGGTTGCTGTCGTGGAAGCTCAGGCGGACCACGTCGATCAGCGGGTAGATCAGGAGCGCGACGAGGATCAGCAGGGACGGCCACAGGAAGGACGCGGCCAGGAATTCCTCGCGGTACTTGCGTTTGAGCGTCAGCAGCATGACTCGCCGATCGTTGCGGAAGGGCGGCTTACGGCCGGCCTGTCAGAAAATCGGGGTCATCCCGGACAAGCGGCGTAGCCGCGCCGATCCGGGATCCATGCCGGAGCCTCGCAGATGAAGGCTCAGGCGTGGGTCCCGGGTCTCCCTTCGGTCGCCCGGGACGACGAGTGTCTTGGCGTCACTTGGCCGCGGAGAGGACCTTGTTCCACTCGGCCGCGGCGTCATCCAGCGCCTGCTTGGCGGTCTTCTTGCCCTGCACCGCATTCTGGATCTCGGTGCTCATCACCTTGTTCATCTGCACGGCGTTGGGCATCGACAGGAACGGCGACTGCGCGTTCGGCTGCGCCATCTGGGTCACGAAGGCCTGGAAGAGCTTGCGCTCCTTGAACCAGTCCTGGTTGGCGACGTCGGTGCGGGCCGGGAAACCGCCCGACCCCTTCGCCCACATCTCGATGCCCTTCGGCCCCGAGAGCCACTTCATGAAGGTCCAGGCGGCGTCCTTGTCCTGCGCCTGGCTGCTGATGGTGTTGAGCGAGCCGCGCACCATGGTGCCGGTGCTCTTGCCCTTCGGCAGCGGGGCGATGTCATAGTTGAGGTTCGGGTTGAGCTGCTTCTGGATGGCGACGCCCCAGGGCCCCTCGAACATCATCGCGACATTGCCCGAGGCGAAGTTGGCGCGCTTTTCCTTCTCGCCATTGCTCAGCACGCCCGGCACCGAGACTTTGTCCTTGTTCACCCGCTCGATGTACCATTCGATCGCGGCGACGCCCTCGGGGCTGTTGAACACGGCCTTGTTGGTCGCCGGGTCCATGAGCGTCGCGCCGCCCTGCAGCAGCAGCGGGTAGATGTCGTAGGTCATGTTGGTCGGCGGCTCGGCCTGGAGCGTGCCGGT
The DNA here is from genome assembly GCF_902506165.1 of Bosea sp. 29B. Classification (NCBI taxonomy): domain Bacteria; kingdom Pseudomonadati; phylum Pseudomonadota; class Alphaproteobacteria; order Hyphomicrobiales; family Alloboseaceae; genus Allobosea; species Allobosea sp. 29B. The sequence continues at coordinate 4,905,428 of NZ_LR733817.1, forward strand.
GATCGCGAACTGGCGTTTGTCCGGATTGGTCAGCTTGCGCGAGTACTCGGCGAACTCGTCCCAGGTCTTGGGCGGGCCAGAGAGGCCGGCTTCCTTGAACCGGTCGGTGTTCCAGAACAGCGCGACCGCGCCGCTCTCGATCGGCAGGTAGTACTGCTTGCCCTTCCACTTCGCATGGAAGGTCTCCGGGATGTTCGAGAAGAATTCCTTCGGTTCCTTGGCGATGCGCGCATCGATCGGCTCGATCATGCCGAGATCGGCGAACTCCGCCACCCAGTCGACCTGGACCAGCAGCACGTCCGGCAGCTTCTTGGCCTGATGCAGCACGATGGCACGGTCATGGAAGCCGGTGAACGGCGAGTCGACCGGCGTCAGCTTGATGTCGGGATGGTCCTTCTCGAAGGCGGCCTTGAGCTCGCCCATGAACTTCTCGCCGACCTCGGTGCCCTTCCACTGGCCCCAGCGAACTTCCTTCTGCTGGGCAGTTGCGAGCGTCGGCAGGCTGATCGCCGAGGCGAGCGCCATCGCCGCGAGCGTCAGCAAGGAAGACCTGCGATGCTGATCCATATGCGTTTCCTCCCGGTTGATTGTCGTTTTTAGATTTGGGCGACGCGCCCGTCGTTGCGGGCGCGCCGTAGTCACGAACGCAACTTTCAGGCCGCGCGCGCCTTGCGCAGGGCTTCCGGAACGGGCGGGGCGACCTTGACCAGCGTGGTGTTGTCGTCGACCAGCTTGCTCGTGCCACCCACATTCATCCAGGTGAACATGTTGCGGAACATCTCCTGGAGCGAGGCCATGATCGCCGTCTCGGCCGCCTTCGGCATCTCCCAGAACGGCTTCTTCATCACCTTCCAGGACTTCTTGCGGGTGTTGTAGAAGAACTGCGCGTCGGTCTCGCCCGCTCCCTTCTCCGAGAGGTGATTGGCGAAGGTATATTCCCGAATCTGGTCCTTGATCGCCTGCGGCAGCGCCGGGTGGTCGAAGATCAGGTTGTTGAAGCCGAGCGCGAGATGGACCTCGACCGCCTCAGCCTTCGGCAGTTTGGCGAGCTGTGTGCCGGGCAGGGTCGAGGCGCCGTGCTGGACCGCGCCGGCCATGTTGTACTCGCTGCGGCAGATCGTCGAGATCGTCTTCAGCAGATCATAGTCGACATTGACCTGCGCGAGCGTGCCGTCCGGCAGCACCTTGCCGCCGTGATAGGTGCCGGAATTGATCGAGATCTTGCTGACGATCGGCAGCTTGGCGCTGCGCTTGGCCATCTCCTCGAGATAGACCTTCATGAAGGCGCGCAGCTCTTCCGGCGTGGTGTTCTCGTGGCCGACCTCGCCGATCTCGGCGCCGAGCGAGATCGAGACGCCATTGGGTTCGATGCCACGCACGAACTCGGTGAAATGCGCGGTCAGCTCGGCGTTGACGCGCTGCTGGTCCTCGACCGTCGCCAGCGACAGGTCGACCACGGTGGAGGCGTCGATGTCGATGCTGTACATGCCGGCCGCGACCTGCTCGCGCATGATGTTTTCGAGCTTGCGGACCTCGGCCTTCGGATCGGCGAGATAGGCCTTGGCGTTGATCTGGTCGTGGTCGGCCTGGAGGAAGACCGGACCGGTGTGGCCCTCGCGCAGCGCCGCGGCGAGCACCGCTGCGGCGTATTCAAGCGGCGGCTGCTGGGCATAGAGCGCTTCGCCCACCGCTTGCTCGAAGATGAAGAGCTTGGAATCGAGCTCCTTGCCGGCGCGGAAGACGGCGCGGCAGGTGTGATAGCTCCAGCCGCGCAGGTTCATCGCCGGCACGGTCTTGCCTGACCATTTGCCGGCGGCGCAGGCGAGATAGAGTTCCTGGATCGATGCCGGCACGATGCCGGCGGCATGGGCAGCTTCGCGGATCGCCCAGATCGCCACCGCGCGCGTCTCCGGCTCGGCCAGCGCAGCGGTCTCGGCCCAGCGGTCGATCATCGCATCCGGCGGCCGCTTGCTGTTGCTGAAGTCGGGCGAGGAACCGGCGAGATCAACGCCGATCGTCTTGAGGTCGTCGGTCAGCTCAGCGAGCGAGGCGCATGCCATGGGTCATACCTTCGAAAACGGCTTCGAAACGGAGAGCGTCGGCGGGCTTCCGGGCCTCCGGCTGGGCGGGCCGGAAGCCCGCCTCATCACGTTCGCAATCAATGCATGCCGTTTTCGTTATCGCAAGTCATATTATCGTTTTCGCGCATTGCAACATAAGTCATGTTGCAATGCGCAATTGCTCCGAACCTCAGTTCGGATGCGTTTCGCCGGTAGCCAGCAAGGCCTGTACGGCAGCGCGGTCGGGCATGCCGTCCCAGCCATTGGCCCGCTCGGCCTTGAGTGCCGCGACGGCGGCCGCCAGGCGCGCAGCCTCGATCGGGCTTTGCCCCTCGCAGAGCCCGAGAGCATAGGCGCCGTGGAAGACGTCGCCGCAGCCGGTGGTGTCCTTCGCCGCGACCTTGAAGGCGGGGACGCTGACGAGCTCGCCATTGATCAGCCAGAGGCTGCCGGCGCTGCCGCGCGTCACGGCGAAGACCTTGCCGGAACCGTCGGCGCAGCGCCGCAGCAGTTCGTCGGCCGGGCCGTCGCCGGCGAAATCACGCAACCCCTCGGCCGAAAAAACGATGTGGTCGGCCTTGGCGATCAGGCGGCGATTATCCTCCGGCGTGCCGCCGTCGACATCGAGCACGCTCGGGATGCCGGCTTGATGGGCGCGATCCAGCACGACTGCCGCTGCGTCCGGCCAGCGCGTGTCGGCTAGCACGGCGCCCGCTTGGTCCAGCCCGCCCTGCGGCAGCACGCTCGCATCCTGCGACAGGCTGCGCCGGTTCGAGACGATGCTGCGCTCGCCGCGCCTGTCGACCAGGACGATCGCCCGCAGCGTGCGTCCCTCGGGCAGGATCGCGACACCGTTGCAATCGACGCCGTGGCCGCGCAACAGCCGCAAACCAGTGTCGCCGGCGGCATCGGCACCGACCCGGCCCCAATAGGCGGCCTTGCCGCCGAGATGGCAGATCGCCACCGCCGCCGTCGCGGCTGGTCCGCCAAAACGTTCAGTGTAGCCGAGGACGCCGGTCTTGATCCCGGCGGAGGGCAAGGCCTCGACCTCGAAAACCTCGTCCTGGACGAGGTTGCCGACGCAGACGATCAGACGGCCGCTCATGCCTGTTGCGCCCTGGCGGAAAGGGCGATCGATTGGATGAGGCGCGCATGGCGGGATATCCGCCGGCTCCCTGGCCGCGTGGTCAACATGTTTCGTCCCGCCGGATCTCATTCTCTGTCGTGCCGGCAGGATCCGGTTGCGCGGCGAAAGGAATGATGCCCGACGCTTTCACTTTCGCAACACTATTTTCGCAAACGCGCATTGCGCGAAGAGCGCTACTGGTCGTAGAGACGGTTTCATCGCTGGGTTGATACAACCCATCCGGGTTCGGCTCTGAAGCAGGCCTGCAATGGAACCGCTGAGCAAACGTCACGCAGACATTCTCGATATCCTCGGCAAGCGCGGCTATGTCGCGATCGAGGAGATCGTCTCAGCCTTCAACGTCACGCCGCAGACGGTTCGGCGCGATCTGCAGGACCTTGCCGACCGCGGCTTGCTGCGACGCCATCACGGCGGAGCGAGCGCCAACCTTTCGACGGCGAATACCGACTACGGCCTTCGTGTCGTCGAGACGGCGGGGGAGAAGGCCGCGATGGCCCAGGCCGCCGCCGAGCTGGTGACGCCGGGCACGTCGCTGTTCATGACGCCAGGCACGACGATGGACGCGCTCGCCAAGGCGATCGCCGAGCGCCGCCCGCGCGGCCTGCGCGTCGTCACCAACAGCACGGCCGCCGCCGCGATCCTCGACAAGTGCCCGGAGATCTCGATCCTGATCACGGGCGGCCACTGGCTCGGGCCGAACCGCGCCTGCGGCGGCATGCACGCCGCCGCGTTCATCGAGAATTATCGCTGCGATCTGCACATGACGAGCATCGGCGGCATCGACGCGGCCGGGAACCTGCTGGAATACCGCGACGACGAGGCCGTAGTCGGGCGCACCATGCTGCGCAATGCTCGCCGCTCGGTGCTCCTCGCCGACCACACCAAGTTCAGCCGGGTAGCCATGTCGCGCCTGGCGCATCTCAGCGAGATCTCGACGCTGGTCACGGACCGACAGCCGGCTCCTGCGACGGCACAAATGATCCGCGACACCCGCTGCGAGCTGATCGTAGCCGGCTGATCACGCAACGGTGAGCGCCGGCGCGTTGCGCGTCGCGGGGGCGGGCTCCTATCCTATGAGGAGGCCGCCCCGCGCCATATGGGCGTTTCCCGCCGCGGCCGCGTCAGTCGAAAAAATCCTATCGTCGAAAGAGACACGTCATGCGCTATCAAACGCTTGGCCAGACCGGCCTGCTCGTCTCCGAACTGTGCCTGGGCACCATGACCTTCGGAGGCGGTGACACCGGCATCTGGGGCAATATCGGCCGGCTCGACCAGCAGGAGGCCGATGCGCTGGTGAAGACCGCGCTCGATGCCGGCATCAATTTCATCGACACCGCCAATGTCTACGCCGAGGGCAATTCCGAGCAGATCACCGGCCAGGCCCTGCGCAATCTCGGCATCGCTCGCGACGAGGTCGTGGTCGCCACCAAGGTTTTCGGCCGGATGGGGCAGGGGCCGAACGGCTCGGGCGCCAGCCGCTACCATATCCTCGAGCAGGCCAAGGCCAGCCTGAAGCGGCTCCAGCTCGACCATATCGACCTCTACCAGATCCATGCCTTCGACAGCGTCACGCCGATGGAGGAGACGCTGAAAGCACTCGATGCGCTCGTCCGGCAGGGGCTGGTGCGCTATGTCGGCGTCTCCAACTGGGCGGCCTGGCAGGTCGCCAAGGCGCTCGGCATCTCCGAGCGGAAGCATCTTGCCCGCATCGCCTCGCTGCAGGCCTATTACACCATTGCCGGCCGCGACCTCGAGCGCGAGATCGCGCCGATGCTGCTCTCCGAGAAGGTCGGGCTGATGGTCTGGAGCCCGCTCGCCGGCGGCCTGCTTTCCGGCAAATACGACCGCCGCAACGAGCAGGGCGGCGAGGGCCGGCGGGCGAGCTTCGACTTCCCGCCGGTCGATCGCGAGCGCGGCTATGATGTGATCGACGCGATGCGGCCGATCGCCGAGGCGCACAAGGCCAGCGTCGCGCAGGTGGCGCTCGCCTGGCTGCTGCACCAGCCGGCCGTGACCAGCGTGATCGTCGGCGCCAAGCGGCCTGAGCAACTCGCGGAGAATATCGCTGCGAGCGAGATCACGTTGACTGCTGACGAACTGGCGAAGCTCGACGCCGTCAGCGCCCTGCCGAAGGAATATCCGGGCTGGATGCTGGAGCGCCAGGGCGCCAACCGGACCAAGCCCGATCCGCGCCGGGTGGGCTGAGCCGTCAGAAGCGGTCGCTGGCTTCGAGATAGAGGCTGGCAATCGCTTCGATGCCGGCCTGGTCGTCGGCGTCGAAACGGCCGGGCTCGGGGCTGTCGAGGTCGATCACGCCGATCACCTCGCCGTCGCAGATCAGCGGCACGACCAGCTCCGAGCGCGAGGCGGCGTCGCAGGCGATATGGCCGGGGAAGGAGTGGACGTCCTCGACCAGCACCGACTCACGCTTTGCGACGGCCGTGCCGCAGACGCCGCGCCCGACCGGGATGCGCACACAGGCCGGCTTGCCCTGGAACGGGCCGAGCACCAGTTCGCCGCCGCGCATCAGATAGAAGCCGGCCCAATTGAGAGTCGGCATCGCATCATAGAGCAGCGCCGAGAGGTTGGCGGCGTTGGCGATCGCGTCGCGCTCGCCATGCAGCAGGCCTTCGAGCTGCTGCACGAGCTCCCTGTAGAAGCCGGGCTTGTCGCTGGCCGATATCGTCGCCGCCTGGAACATCGCTCGCCTCCGTAAAGTCGAGGCTGGATATGCGCCGCCCGAGCGGATTTTGCGAGGGTTATCGCCGGTCGGAAGGCGGGGGGCAGCTGCGCGTCCAGAGCAGGAAGGCGGAGAGCCGCCGCAGCTGCCGTGTGGCGAAATAGAGCACGTAGACCATCATGCGTCTCCAGATCGGGAGCCCACGACAATCTCGTGGCGCTTTTAGCTTTGGTGACGCGGTGCAAGCTGCTCCGGCAAATCCCGCGACCGGCCCGCATCGCTGCGGTCCGATCTTCAAATCATTCGCAATCACCGCTGCGGGGTCAATGAAACGGGTGTTCAAAGATTTGATGACAGCAGGTGGAATTGTCCCCGGCGGTGGCCCGCCGGGGAATATTCAGGCGAAATGCCGGTTGGCCGGCCTCGGCAGGCCCAGATGGTCGCGCAGAGTCGGCCCCTGGTACTCCCGGCGGAACAGGCCGCGACGCTGCAGTTCCGGCACGACCTTGTCGACGAAGTCGTCGAGCCCCTCCGGCAGATAGGGGAACATCACGTTGAAGCCGTCGCTGCCGCGCTCGGTGAGCCATTGCTCCATCTCGTCGGCGATCGTCTTCGGCGTGCCGACGAAGGCGAGTCCGCCATAGCCGCCGAGCCGCTGGGCGAGCTGGCGGACGGTCAGGTTCTCGCGGCGGGCGAGCGCGATCGTCCGCTCGCGGCCGCTCTTGCTGTGATTGGTCTCGGGGATTTCGGGCAGCGGGGCATCCGGATCGAAGCCGGTGGCGTCATGGCCGAGCGCGATCGAGAGCGAGGCGATGGCGCTGTCGTAATGCACGAAGGAATCGAGCAGCGCCCGCTTCTCGCGGGCTTCCTCGACGCTGTCGCCGACGACGGTCAGCACACCCGGCAGGATCTTGAGATGATCGGGATTGCGGCTGATAGCCTCCATCCGGCCCTTCACATCGGCATAGAAAGCCTGGCCGGCGGCGAGCGTTCCATGCGCAGCGAACACGACCTCGGCCGTCTCCGCCGCGAGCTGCCGGCCGGACTCGGAGGCGCCGGCCTGGACGATCACCGGCCAGCCCTGCGGCGGCCTCGCGATATTGAGCGGCCCGCGCACCGAGAGATGCTCGCCCTTGTGATCGATGCGTCGCATTTTACCCGGATCGAAATAAAGCCCACTCTCGCGATCGCGGATGAAGGCGTCGTCGGCGAAGGAATCCCACAGGCCGGTGACGACATCGTAGAACTCGCGCGCCCGGTCATAGCGCTCGCCATGGTCGACCTCGGCGTCGAGGCCGAAATTCAGCGCCGCGTCCGGATTCGAGGTGGTGACGATGTTCCAGCCGGCGCGGCCGCCGCTGATATGGTCGAGCGAGGCGAAGCGCCGGGCGATGTGATAGGGCGCGTCGAAGGTGGTCGAGGCGGTGGCGACGAGGCCGATGCGCTCGGTCGCGCCGGCGAGTGCCGAGAGCAGGGTGAACGGCTCGAACGAGGTCACCGTGTGGCTGCGCCTCAGCGCCTCGACCGGCATGTTCAGCACGGCGAGATGGTCGGCCATGAAGAAGGCGTCGAACTTGCCGGCCTCCAACTTCTGGGCGAAGCGCTTGAGATGCCCGAAATTGAAGTTCGCATCGGGATAGGCGCCGGGATAGCGCCAGGCGCCGGTATGGATGCTGACGGGGCGCATGAAGGCCCCGAGATGAAGCTGGCGCGCGGTCGTCATGGCTGGCCTCGGCAGGCGGTTGCTCAATGGAGGCTGAGCTATGCCTGCCTTAGCCGGCGCGCCATGGCGCCGCGCAAAAAGCCAAGAATCGTCTCCGGGGAGCGACCAGAGTAGAGGGTTCGTCTCAGTTCGCGCGGAAGCCGGAGAAGTTCCGTTCTGGGCCGGCTAGCCTCCTCGTCATGGTCGGGCTTGTCCCGACCATCCACGTCTTCCTTCGGGCAAGGCAGTGTTCAAGACGTGGATGCTCGCCACAAGGGCGAGCATGACGCGTTGGTGCCAGCTTCCTCAGACAGCCGCCTTCTTGATCGCGTCCAGCACGTCGCTGCCGTACTTGCCGACGAACTCCTTCTCGACCTCGGCGGTGACGACCTTGGCCAGGGAGTCGCGATCAGGATTCTCGACCGCCTGCATGCCGGCCTTCTTCAGCGCGTCGAGGCTGGACCCTTCCGTATCCTCGTTCATCTTGCGCTGGATACCGGCGCATTCGAGCGCGATCGCAGCCAGCATCTGCTGGATGTCGGCCGGCATCGCGTCGAACTTGCTCTTGTTCATCACGACCGGGCCGGTGGTGAAGGCGTGGCGCGTCAGCGAGAGATGCTTCTGCACCTCGTTGAACTTGGCGTTGAGGATCAGCGTGACCGGGTTCTCCTGGCCGTCGACCGTGCCGGTCTCCAGCGCGGTGAAGAGCTCGGTGAAGGCCATCGGGGTCGGGATCGCGCCGAGCAGCTGGAAGGCCTTGATATGGGCCGGGTTCGGCGTGGTGCGGATCTTCAGGCCCTTGAGGTCGGCGGCGGTTGCGACAGGGCGGCGGTTGTTGGTGAGGTTGCGCCAGCCGATCTCCCAGGTGGCGAGGGCCTTGAGGTTCGAGCCTTCGAGCTCCTTGCGCAGGCCGTCGCCGATCGGGCCGTCCATCACTGCGGCCGCGTGCTTGCGGCTCTGGATCAGGAAGGGCAGGTCGAGCACGTTGAGCTTGGGTGCGAGGCCGGTGAAGAACGGGTTGCCGGTCAGGCAGATGTCGAGCGAGCCGCCGCGCACCGCGCTGATCGTCTGCGCATCGGAGCCGAGCGCGCCGTTCGGGAAGACCTGGACCTCGTAGCGGCCCTGGCTCTTGGCCTTGACCTGCTCGGCAAAGAGCAGGGCGGCCTTGTGCCAGCTGTCGGCCTCCGGATGTGGGTGGGCGAAGCGCAATTTCGTCGCCTGGGCCAGGACCGGGCGGCCGATGGCGAAGAGGGCGATGCCGGCGCCGGCGCCGGTGAGGGCGGTTCTGCGGGTGATGGTCATGATGGCGTCCTCCGGTCTTGTCGTTGGTTGGGCAGGCAGAGCAGGGCGCGTCAGCGCCCGTAGAGCCAGCGCGCCGGGACCGTGACGATCTCGGGCACGAAGATCAGCAGAAGCAGGATGGCGAGCTGCGCCAGCAGGAACGGCATCACCCCCTTGATGACGCGGTCCATCGGGATGCGGCCGACGGCACAGACGACGTTGAGCACCGTGCCGACGGGCGGGGTGAGAAGGCCGATGGCGTTGTTGATGATGAACATCACGCCGAAATAGACCGGGTCGATCCCGGCCTGCTTGACGATCGGCATCAGCACCGGCGTCAGGATCAGCACGGTCGGGATGAAGTCGAGCGCGGTGCCGACGATGACGACGAGGAACATCATCGCCAGCATCAGCAGCGTCTTGTTGTCGATCAGCGGGCCGAGCAGGGCCGAGACCTGGGCAGGGATGTCAGCGATGGTGATCAGCCAGGCCGAGACCATTGCCGCCGCGACCAGGAACATCACCGCCGCCGAGGTCTTCAGCGCCGCGAGCAGGGCCGGGCGCAGATGCTCGAACTTCAGCTCGCGATAGATGAAGCCGCCGACGAAAGCGGCATAGACCGCCGCGACCACCGCTGCTTCCGTCGGCGTGAAGGCGCCGGCCTTCATGCCGCCGATGATCAGGAACGGCAGGCCGAGCGCCCAGAGCCCGTCCAGGACCGCCTGGCCGATCTCGCGCAGGTTGGCGCGCTTCGCACGGGCGGTCGGCTCGTCGCGCGCGACGATGTACCAGGTGAGGATCAGCGCAAGGCCCATCAGAATGCCGGGCACGATGCCGGCGATGAAGAGCCGCGTGATCGAGACGCCGGCGGCGACGCCGAAGACGACGAAGCCGATCGAGGGCGGGATCACCGGCGCGATGATGCCGCCGGCCGAGATCAGCCCGGCGGCGCGCGGCAGGTTGTAGCCGGCCTGGCGCATCATAGGCAGCAGGATCGCGGCGAGCGCCGCAGTGTCGGCGACGGCCGAGCCGGAAATGCTCGCCATCACCAGCGCCGCCAGCACCGCGACATAGCCGAGCCCGCCGCGGACATGGCCGATCAGCGTCACCGCCAGCGCGATGATCCGGCGCGACAGGCCGCCGGCATTCATCAGTTCGCCGGCCAGCATGAAGAAGGGCACCGCCATCAGCGGGAAGGAATCGGCGCCGCCGATCAGGTTCTGCGCCAGGATCTGCGAGTCGAAGGTGCTGAGCTGCAGCATCAGCGCGACGCCGCAGACCAGCAGCGCCATGGCGATCGGCATGCCGAGCGCCATCGCCCCGATCAGCGAGCCCAGGAAGATGAAGACGGTCACGAGCGCTTCTCCGCCGCCTGCTGGTTCTCGAAGGCGGTGAGTTCCTCCGATTCCGCCCCGACGACGAGCTCGTCATCGGGCATGCGGCCGGTCAGCAGCCGCGTCAGCGCGATCAGGTTGAGCGCGCCGATGCCGACGCCGCCGACGAGCCCGGCAAGATAGGTCACAGCGACCGGGACGCCGGTGACCGGCTGGTGGTTCTCGATATTGATCACGCCCTGCTGCCAGCAACCGACGACCAGCATGCCCATGCAGAGCAGCGACAGCGCCTCGACCGCGAGCCGGCACCACCAGCGGCCGTTGCGGCCGAGCATGGTGACGACGGTGGTCATGCCGAGATGCTGGCCGTCCTTCGCCACCAGGAAGGCGCCGCCGAAGGTCAGCCAGACGAAGATCAGCCGCGACAATTCCTCCGAGGAGATGATGCCGGAGCTGAAGGCGTAGCGCAGCACGACATTGCCGAAGACCATGGCGATCATCACGACGAAGCCGGCGATCAGCACATCCTCGATCAGGCGCAGGAGCAGGGCGCGGAGTTTCATCAGGCGGCTCCTTCGGCGGCGAGCCCGTACCAGCGCGCGGCGTTGTCGTGGAACAAAGCGAGGCGCTCGGCGGCTGGCCGCTGGCGGACCGCGGCCTTGAACACGTCGAAGATCGTGCCGAACGAGGCGCAGAGGCTGTCGACGGGGAAATTGCTGGCGAAAGCACAGCGACTGGCGCCGAAGGCCGCGATCACGCCGTCGATCACCGGCGCCTGCAGCTCCAGCGTCCAGGCCTGTCCGGGCACGCCGATGCCGGAAATCTTGGCGACGACGTTCGGCTCGCGCGCCAGCCGGCCCAGCGCCGCGCGCCAGGCGGCAAGGCCCTCAGGACTGCGGTCGGCCGGCAGGCCGGCATGGTTCAGGATGATGGTGGTCTCGGGGAAGTCGCGGGCGAGCTCGGCGGCTTCGTCCAGATGCCACCAGGGCGTTTGCAGGTCGAAGCTGAGTCCGGCGCCGGCGAGCAAAGCATAGCCATCGCGCCATTTGGCATCGCGCATCGAGCCGGGCGCAGCGAAATCCAAACGGTGATCCGCGCGGGCGACGGCTCTTGGCTTGTGCCGGACGCTGCGGACCAGGGGCATCTCGCGATAGGCCACGACGACCTCGCCGACATCGGCGCGGTCGAGCCAGATCTGGCCGATCGCGGCGCTCGGCAGGCCATGCTCGTGCGCGACCTCGGACGCCCAGCGCATCTCGCCGATCGGATCGCGCGGGTCCCATTCGCCTTCCATCAGCACGCTGCCGACGACGAGATGCCCGTCGATGGCGCGGCGATAATCGGCCGGCATGAAGTCGCGCTTGATCGCGCTGTAGTCGCCATAGCGGAAGGCGACCGGGTGGTCGCTCAGCCAGGGATGATAATTGCGCGCGAGGTCGAAGAAGTGGTGGTGCGCGTCGATGATCGGCAGGTCGTCATCGCTGCCGGAGGCGAGGAAGCGGGCGCGCTGGTCGGAGCTTGCCGGCATGGCTCAGCTCCGCTGCGGCGGAAGGCAGGTGTGGTTCGGGCTGTGCCCGGCCGGTCCGGTGCTTGCGCCCGTCATCCCTGCCTCCCGATCGTTTCCTCAGCGGTCGCCCGCTTTCGATTAGTTCTATCTGAGTGTTGTATGCTGCATACAGAATGTTGCCGCGGAGTCAAAGCGCGCCGGGGTTGAACAACGCGTCCTGCTCGCGGCGCAGGCGAACCAGGGTGGTGGTCTCGTCGAGGGCGACATCGGCGCAGGTGACGACCGCGCCGCGCGCCACCTTGCGCACCACCGGCCGGCCGGCGGTGAGGTAATAGGGGACCGGCTCGCTCGGTCCGAGCGGACGGGCAGGGGTCAATTGCGGCTCCAACCCCTCGATGACGTGGCGATAGCCCATGGTCAGGGTCTCGCCCGGCTCGAGGTCGCGGCTCGCCCGCGCCGTCAGGTCGACGCGCGGCAGGACCTCGGCGCCGCCGGTCGATTGGCCAAGGAGGGCGGCCGAGAGCGCCGACACCGGCGCTTCCGCTCCGAGCAGGTGCACAGGGTTGTGCAGCAGGACATAGCGGCCATCCGGCGAGCAGGGGATGCCTTTGCCGGCAAAGAGCTTGCCGGTCGCCAGATCAGGCGTCTCGGCGATGACGAAGACGCCGCCGGCGAAGGAGAGCTCGTCCGGCCGCCTGAGACAGTTGAACATGTCGACGCGACCGGTGCCGGAGAGCAGGCCACCCTCGGCCGCCGGCCGGAACAGGCTCGGCAATTCCGTGGTCCGCGCGATCGGTGCATGCATCGCGGCCACGTCCGGCATCAGCCCGGTATGGTTTGCGACGATGCCCATCTCGCAAAGGTCGGGCACAGTGGCGCGCGGGAAGGGCAGCTTTGCACGGGCCTCGAGCAGGCCAAGCGGGTCGCTGCCGAGCTTGCCGAAAGCCGCGGCGAAATCGGCGGCCGTCACAGCCTTCTCCCAGGCTGTGACGGTGCCGGCCTCCGGATCCCAGACGAAATCGGACTCAGATGACTTGCCGGCGGCGACGATCGGCAGGCCGAGGACGCGGGCCCAGCCGATCAGTCCGATCAGCAGGCTCGGCTGGTCGCCGTCGACCGGGGTATGCACGACGCCCTTCTGCCTGGCGCGGTGAGCGAGGATCGGGCCGATGATGCATTCGGCCTCCTTGGTCACCATGACGAGGTGGCGGCCGGCCTCGATCGCCGCGAGCGCAGTCATCGCCGCGCCTTCCGGATCGCCGGTCGCCTCGACGACGACGTCGACCGGCAGTCCTTCGAGATGGGCGGCATCGCCGATCAGCGCGACCAGCCCGCGTTCGAGAGCGGCCTTGGCCTCGGCGGCGCTATGGCAGTCGACGACCTCAGCCTCACTCAGGCCGCCGGCGAGCGCTGCCTTGCGGGCGCGGCCGATATCGAGGTCGCAGACGACGCGCGGCTCGATATGCGGGGCGCGGCGCGCCTGGCCGATGAAGCTCGCGCCGAATTCGCCGGCGCCGACCAGGGCGGCGGAGATCACGCGATCGGGCGCGCTGGGCTTCAGCGCGAAGAGGTTCTCGATGTTCACTGGGGTCGCTTTCGTTCGGGCAAGGCAGGGCGGCGGCCGTCAGACGGCCAGGCCCTCGATGGCGTAGATGCGCGCGGGGGCGCCGTCGGCGTTCGGGATCAGCAGCGGCGCGGCCGAGAACAGGTTGCGCGGTGCCGTCAGCCTGCTGGTGTTGACGACATATTCGATTAGCGTGACGCCATGGCTGAGCAGGACGTGGTGGGTGACATGCTCGGGCTTGGGCACTTCCTTGCCTTCGAGCAGGAGGCGGATCGGGTAGTCCTGCGGGAAGTCGAAGGCGACGGCTGTCGGCTTGCGCTCCGCCAGCCACTGCGCCGCTTCCAGCGTCAGCCAGGGCGCTTCGGTCCAGAAGCTCTTGTCATGATAGTCGCGCCGGTCGTTCCACTGCGTCGCCAACAGCAGGATCTCGCCATCGGCCCCGCCGGCATCGGCAGCGGCGAGATGCTCGGGGCCGATCGGCTCATTGGCCGGGCGCTCGCTTAGATCAAGCACCCGGCAGGGGCCGACGACCCGGCTGAGCGGCGTCGCCTCGATCGTCGGCGCGCCGGCGACGAAATGGGCCGGCGCATCGACATGCGAGAAGCCATGGCAGGGGCCGTTGATCTTCGAGACCCGGAACTGGTCTCCCGCCGCGATATCGCCCTTGATCGAAAGCTCCACCGGCCAGCGGAAATGCGGTGCGATCGGCATGGAAAGGTCGACGATGTGCATGGCCCTGCCTGGATTGCGGAAAGGGATGCCGGCTAGCCGGCGGCTCCGTTCTAGGTGTCCGAATTCTTGTATGCAAGAATTTTTCGACAGCGGGCCAGCCGCGCGATATACAGGGCATCATGGATAGTCCGGCCGACACGACCCCGCTCGCAGCGCTTCTCGCTCAGGTACCGCAGCCCGAGCCGGGCCGGCGCAAGGGCGCTCTGCACGGCAGCACGGTCGCAAAACTACGCAATCTGATCGTCACCGGGGCGCTGGCGCCGGGCGCCAAGCTGAACGAGCGCGAGCTCTGCCTGCAGCTCGGCGTCTCACGCACGCCGGTGCGCGAGGCGATCAAGACGCTGACCCAGGATGGCTTGTTGCGGGCGCTGCCGAACAAGTCGTCAGTGGTCGCCGAGCTCGATGTCGGCGAGATCGAGGCGCTGATCGATGTTGTCTCGACGATCGAGGGATTGGCCGGCGAGCTCGCCGCAGCGCGTGCCACCGACGAGGCCGTCGCCGAGATCGGCATGCTGCACTACAAGATGATGCTGCATCACACCCGCGACGAGCTGCCGGGCTATTTCGAGGCCAACAAGGCCTTCCACCGCCGCATCGTCGAACTTTCCGGCAATCCCGTCCTGCTCTGGATCTGGGAGTTGCTGGCGCTGCGGGTCGACCGCGCCCGCTACTCCTCGAACCTCTGGCCGAAGCGCTGGAAGATGGCGATCCAGGAGCATGAGCAGATCCTGGCGGCGCTGACCGCCGGCGACGCCGCGCTGGCGAGCCAGCGCCTGCGTGAGCACGTCCGCAACGGGCTGTCGGGGCTCGTCGCGGCACTGAAGGAGAGGGGAGCGGCTGCGGAGGGGCGTTGAGCCACCACACCGTCATTCCGGGGCAGGCCGCAGGCCTGAGCCCGGAACCCATGAACACTACCCTTTCCGTCATGGTCGGGCTTGTCCCGACCATCCATGTCTTCCTTCGCCGAGTGTGGTGTTCAAGACGTGGATGCTCGCCACAAGGGCGAGCATGACGAGCTGGACCAGAGTCGTGGTCATGGGTTCCGGGCTCGCTGCTGCGCAGCGCCCCGGAAAGACGGCATAGGCAGTTGCGTGCCTATCCTCAGTGCGCCTGCTCGGCCTCCGGCAGCACCTTCAGCACCGCGATCGCGTCGAGCTCGCTATGGCCTTGCGCGACGAGCATGCGATAGAGCGTCGTCGCCTGAGCGACCATCGGCATGGCCAAATGCTGCTCACGCCCGGCCTCCATCAGCATCTCCAGGTCCTTCAGCACCTGCCTGGCATAGCCCTTCGGCGCGAAATCGCGCGCGACCATGCGTGGCATCATCGCCTGCAGCACCGCCGAATTGCCGAGGCCCGGCGCCAGCGCCGCCGGGATCTTGTCGGCATCGACGCCATAGGCCTCGGCCAGCCGCAGCGATTCCGCCACCACGACATAATTGGTCAGGCACAGCGCCTGGTTGACCAGCTTGGTCGCCTGGCCGGCGCCGACCGCGCCCATATGGGTGAAGAGGCCAAGACTCTCGGCGAGCAGCCGCACCTGTTCAATCGTTTCAGGCGCGCCGCCGGCCATGATCGCGAGCTTGCCCGCTTCCGCCGCGGGTGGCCCGCCCGAGACCGGCGCGTCGATGAAACCGATACCAGCTTCCGCCAGCGCCGCTCCGAGCGCTTTGGTCACGCCGATCTCGGTCGTCGAGAAGTCGATGACGATGGCGCCCTGCTTTGGTTTGGCCGAGAGGATGCCGCCTTCGCCTGTTACCACCGCCTGCACCGCCTTGGTGGTGGTCACTGCGATGCAGATGGGATTGGCGCGCTCGGCCACCTCGGCCGGGGAGCCGGCAAGGGCGATTCCGAGCGCTTCGGCCTCAGCCCGCCGGGCCGGGTAGAGATCGTATCCGACCACCTTGCGACCGGTCGCGATCAGGCGCTTGCAGAAGCCCGCGCCCATCAGCCCGAGGCCGATGAAGCCGATCGTCTCGCTCATTTGCCTTGCCAGTTCGGCGTGCGCTTGCCGAGGAAGGCTTCCATGCCCTCACGGAAATCGGCGCTGGTGTAGCAGAGGGTGACGAGATCATCGCCGTCGATGTCGGCGCTCGCCGCCGCCGTGAGCCGGCGCAGCGCCTCCTTGGTGGCGCGCATCGTCAAGGGCGCATGGCCGCGGATCGTCTGCGCAAGCTCCTTCACGCGCGCCATCAGTGCGGCATGGTCGACGACGAGCTCGTTGTAGAGGCCGATGCGATGACCTTCCTCGGCCTCGACCAGCCGCGCGGTGAAGATGATGTCCTTGACGCGGGCCGGGCCGAGCAGGCTGGCGAGCCGGGCATAGTTCGCCATCGACAGGCAGTTGCCGAGCGTGCGCGCCACCGGGAAGCCGAAGCGGGCCGATTGCGTCGCGATCCGGAGGTCGCAGGCGCAGGCGATCGCCGCGCCGCCGCCGGTGACCGCGCCCGCGATCGCCGCGATGGTCGGCACCGTGCAGCTCTCGATTGTGGTGATCACCCGCTCGATCCGGTTCTCATAGGCGAGGGCGTCCTCCGCCGTCTTGAATTCGCGGAACTGCGAGATGTCGGTGCCGGCGGCGAAGGCCTTCTCGCCGGCGCCGGTGACGACGAACACTTTCGGCGCGCCGTGCTTCTCGGGATTGCCGAGGATCTCGGCCAGCCCTTCATACATGGCGAAGGTCAGGGCATTGCGTGCCTGTGGGCGGTTGAGCGTGACGGTGCCGACCCCATCGGCGACGTCGTAGAGAATCTCGTCGTTCATCGGATGCCTTTCAGATCGCGCCTTCGGCTTTGAGGCCGGCGATGGCCGCCTCGTCGAAGCCGAGCTCGGTGAGGATTTCGAGGTTGTGGTCGCCGGCATCCGGCGTCGGCGTCGCGATGCTGGACGGCGTGCGCGACAGGCTGACCGGCTGGCCGACGACGCGGATGTCGCCGATCGCGGGATGGCTGACGGGTTGCGCGATGCCGAGATGCTGCACCTGCGGATCGTCGAAGACGGCATCGACCGCATAGATCGGCCCGGCCGGCACGGAAGCCTTCTCACAGGCGTCGAGCCAGTAGGCGCTGTCCTGCGTGGACATGATCTCCTCGAGCAGCACGCGCAGTTCCGGCCGCGCCGCGAAGCGCTTCTCCATATTGTCATAGCGTGGGTCGCTGGCGAGCTCCGGCCGGCCGATGGCGCTGCAGAAGGAGCGCCAATGCCCCTCGGCGCCGACGCCGAGATTGATGTGGCCGTCGCGCGTCGCATAGACGCCCATCGGCGTCGCGTAGGGATGGTCGTTGCCGGCCTGCGGCGGCACCTTGCCCTCGACCAGATAGCGCGCGACCTGGAAGTCCATCATGCCGATCTGGGCTTCGAGCAGCGAGGTCTGCACCCACTGGCCCTTGCCCGAGACCGCGCGTTCCTGCAGTGCGACCAGCGCGCCGATCGCGCCATAGAGCCCGGCGGCGGAGTCGGCGACGGCGATGCCAGCGCGCACCGGCCCCTGGCCGGGCAGGCCGGTGACCGACATCATGCCGCCCATGCCCTGGGCGATCTGGTCGAAGCCGGCGCGCAGGCGATAGGGACCGCTCTGGCCGAAGCCCGAGATCGAGACCAGGATCAGCCGCGGGTTGAGCGCATGCAGCGTCTCGAAATCGAGTCCGAGCCGCTCCTTCACATCCGGCCGGAAGTTCTCGACCAGGAGGTCGGCATCGACGATCAGCTTGCGCAGGATCGCCTTGCCGGACGCAGTCTTCAGGTTGAGCGTCAGCGAGCGCTTGTTCCGATGCAGGTTCTGCATGTCGTAGCCATGCCGCGGCCCGCTCATGTTCTCGTTGGGATCGACACCCGGCGGGCTTTCGATCTTGATCACGTCCGCGCCGAAATCGGCGAAGATGCGGGCGCAGGTCGGCCCGGCGCGCACGCGCGTCAGGTCGAGCACGCGCAAGCGTTCGAGGGCAGTGGACGGCGTCGGGCGGGGCATGATGATCCGGATGCGTGACAGAGGGCGCCGACTATCCCGTCATCATCCCAAGGCGTCAATCTTTGACGCCATCTTGCATGCAAGATCGGTAGGCGACCCATGCGCCAACCGGACAACGGGAGCTGGCGAGTCGCGGAACACGGGCGTTGACGTCCGGCGGAAAGCCTTGCGAGCTTGTCGGGCAGCGTCGGCAACTGACGCAGGAGCCCGGAGGAAGACGATGACGGTGGTTGCACTGTTCGGTGCCGGCGGCAAGATGGGCATGCGCCTCGGCCGCAATCTCGCGCGCTCGCGCTTCGAGACGCGCCATGTCGAGATCAGCCCGGCCGGCCAGGACCGTATCCGCGAAGCCTTCGGCGTGCCTTGCATCGATCCGGGCGCGGCGATCGCGGGGGCCGAGGTCGTGATCCTCGCGGTGCCCGATACCGTCGTCGGCGCTGTCTCCCGCGATCTCGTGCCGAAGCTGGCGGCTGGGACGATCGTCGTCATCCTCGACGCGGCCGCGCCTCATGCCGGTCATCTGCCCGAGCGCGCCGACATCACCTATTTCGTCACCCATCCCTGCCATCCGCCGATCTTCAATGACGAGACCGAGGAAGCCGCAAGGGCGGACCATTTTGGCGGCATCGCGGCAAAGCAGCACATCGTCAACGCGCTGATGCAGGGGCCGGAGGCGCATTACGCGCTTGGCGAGGAGGTCGCCCGGGCGATCTGGGCGCCGGTGATGCGCTCGCACCGCGTAACCGTCGAGCAGATGGCGATCCTCGAGCCCGGCTTGTCGGAAACCGTCTGCGCCACGCTGCTAGATGCGATGCGCGAGGCGATGGAGGAGACGATCGCCCGCGGCGTGCCGCGCGAGGCCGCGCGCGACTTCCTGCTCGGCCATATGAACATCCTGGCGGCGGTGACCTTCGGCGAGGTCCAGGGTGTGTTCTCCGACGCCTGCAACAAGGCGATCGTCTTCGGCAAGGAGACCATTCTTCGGCCGGACTGGAAGCGCCTGTTCGAGCCGCAGGAGATCGCCGACAGCGTCCGGCGCATCACCTGAGGTTGTACGGTGAGGCTTCGACCGATTTCGAAGCCATGTTATGCCTGCTTTGCCGGCCGGGCCGGCATGCCTTCGGAGAAGCCAAATGAGCGCGATCAGCGAGAAGCCGGGCACGACGGTCGATGATGCAGCCCAGCTGCGCGCGATCGTCGGCGAGGAATCCCTGGTCGTCCAGAAGAAGGTGCTCGACCGGCTCGACACATTCTGCCGCGACTTCATCGCGCTCTCGCCCTTTCTCGTGCTGGCCACCGCCGACCGCGAGGGCGGCGTGGATGCCAGCCCGCGCGGCGACGGGCCGGGCTTCGTCGAGGTCCTCGACGAGCGGACGCTGCTGATCCCGGACCGGCGCGGCAACAACCGGATCGATTCCTTCCGCAATGTGCTGAGCGCACCGGGCGTCGGGCTGGTCTTCTTCGTGCCGGGGATCACCGAGACGCTGCGCGTCAATGGACGGGCGCGGATGACCACCGACGCTGCGCTGCTGGAACCCATGGCGATGCAGGAGAAGGCACCGAAGCTCGGCCTGATCGTCGAGGTGGATGAGGCTTATTTCCATTGCGGCAAGGCGCTGCTCCGCTCGAAGCTCTGGGCTCAGGAGGCGCAGGTCGAGCGCAGCAGCTTTCCGACGCTTGGCCGCATCGTCGCCGAGCAGACCAAGGCGGTTGATGCCGCCGAGGCCGATGCCAATCTGGAAGAGGCCTACCGCTCGCGGCTCTATTGAGCGCGCGCGGCCGCGGAGGGCTGACCTTGTCGAAGGCTGACCAGTCCTTGCCGGCGACGCGCTTCAGCTTCCGGCTCGATTTCACACCAGGCGGACGCCTCGGGCCCGGCAAGATGCAATTGCTGGAGGCGATCGGCGAGACCGGTTCGATCTCCGCCGCCGGTCGCTCGATGAAGATGTCCTATCGCCGCGCCTGGCTATTGGTCGACGATCTCAACCGCATCTTCCGCGCGCCGCTGGTCGAGGCGCAGCCCGGCGGCGCCAAGGGCGGGGGCGCCCATCTGACGGCGCTCGGCCGCGAGATCGTCGCCAACTATCGCGCCATCGAGGCGAAGGCGCTGGAAGCGGGGGCCGCGGAGATAGAGGCGTTGCGGGGTGCTGTTGCCCTGCGTGATTCCTGAGAGCGCACGGGGCCTTATTTGCCCGCGGAGTGACAATCTGAAGCCCATGCCTGAGTATGCTCAAGCATGGGCTTCCGGAGAGGCGGGACAGATCAGTTCCGTCGCTCAGTCCCGGCGACGATCAGTCCCTGAAAGTAGTCGTCGCGGTCTGAGCCGTCGAAGCGGCCGCTGCGCATGCAGCAGCGTTTGAAATCTGCGTCCTGATCCGCAGACGCACAGATCGTTGCGGCCAAGTTTCTCCTGCAGTTCGACATCGCCATGGATGATGCGGATGCCGCGTTTGACGGAGGTCTCGGACGGATAGGATTTACGGCGCTTGCTCGTGACCTCAAAAGGACGGCTGGTTGTCGAAGTGGCGGATTTTGTTGGTCATGGCACCCTCCTGCCGGTTGTGGTGGGGGCCGCTCTCCTAATGGCGCCGTCCAAGCAAGGCAAGAGCCAGGCTACGGCGTATCGATCGAGACGCTCTTGATCACCGCATAGACCGGGCTGCCGGGCGCCAGACGCAATTGCTCGGCCGACTTCACCGTGAGACGGGCGAGCAGGCCGGCGCCGTTGCAATCGAGCCGCACCTCCAGCGCGCCGCCATCGCCATGCCGGGCGCCGAGTGCCGAGACCCGTCCCGGCAGGACGTTGAGCGCGCTGATTCCATCGAGCGGTTTCAGGCTCAGCATCACGTCGCTGGCGAGGATGCGCACGCGCAGTGCCGCTCCTTCCGGCACATTGCGCCGGGCGATCTGCAACGGCCCGGCTGCGGTCTCCAGGATCGTCAGGCCGTGCTCCGGCTCGTGGTGCAGCACGCGCGCGTCGAGAATCGCGCCGGCCTCCGCCGAAGCGGAGAGGATCGGCACATCGGGCCGGGACATCAATTCGGCCGTCGGCCCGCTCATCGAGACCTTGCCTTGGTCGAGGATGACAAGATGGGTGGCGAGCCGCGCCACCTCGGCGATCGAATGCGAGACGTAGACGATCGGGATGCCGAAGCCGTCGCGCAGGCGCTCGATATAGGGAAGGATCTCGGCCTTGCGCTCTTCGTCGAGCGAAGCGAGCGGTTCGTCCATCAGCAGCAGGCGTGGCTTGGCCAGCAAGGCGCGGCCGATCGCGACGCGCTGCTTCTCGCCGCCGGAGAGCGCCCCCGGCTGCCTCTGCAGGAGATGGCCGATGCCGAGCAGGTCGAGCACGTCGTCGAGCTTGCTGCCGCCATCCTCCGCCTTTGGCGCGAACCAGCGGCCATAGAGCAGGTTCTGCCT
Source organism: Bosea sp. 29B (assembly GCF_902506165.1). Classification (NCBI taxonomy): domain Bacteria; kingdom Pseudomonadati; phylum Pseudomonadota; class Alphaproteobacteria; order Hyphomicrobiales; family Alloboseaceae; genus Allobosea; species Allobosea sp. 29B. Next base: position 4,926,821 of record NZ_LR733817.1, read on the forward strand.
GACTGAGAGATGCGGGAAGAGCCGCGCCTCCTGGAAGACATAGCCGATCCGGCGCTTGTGCTTGGGCACGAAGATACCGGCTGCGCTGTCGACCATCACCCGCCCGTCGATGACGACGCGGCCGGATTGCGGCCGGATCAGGCCGGAGATGACGTTGACCAGCGAGGTCTTGCCCGAGCCGGAGCGACCGAACAGTGCCGTCAGCCGCCCGTCCGAGGCGAATTCGGCATCGAGCGAAAAGGCGCCCAGCCGGTGCGCCACGGAAACCTCGATGACCGCGTTCATTCGACGGCGATCCGCCTGCCGACCAGCCGCGCCAGGAATTCCGAGGCGAACAGCGCCGCGACCGAGATCGCGATCGAGATCAGGGTCAGCCGCATCGCCCCGGCATCGCCGTTCGGCACCTGGGTGAAGGTGTAGATCGCCGAAGGCAGGGTCTGCGTCTCGCCGGGGATGTTTGAGACGAAGGTGATGGTCGCGCCGAACTCGCCCATCGCCTTGGCGAAGCACAGGATCATGCCGGCGAGGATGCCGGGCAATGCGAGCGGCAGGGTCACCGTCAGGAACACCCAGAACGGGCCGGCGCCGAGCGTCCCCGCCGCATCCTCGAGCTTGCGGTCGATCGCCTCGATCGAGAGCCGGATCGCCCGGACCATCAGCGGAAAGCCCATCACCGCGCATGCTAGCGCCGCACCGGTCCAGCGGAAGGAGAGCACGATGCCGAACCAGTCATAAAGGAACTGGCCGATCGGCCCGCGCCGGCCGAAGCCGAGCAAGAGGAGATAGCCGGTGACGACCGGCGGCAGGATCAGCGGCAGGTGGATGACGGCGTCGAGCAGCGACTTGCCCCAGAAGCGCCCGCGCGCCAGCAACCAGGCGATGGCGAGCCCCAGAGGGAGGCTCGCCAGCATGGCGGTGGTGGCGACGATCAGGCTGAGGCGGACGGCCGTCCACTCCTCCGGCGTCAGCCAGTCGCTCACGAACAAGACCTTACGAGGAGCTGGCAGGCTTGTTCAGGACCGTGAAGCCCTGCTTCTCGAAGCTGGCTTTGGCACCATTGCCGCGCAGATAGGTCAGGAAGGCCTGCGCGTCGGGGTTAGCCGAATCCTTGGTGATGGCGACGGGATAGACGATCGGCGGATGGGTATCCTCCGGGAAGGTTGCGATCACCTTGACCTTCGGATCGGCGGCGGCGTCGGTGGTGTAGACGATGCCGAGCGGCGCTTCGCCGCGCGAGACCAGCAGCAGCGCGGCGCGGACATTGTCACTCTGCGCGATCTTGTCCTTGACCTTGTCCCAGCCGCCGAGCTTCTCCAGCGCCGCCTTGCCGTATTTGCCGGCCGGCACCGAATCGACATTGCCCATGGCGAGTCGGCTGGAGCCGAGCGCAGCGGAGAGGTCGACGCCCGGCGCCAAGGTCGCCGTGATCTTGGCGTCGGCCGGCGCGATCAGCGCGATCCGGTTGGCGAGCAGGCTGACGCGGCTCTCCTTGTTGATCAGGCTCTTGCTGGCCGCGTAGTCCATCCAGTCGAGATCGGCCGAGAGGAAGAGATCGGCCGGCGCGCCCTGCTCGAGCTGCTTGGCCAGCGCATTGCTCGCCGCATAGGAGATCTTCGGCGCCGGCTTGCCGCTCTCCTTGACCCAGTTGGCCGTGGCCTCGTCGAGCGCGTTCTTCAGGCTCGCGGCGGCGAAGACCACCAGTTCCTTGCTCTGGGCGAAGGCCGGACCGGTGAAGGAAGCGACGCCGATCAGCAGTGCGGCGGTGAAACCCAGGAAGCTGAAGCCCACGTGACGGCGGTTCGATGGCATGAGGGTCCTCGCTACGGTTGCTGTCGCTATGTGCGGCCGAATATAACGGCGAGTGACCAAAGGTCGAGTCCGGTGGGTGCCGGCTCGCAAGGATGTCAGATCGAGGAGACCGATATGAAGATTTCCGCCCGCAACCAGCTCAAGGGCACCATCGTCGAGATCGTGAAGGGCGCGACCACCGCTCATGTGAAGCTCGATGTCGGCGGCACCATCGTCACCTCGGCGATCACCAATGCCGCGGTCGATGAGCTCAAGCTTACCGTCGGGCAGCAGGCCTATGCCGTGGTGAAGGCCTCCGACGTGATGATCGCGATCGACTGATCGTTGCGCGGCCGATGCCGGCCGCGCTAGCCTTCCCGCAAAAGAAAAAGGCCCACGCCGGAGCGCAGGCCCAAGTCTAGGGAGGAAACGCCCAAGGAGGGCGCCGCAACATCGCTGCTGCGGTGCACACGAGATAAGGCCCTCCAGGCCAGGCTGCAAGGGGGAAGGGACAGCAAAGCTGACCCTAATTTGAGCAGATTGCGTTTTTTCGCGCCGATCGGGCGAAATGGCAGGTGAAAAGCAAATGCCTGAGACGAAACGACGCGGGGCGAACGTTTGCCGAAATGGATTTTCAGCATTGTTCATCACTGTGGCAATGAGCGTGGGCGGGACTGCCGGCGCTCAGGTTCCGCCATCGTCGGCCGAGGTGTCTGCCTATGACGGGCTGCATCTGTCGGCCTATCGCGGCGATCTTGTAGCCCTCCGGCAGGCGATCGCGACCGGCCATGGCCTCGAAACCCGCGACGGTGAGGGCCGTACCGCATTGCTTGCCGCCGCCCATGCCCGCCAGCGCGAGGCGATGCGCGAGCTCGCCAGGGCAGGTGCTGATCCTCGTGCCCTCGACAGCCGCGCCTATGACGCGATCACCATCGCGGCGGTCGCGGATGATATCGAGACCATGCGCACTGCGCTCGCCATCGGCGGCGACCCGCGCGCCATCACCAGCCCCTATCTCGGCACGGCTCTGATCGCGGCCGCCCATCTCGGCCATGACGGCGTGGTGCGCGAATTGATCGCGGCCGGCGCGCCGCTCGACCATGTCAACAATCTCGGCTGGACCGCCCTGATCGAGGCGGTGATCCTCGGCAATGGCGGGCCGCGCCATGTCGAGACGGTGAGGGCACTGGTCGGCGCCGGTGCGCGCCGCGACCTTGCCGACAGCGAGGGCTCCACCCCGCTCGAACATGCCCGTCGCCGAGGCTACGCGGCGATGGTCGCGCTGCTGCAGTAGTCAGCTCGGAAAATCCGGCGCCGGCAGGCTCGCGACCAGCGCAGTGAGACCGTCGCTGTAGCGTTGGCGCAGATCGGCCCAGTAAGGGTGATTGCTGTCGTATTTGGCGAGATGCCGGGTCGAAAAGCTGTCGGCCTCATAACGCAAGAGGTCGATCGGCGGTGCGACCGAGAGGTTCGAGCGCACCGTCGCATCGAAGGACAGCAGAGTCAGCTTGGCCGCCTCGTCGAGGCCGCTCGCCTCCTGCAGCGCCCGGTCGAGGATCGGCTTGCCGTATTTTGTCTCGCCGAGCTGGAGGAACTGGGTGCGTCCGGAGGCCTCGACGAAGTTGCCGGCCGAATAGACCTGGAACAGCCGGTGCGGCTCGCCGGCGATCTGGCCAGCGACGATGAAGGAGCCGTTCGGGTCGCCATAGGGTTCAACGAAGGCGCGATTAGCGCGCAGCACCTCGCGCAGCACGCCACCGACGATCTGCGCCACGTCGAACATGGTGCGTGCCGCCAGGATATCGCGGTTCTCGCCGCCGGCAGCGCTGTCCTGCTTATGTCTGGTGTACTGCCGGATCATGGTGATCACGGCCTGCGTCGTCGCCAGGTTCCCGGCCGAGAGGATCGCGATCACGCGCTCGCCCGGCACCTCGAACAAAGCGAGCTTCTTCACCACCGCGATCTGGTCGACGCCGGCGCTGGAGCGGGAATCGGAGGCGAGGATCAGGCCGGACGGCAGCAGGATCCCGAGGCAATAGGTCATGGGTGGCTCCCAGCACGAAGCGCAGAATGCGCAGGGTTGCCGCTTCTGCCAAGGGCGACTCACGCAATCTCGGCGCTGACTTCTCCGTCATTGCGAGCGTAAGCGAAGCAATCCAGAGGGCTCGCTCGACGTCCCCTTGGATTGCTTCGTCGCTGCGCCCCTCGCAATGACGATAATGGCGCCGCGGTCTTCGCTTTGCTTCCGGACTGTCCGATTGCGACGCGGTCGGGCGAATGCCAAGGTCGCCTCGACCAAGCCGTGGCGGAGTTCGGACATGCGCAACCTGTCGGACATCGTCGCGGGCATTCATGCCGACATGGCCGAGCATATCGGCGCCGGCAAGGTCGCCGACTACATCCCGGCCTTGTCACGGGTCGATCCGCGCCGTTTCGGGCTCGCCGTCGTCACCTGCACGGGAGAGAGCGCCGAGGCTGGCGACGCCGATGTGCCGTTCTCGATCCAGAGCATCTCCAAGGTCTTCACCCTGACGCTGGCGCTGGAGCGGGTCGGTGCCCGGCTCTGGCACCGGGTCGGACGCGAGCCGTCAGGTTCGGCCTTCAACTCGATCGTCCAACTCGAGCAGGAGCGCGGCGTGCCGCGCAATCCCTTCATCAATGCCGGGGCGCTGGTCGTCACGGATGCGCTGCTGACCGGCAGGACGCCGAAGAAGACGGCGGCCGAGATCCTCGCCTTCCTGCGCAAGTGCTCGGGCGATCGCACGGTCTCGATCGACCAGGAGGTAGCGGGCTCGGAAGCGCAGACCGGCTTCCGCAATGCCAGCCTCGCCAATTTCATCCGCGCCTTCGGCAATCTGAAGAACCCGGTCGCCGACGTGCTCGACGTCTATTTCCACCAATGCGCGCTCAGCCTGAGCTGCGCCCAACTCGCCCGCGCCGGCCTCTTCCTCGCTGGCGACGGCGTCGATCCGCTGAGCGGCGCCGTGATCTGCCGCCCGGCACGGGCGCGCCGCGTCAAGGCGCTGATGATGACTTGCGGCCATTACGACGCGTCCGGCGAATTCGCCTTCAAGGTCGGCCTGCCCGGCAAGAGCGGTGTCGGCGGCGGCATCCTCGCCATCGTGCCGAAGCAGGCAGCGATCGCGGTCTGGTCGCCGGGACTCAACGCCGCCGGCACCTCGCATGTCGGCGCGCTCGCACTCGAGCGCCTGGTCGAGCGCACCGGCTGGTCTGTCTTTTGAAGGCTCAGCCCTTCGCCGGCCCGGTTGCGATGGGGCGGTCGCTCGCGCCCCATTCCGACCAGGAGCCGTCATAGACAGCCCGGGTCGACTTGCCGATCGATTCCAGCGCCGTCGACAGGATCACGGCGGAGACGCCGGAGCCGCAGGTCGTCATCACCGGCCGGTCGAGATCGACGCCGGCGTCCTTGAAGGCGGCGAGGATGGCCTCGGGCGATTTGAGCTTGCCGTCCGCCACCAGCGCCGAGGAGGGCAGGTTGAGCGAGCCGGGAATATGGCCGGAGCGCAGGCCGGCGCGAGGCTCCGGCGCTTCGCCGCGGAAGCGGTCGGCGGCGCGCGCATCGACGACCTGGGCCGAGTTGCTCGCGATGGCGCGCGCAATGTCATCGGCGTCGGCTACGGCGGAATGGTCGAGCCTGGCGGTGAAGCTGCGCGGCGCCCGCGGCCGTGGCGCGCCGTCCTCGACCGGCCGGCCCTCGGTCAGCCATTGCGGCAGGCCACCATCGAGGATGACGACGTCCTTGGCGCCGAAGGTGCGGAACGTCCAGCGCACGCGTGGCGCCGAGAACAGGCCGAGCCCGTCATAGACGACGATGCGCATGCCATCGCCGATGCCCATGGCGCCGACCGCGGCGGCGAAGGCGTCCGGCCGCGGCAGCATGTGCGGCAGGCTGGAGCTCTTGTCCTTCACCACGTCGATGTCGAAACGCACTGCGCCAGGAATGCGCTGCTGCGCATATTCGGCATCCGCGTCGCGCTTCTGGGCAGGGAGGTAGTACGAGCCGTCGAGCACGACGATGTCGGGAGCGTCGAGCCGTTCGGCCAGCCATTGCGTGGAGACGAAGATGTCGTTGCGGGCCATGCGCGGTTCCTCGAAAATGAGTCTGTTCTCAGGATGTTGTGATGCAAAGCTCAAGCGAGTGCGATGCGCACGCGCCGGTTCTGCTTGCCCTTCTTCTCGACATCGGTGACCACGACCGCGCCGATCTCAGAGGTGTTGCGGACATGCGTACCGCCGCAGGGCTGCAGGTCGATACCCTCGATCGAGACCAGCCGGACCCGGCCGGAACCACGCGGCGGCTTGACCGACATCGTCTTGACCAGGCCGGGATTGGCGTCGAGCTCCTCGTCGGTGATCCAGCGCTCGCTGATCGCTGCGTTCTTCGCCACCAATGCGCCGAGCTTCTCGGTCAGCTCCGCCTTGTCGAGCCCGCCTTCGGGAATGTCGAAATCGAGCCGGCCGTCGCCGCTATCGCCGATCGCGCCGCCGGTGACCGGATAGGGCAGGACGACACTGAGCAGGTGCAGTGCGGTGTGGATGCGCATGCGCTTCAGCCGGCGTTCCCAGTCGAGCTTTGCGACCAGGACCTCGCCGACGGTCGGCGCTATCTGGCCTTCGAGCGGGACATGCAGGATCCGGCTCTTGTCCTCAGGGTTGTAGATCGCCGTGCCGATCGTGATCTGCGACCCATCGCTGCGGACGAGCACGCCGGCATCGCCCGGCTGGCCGCCGCCGGTGGCGTAGAATACGGTTCTGTCGAGTTCGACGCCGCCGCGCTCGTTGATCGCGACGACGGTCGCGGGCGTTTCGGCAAGATAGGCGTCGTCTCGGAACAGCAATTCGGTCGGCATCGCGATCTCCTTCATCGCCTGAACTTATCGCAGGCGCGGCCGGTGCGGAAAAGATGGTGGGTAGCCAAGCGGAGATGCCGCTGGCAGGGCTTCCGCTGCGGCCTCCGCATCACTAGGGTCCGGCCAGGACTGCCGCGGCATGGAGGCCCGATCGCAACATGACCCCGCCGCGCATGCAGCCCAAGGACGGTGTCGCCTGGGTGACCGGGGCGAGTTCGGGCATCGGCGCGGCTGTGGCATTCGAACTGGCACGACGCGGCTGGACGGTCGCAGCGACCGCGCGCCGGCTCGACAAGCTCGAGGCGCTGGCGCTCAGCGCAGACGGGCTGCCGGGGCGGATCGTCGCCCATGTCGGCGACGTCGTCGATCCCGCCGCGATGGCGGCGGTAGTCGAAGGCATCGAGAGCGTGCACGGGCCGATCGCGCTCGCCTTCCTCAATGCCGGCACTGCCCCGCGCAATGGGCCGGGCCTGATCGATGTCGCTGCCTTTGAGCAGGTCTTCGCGGTTAATCTTCTGGGCGTCGTGCGTGGGGCCGCCGCCGTCGCGGCGCGCATGGCCGCGCGCGGCAAGGGTCAGATCGCGGTCAATGCCTCGCTGGCTGGCTATCGCGGCTTGCCGGGCGCGGCGGCCTATGGCGCCTCCAAGGCGGCCGCGATCCATCTCTGCGAGGCGTTGCGGTTCGACTGCGAACGGCACGGCATCCGGCTGCAACTGGTCAATCCCGGCTTCGTCGACACGGCGATGACGAAGCGCAACAGCTTCCCGATGCCGTTCATGCTGCCGCTCGACGAGGCTGCGGCGCGCATCGTCGACGGCTTTACCCGCGGCGGCTTCGAAATCACCTTTCCCCGCCGACTAGCCTGGCTGATGAAGGCGCTGCGGCTGCTGCCTTATCCGGTCTATTTCTGGGTGGTGGGCAAACTGGCCGGCGAACATCGTGGCGGCCGCCGCGATGGTGCGGTGTAACCGCAGAAGACTCCTGATCCAACGGGTTGGGCAAGAAGGTTCATAGTCGAGGTGAAGACGAGCCGAACCGCGACTCCAGCCAAGCGACGCCGAAGGCGGTGATCGCCGCAGCCTCGACCAGCACGGAATGAGCGGCGCCGATCAAGCCTTGCCGGCCTTGGCCGGTGGCGAGGAATTCCGTGACGATTCCCGCAAAATAGTCATCCTCCAGTCCCGCGACGATCGGGTCGCCGGTGTCGAATTCCTCGATCATGCGCCATTGCGTGCCGGTGGGCGTCACCAGCGGCACCTCTATCCGCCGGATGCGCTTGCCGGGGATGTCGGCCAGATGCTCGGCATGGTGCAGCAGGGTCAGCGTATCGAGCGGCGCCCCGAGCATCAGCACCTTGCCGCCGGTCTCGACCAGCTTCGCCAATGGCGAGCCCGCGCCATAGCCGTAGTCGAGCGGGTGGTCGGCGGTGAACCACTCCGCTTTCGCGCCGAGCGCCACGAGCGAGGCGCCGGGGTTGCCGCTACGCCGGGCGCCGGGCGTGGTCCGCAAGAACTCCGGCAGCACGCCATTGTCACGGATCGCGCGCGAACGCTGCGGGTCGAAGGGCGGAACATGCTCACGCCACTCCAGCGGTACGCGGCCTTCGTCGTCCACGAGATCCTCGTAACGTGCTTCCCAGTCGGCATAGGCGAGGACCGTGCCCTGGGGGCCGACTGCGTCGCACAGAGCGGCGATGATCGTGTCGGGGCCATCGAGCAGGCGGCCGACCTTGCTCACGGCGGCGTGGACCATGACGGCGTCGCCGGGCGCAAGGCCGAGCCGGGACAGGTCGGCAGCGAGCGAGGCTCGCGTGACGAAGGCGGCGAGGGGCGATGCCATGGCGATCAGTTATTCCGAACGGAGGGCGGCAAAGGCGTCGAGGGCGCGCCGGCGGCCGAAGTCGAGGGCGATAATCGGTTTCGGATAGTCCCTGCCGAGGATGATCCCGGCCTTTTTCAGTTCGCCCGCAGGTGCATCCCAGGGACGGTGGATGAACTTGTCGTCCAGCTCTGCCAGCTCGGGAATAAAGCGCCGGACGTAAACGCCCTTCGGATCGAACTTCTCGCCCTGCGTCACCGGATTGAAGACGCGGAAATAAGGTGCCGCATCGGCGCCGGAGCCAGCGACCCATTGCCAGCTCGCCGGATTATTGGCGGGGTCCGCATCGACCAGCGTGTCCCAGAACCAGGTTTCGCCCGCGCGCCAGTCGGTCAGCAGATGCTTGATCAGGAAGGAGGCCGTGATCATCCGGACGCGGTTGTGCATCCAGCCGGTCTGCCAGAGCTCGCGCAGGCCGGCATCGACGATCGGATAGCCGGTCAGGCCGTTCTGCCATGCCGTCAGGCCGGTTTCGTCCTTCTCCCACGACATCGCGTCGAAGCGGCGATCATAGTTGATGCTGGCGAGGCCCGGATTGTGGAAGAGCAGATGGTAGGAGAACTCGCGCCAGCCGATCTCGCTGAAAAATTTTTCGACGTCGGCGGCCGAGCCTGGCGTGCTGCCAGCCTCCCGAGCGGCTTGGGTCGCATGCCAGATCTGGCGCGGGCTGATCTCGCCGAAGCGCAGATGCGGCGACAGCCGCGAGGTCGACAGCCGATCGGGCAGGTCGCGGGCCTTGCGATAGCCGGCGATCGTCTCGTCGAGGAAGGCGTCGAGCCGATCCCGTGCTCCATCCTCGCCCGGCGTCCAGGCTTCACGCAGCCCGCTGGTCCAGTCGGGCGTCGTCGGCTCCAGAGCAAGATCTGCGACCGTGAGAGCCTGTTCGCGCAGTGCTGCTGGTAACCTCGCTTTGCTCAGCCTGGCAGCGGCAGGGAGCGGCGCCGAGGGCTCGCCACCTTCGCGCACGGCGCGCCAATAGGGTGTGAACACCTTGAATGGCCCATCCGCCTTGGTCTTCACCTGCCAGGGCTCGTTGAGCAGATTGGCGTTGAAGCTCTCGACCGCGACACCGGCCTTGGTGAGCGTGGCCTTCAGCGCCTTGTCGAGCGCAATCGCGGCGCTATCATAGCGCCGGTTCCAGGCGACATAGCGGCTGCCGGTGCGCTCAACGACATCGGGCAGCAGCTCCGCCGGATCGCCGCGCAGCATCAGCAGTTCGCCGCCTTTTGCCGCGATGGCATTCGACAGCGCCGTCAGCGAGCGCGATAGCCACCAGCGCGCAGCGCCGCCGAGCGGCCGGCGCTCCGCCGATGTGTCGAGGATGTAGAGGCAGGTGAGCGGGCCGTGTTCGCTCGCCGCTCTCAAGGCTGGATTGTCGGACAGGCGCAGATCGTCGCGGAACCAGAGCAGGGCAGGGCGTTCGGTCACTCGGGGCGGCCTCTCGATGCACTGTTCTCATACGCTGGCGCAGCGGAATCAGTTTCACGACGCAAAAGGATAGCGACGCCATCGTTGCTGCGGTTCGTGATAGATTATGTCGGCTGCGCGCAAAAAGAAGGGGATGGGCTGATGGCTACGCCGGAAGTCGAGGCGCTGAGCCGGCGGATCGCCGCGCTCGAGGCGCAACTCGCAGCCCTGCTGCAGGCCTTCAATGTCGGGCGTGGCGGCGCGGTCGCGATCACGGCCCCGGCCGGGCTCTCGATCACGGTCGGCGGCACCTGCACCGTCAATGTCGGCGCCGAACTCGCCCTGACGGTCGGAAGCAATTTCCGCACGTCTGTGGGCTCGGCCTATCTCGTGAATGTCGGCAGCGGCATGCGAACGACTGCGGGCACGAGTATCGGCATCATCGCGGGCACCGCGCTCAACATGAACGCCAATCGCGAGATCAGCCTGGCGACGCGCGCCTTCGAGGTCGCCGCCGCGGTCAGCATCGATCTCGACAGCAGCAAGGACTTCGAGATCGCCAGCGGCAAGGCGCTCGTGGTGAAAGCTGCCGACAGCATCCTGCTCGACACCGGTTCGGCCGGACTCAACCTGAAGAAGGACGGCTCCGTCGATCTCAAGGGCAAGGACATCACGATCCGGGCGAGCGGCAAGATCAATGCGACGGCGAGCTCCGACGTCGTGATCAAGGGCTCGAAGATCAAGCAGAATTGAGCAGCGGCTCAGTCGCCCCCGCCACCGCCGCAGCCCCCGCCATCGCCTCCGCCACCGTCGCTTCCACTGCTATCGGAGCTGCTGCTGTCGGAGGAACTGCTGCTGTCGCCGAAGCCGTCTGTGCCTCCGTCGACGGATGAGCTCGAGAAGTCGCCGCCGCATTGCGTACCACGGTCGCCATTGCGCCTGAGCGCCTCGCAATCGGGCGCATAGACGAAGCCGTTTGCGATCTTGAGCTTGGTATCGAGCGCAAAGAGCAGCGGCAGGCGCGTCGGGCGAGCCGGGTCGATATTCTCGTCGCGGCAGCATTGCCACCAGACGCGGCGCAGGGCCGAATTGTCGCGGCGCGCGCCTTCACGCAGCATGATGGCCGGCGTGTGATGCAGGAAGCGCCCGAAGGCCTGGTTGCAGAACCGCCCATAGTCGCGGGTGTAGAGGATGAACTCGTGCCAGAGATCATCCGCGACCTGTGAGGGCATCGCGACCTCGCGCCGCCCGGAATTGAGGTAGGCCAGGAAGAACTGCCGCAGGCCCTCGGAGACCAGCGCCGACTCCTTGCGGGTGAAGCCGGGGTGATGCTGGGCGAGCTTGTCGAGTAGCCCGCGTGGCCAGAGGTAGCGCCGGATGAACTCCGCCCGGCGCAGGCGCCGATACGATGCGAGCGCATTGCCCGCGACGAGCAGGAGAACGACCGCCACCACCATGCCGATGATGATGGCGGCGGCGTTCATTGCGCCACCTCGTCAGTGCGCTTGCGGCGTCGCCTGTTTCGGCTCCGCCGGCTTCTTGCGGCTGCCGAGCCCGGCGAGCCAGCGCACCACAACGTAGAACACCGGGGTGAACAGCAGGCCGAACAAGGTGACGCCGATCATGCCGGAGAACACCGCGATACCCAGCACCTGGCGCATCTCGGCGCCGGCGCCGACCGACGTCGTCAGGGGTAGGACGCCGAGGATGAAGGCGAGCGAAGTCATCAGGATCGGCCGCAGCCGGGTCCGGGCCGCCGCGATCGCGGCATCGCGCCGGCTCATGCCCTCGTCCTCGGCCTGCTTGGCGAACTCGACGATCAGGATCGCGTTCTTCGCCGCGAGGCCGACGAGCACGACAAGGCCGATGTCGACGAGCACGTTGCGGTCGAAGTCCTTGTAGCCGACGCCGATCATCGCCGCGAGGATACACATCGGCACGATCAGGATGACCGCCAGCGGCAAGGTCCAGCTTTCATACAGCGCCGCCAGCAAGAGGAAGACGAAGACGACGGCGAGGCCGAAGGCGATAATCGCGGTATTGCCGGCGAGCTTCTCCTGCAGCGCGATCTCGGTCCATTCGAAGCCGAAGCCGGCCGGCAGCACCTGGCTCGCGATTTTCTCCACCGCCGCGATGCCCTGGCCGGTCGAGTAGCCGCGCGCCATCGACATCTGCACTTCAGCCGCCGGATAGAGGTTGTAGCGCGGCACACGATAGGCGCCGGTCGTGTCCGAGAAGGTCGCGACCGAGCCGATCGGCACCATCTCGCCATCGGCATTGCGCGTCTTCAGATCGGCGACGTCGCGGATATCGAGCCGCTGGGGATTGTCGGCCTGGGCCGTGACCCGGAAGGTGCGGCCGAGGATGTTGAAGTCGTTCACATAGGCCGAGCCCATATAGATCGACAGCGTCTCGAACACGCGCGTCACGGGGACGCCGAGCATCTCCGCCTTGGTCCGGTCGATATCGGCATAGATCTGCGGCGTCCTGGTCGAGAACAGCGTGAAGGGCTGCTGGATGCCGGGCGTCTGGCCCGCTGTCCCGGCCACGGCCCAGGTCGCGCCTTCCAGCGCTGCCAGTCCCTTGCCGCCGCGATCCTGGACGTAACCCTTGAGACCGCCGCCATTGCCGATGCCGGGAACCGCCGGGGGCTCGATGATCAGCGCGAAAGCCTCGCCGATCGAGAACAGCTGGGTACGCAGATCGTTGAGGATGCCTTGTGTGGTGAGACCCTGCTTGGCCCGCTCCTTGAAGTCGGTGAGCGTGACGAAGGCGACGCCGGCATTGGGGGCGAGCGTGAAGGTCGCGCCGTCGAGGCCGGCGAAGGCGACGGCATGGGCGACGCCCGGCCGCGACAGCAGAACATCGGTCGCCTTGCGGATGACCGCGTCGGTTCGGGGCAGGGAGGAGCCGGGCGGCAGCTGGAAGACGGCGATGAAGTAGCCGCGGTCGAGCTGCGGGACGAGGCCGGTCGGGATTGCGGCGAGCCGTTGGCCGGCGACCGCGATCAAGCCCGCATAGACCAGCAGCATGATCACGCCGAAACGGATCAGGCGCGAGGTCGCCGAGCCGTAAGCGTGCGAAAGCCAGTCGAAGGCCTTGTTGAAGTACTTGAAGAACCAGCGCAGCGGCGCGCTGAGCATCGCCAGGAAGCCCTTCGGCTCCTCATGGCTGTGCGGCTTCAGGAGGATCGCCGCCAGGGCCGGCGACAGGGTCAGCGAGACGAAGCAGGAGATCGCCGTCGAGGCCGCGATCGTGACTGCGAACTGCTGGTAGAAGGTGCCTTGCAGGCCGGTGATGAAGGCGGTCGGGATGAACACGGCGCAGAGCACGAGGGCGATCGCCAGCAGTGCGCCGCCGACCTCGTCCATCGTCTTGTGAGCCGCATCGACCGCGCTCATTCCCTGCGCCAGATAGCGCTCGACGTTCTCGACCACGACGATCGCGTCGTCGACGACGATGCCGATCGCCAGCACGAGCGCCAGCAGCGAGATCGTGTTGAAGGAGATCCCGACCGCGCTCATGATCAGGAAGGTGCCGACCAGCGAGACCGGGATCGCGATGATCGGGATGATCGCGGCGCGCCAGGTCTGCAGGAACAGGATCACCACGATCACGACGAGCACGATCGCTTCGAGCAGCGTCGCGACGACGGCCGAGACGGATTCCCTGATGAACTCGGTCGGGTTGTAGACGATGGTGTATTCGACGCCGGCCGGGAAGTTCTTCGACAGCGTCTGCATCGTCTTGATGAGCGCCTCGGAGGCCGCCAGCGCGTTCGTCCCCGGACGCTGGAAGACGCCGATCGCGACGGCCTCCTTGTTGTCGAGATAGGAGTTCGACAGATAGTCCTGTGCGCCGAGCTCGACCCGGGCGACGTCGCGCACGCGGATCGTACCGCCGGCGGCATCCGAGCGGACGACGATGTTGTAGAACTCGTCGATGCTGGTCAGGCGCCCGAGCGTGTTGACCGAGAGCTGGAAAGCCCCGTCCGACTTCGCCGGAGGCTGGTTGATCGCACCCGCCGCGACCTGGATGTTGGCGGCGCGGATCGCCGCGACGACGTCGCCGGCGGTCAGGTTACGCGCCGCGACCTTGGCGGGGTCGAGCCAGACGCGCATTGCATAGTCGCGCGCACCGAAGACCTGGACGTCGCCGACGCCCTCGACGCGGGTCAGCACGTCCTTGACGTTCAGCGTGGTGTAGTTCGAGACGTATTGCTGGTCGCGCGAGCCGTCCGGGGACAGCATGTGGATGACCATCAGGAAGTCCGGCGAGGCCTTGCGGACCTGCAGGCCGAGCGTGCGGACTTCCTGCGGCAGGCGCGGCTCGGCCGCGGAGACGCGGTTCTGGACGAGCACCTGTGCCTGGTCGACGTCGGTGCCGGCCTTGAAGACGACGTTGATCGTCACGCGCCCGTCGCCGGTCGACTGCGACGAGATGTAGAGCATGTCGTCGACGCCGTTGACTTCCTGCTCGATCGGCGCGGCGACCGTCGAGGCGACGACCTCGGCCGAGGCGCCCGGATAGTTCGCGGTGATCGTGACGGTCGGCGGCGCGATCTCGGGATATTCGGCGATCGGCAGGGTGCGCAGCGTGATGGCGCCGGCGATCGTCAGCAGCACCGAGAGCACGGTGGCGAAGATCGGCCTGTCGATGAAGAAATGGGCGAAGCGGAACATGCGATGGTCCTGGCCTTAAGCAATTCCAGGAAAAGTGGAGACCAGTTTTCCGTTCGGAGTTGCGGCGAACACGAAGGCTTGGGCAGGGCGGACGGACAATGCCGTCCGCTCTTGGTACGGCCTGTTGCGGCCGTCAGTTGGCGGCGGCGGCCTTGATCTCGGTCGGCTGCGGCGTCACAGCGACGCCCGGGCGCACCATCGGATTGGCGATGCCGTTCACGATCACCTTGTCGCTCGCAGCGAGGCCCTTGGTGATGACGCGCAGCCCGTCACTGATCGCGCCGAGCTGAACCGGCTTCGGCACCACCTTGTTGTCGGCGCCGACCGTGAACACGATCTTGTTGGCCTGGTCGGAGACGATGACCGCATCCGGCACCAGCAACGCGTCGCCTTCGCCGGCGAAGAGCCGCAGCCGCCCGAAGGTCCCAGGCGTCAGCTGCCCGTCAGGATTCGGGAAGACGGCGCGGGTGCGGATCGTCGCCGAGCGGGCGTTCAGCGCGTTGTCAACGAAGTCGATCTTGCCTTCGCGGTCCCATTTGGTTTCGCTCGAAAGCCGCACGCGCACCGGCGTGCCGGGCTTCCGCAGATCCTGCGATTTCGCATAGCGCAGATAGTCGGCCTCCGAGGCGTCGAAGACGAACTTGATCGGATCGACGGCGACGATCGTGGTCAGCAGCGTCGCGCCCGACTGGCCGCCGGCGATCAGGTTGCCCTGGTCGACGCGCTTGTTCGAGACGCGGCCGGCGAGCGGCGCACGCACCTGCGTCCACTCGAGGTTGAGCTCGGCCGTCTTCAGATTGGCCTCGGCCGCCTGCTGGCTGGCGATCGCGCCGTTGAGGTTGGCGCGGCGCTGGTCGATGTCGCGGGCGGTGATGGTGCGGTTCTGCGTCAGCGCCTCGGCACGCTCGACCTCGTTCTGGTTGAGGTCGACCTGCGCCTTGGCACGCGCGACCTCTGCCCGGGAGGCATCGACGGCGAGCTTGTAGGGCCGCTGGTCAATGGTGAAGAGCAGGTCGCCGGCCTTAACCAGGTCGCCGTCGCGGAAATGCACCGAATCAAGGAAGCCGGAGACGCGGGCGCGGACTTCGACCTGTTCACTGGCCTCGAAGCGGCCGGTGAACTCGTCCCAGTTGGTGACGCGCTTGGCGAGCGGGGTCGCGACCGTGACCGGCGGGGCCGGCGGCGCACCTTGGGCGAGGGCCTCGGCTGAGAGGGCCGGGAGCAGGGCCGCCAGGGCAACAAGGGCCCGGCTGGAGCGGCGGATCATGTGAAACTCCGAAAATGCGGGCGCGGCGCAACCTTCACGGTTTCCGGCCAATGCGCAACAACTCCATCACACTGACGATTGTCAAGTTTCTTCACTCGACATTTTGCTGCAATTTTCACCCGAACGGGCCATGTTCGCTCCATCGCCGGCTGGAACCGGTACAACAGGCGCTTGCTGGCGACGGGCCGAAGCTCTACCTGAGGGACGCACGCGACAGCGTCAGCAGCAACATCTCGTGGAAGTCCCCTCATGAATGCGCATGTCCGCCCCGCCGACCCCAAGAAGCTGATCAAGGGTGCGACCGGCGACTGGGAAATCGTGATCGGCCTCGAGATTCATGCGCAGGTCACCTCCAACGCCAAGCTGTTCTCGGGATCCTCGACCGCTTTCGGCGGCGAGCCGAACGCCCATGTCAGCCTGGTCGACGCGGCGATGCCGGGCATGCTGCCGGTGATCAACGAGGAATGCGTGCGCCAGGCGGTCCGCACTGGGCTCGGCCTCAATGCGCAGATCAACAAGCGCTCGGTCTTCGACCGCAAGAACTATTTCTATCCCGACCTGCCTCAGGGCTACCAGATCAGCCAGTACAAGCACCCGGTCGTCGGCGAGGGCGAGATCGCGGTCGACCTGTCGCCGACCGAGCAGATCAGCGTCGGCATCGAGCGCCTGCACCTCGAGCAGGACGCCGGCAAGTCGATGCATGACCAGCACCCGACCATGAGCTTCGTCGATCTCAACCGCTCGGGTGTGGCGCTGATGGAGATCGTCTCCAAGCCGGACCTGCGCTCGGCCGACGAGGCCAAGGCCTATGTCTCGAAGCTGCGCACCATCCTGCGCTATATCGGCTCCTGCGATGGCGACATGGAGAAGGGCAATCTGCGCGCCGACGTCAACGTCTCCGTGCGCAAGCCGGGCGCGCCCTTCGGTACGCGCTGCGAGATCAAGAACGTCAACTCGATCCGCTTCATCGGTCAGTCGATCGAGGTCGAGGCCCGCCGCCAGATCGGCATCCTCGAGGATGGCGGCACGATCGACCAGGAGACCCGCCTCTATGATCCCGGCAAGGGTGAGACCCGCTCGCTGCGCTCCAAGGAAGAGGCGCACGATTATCGCTACTTCCCCGATCCGGACCTGCTGCCGCTCGAATTCGACGACGCCTTCGTCGCTGAGCTGAAGGCGCAGCTGCCGGAGCTGCCCGACGCCAAGAAGGGTCGCTTCATCGCGCAGTACGGGCTCTCGCCCTATGATGCCTCGGTCCTCGTCGCCGAGCGCGATCAGGCCGACTATTTCGAGGCGGTCGCCAAGGGGCGCGACGGCAAGGCCGCCGCCAACTGGGTGATCAACGAATTGTTCGGCCGCCTCAACAAGGAAGGCAAGGACGTCTCGGATTCGCCGGTCTCGGCGGCGCAGCTCGGCGGTCTCGTCGACCTGATCGGCGAGGGCGTGATCTCCGGCAAGATCGCCAAGGACCTGTTCGAGATCGTCTGGACCGAAGGCGGCGACCCGCGCGAGATCGTCGAGGCCCGCGGCATGAAGCAGGTCACCGACACCGGCGCGATCGAGAAGGCGGTCGACGAGATCATCGCCGCCAACCCGGACAAGGTCGAGCAGGTCAAGGCGAAGCCGACCATGCTGGGCTGGTTCGTCGGCCAGGCGATGAAGGCCTCGGGCGGCAAGGCCAACCCGCAGGCGCTGAACGAGATCCTGAAAGCCAAGTTGGGAATCGAGTGACGCAAAAGGACTTGATCATCCGCGATGCGCTCGCCGCCGATCTGCCGGCGGTCCGCTCGCTGTTGGTCGAGACCTGGCACGACACCTATGACGGCATCTATGGCTGGCAACGGGTCGCGCAGATCACCAATGCCTGGCATTCGCTCGACGCGCTGAATGCCCAGCTCGGCCGCGACAGCGGCGTCTTCCTGATCGCGCTGCTGGGCGACGAGATCGTCGGCACCGCTTCCGCCCGTCGCGAGCCCGACCGCGCTGCCATGCTGACGCGGCTCTACGTCTCGCCGGTGCGGCAGGGCGGGGGCATCGGGCGCACGCTGCTGCAGGTCGCGCTCGCCTGCTTTCCCGATGCGCCGGTGGCGCGGCTGGAGGTCGAGAGCCAGAACGAGCTTGCCATCGCGTTCTATGAGCGCATGGGCTTCTTCCTGCAGCGCCAGGCTCGCTTCGACGGGCGCGAGGACACGCCCAATACGCTGATCATGGCCAAGCGGCTCTTCGTTGGATGAAAACCTACGACGTGATCCCTTTCGGTGAACGGACGTTCCTGCTTCACTTTTGGCCCGTTACAGGCTTCCTGGAGAAATTTGACTCCGGACAATGTTACGCCACCGCCTGCAAGATCGTGCTCTCGGACGGTTATGCTGATCAGCATGACTGCATCGTGCGCAGAGAGCGCAGGCTAAATTTTGCTAACATACTGGTCGACAGCATCTATGTCCTCGTCAAGTCAGGCCTCGTTGCAGAGGCGCTTTCCGCCGCAGCCTATCAAATGACGCATGTCGGCAGGGCAATCAGCGAGGCTGAGGCTATAGCTTGGAGAAGAGATCCACCGTCACAAGGCCCTGACATTACGAGCAAAAATAAGAAGCCTGCTGATGACCACTTTGGACAATGATATGATCCAGATTCGTCCGGCCCGCCGCGAGGATGTCGCGCGCATCGCCTCCCTGATCATGCTGGGGGCCGCCACGCAGACACGCACGCTCGCGCAGATCGAGGAGGAGGCGCAGCACCCGGCCTATCTCGCCGCCTTCGAGGAGGTCGATGCCAGCCCTTACAACACGCTCTTCGTCGCCGAACTCGATGGCAAGGTGGTCGGCACCTTGCAGCTCACTCTGATCCCGGGCCTGGCCTATCGCGGCCGCAAGCGCGCCAAGCTCGAAAGCGTCCACGTCCATCCGGACCTGCGCGGCCGGCGCGTCGGCGAGGCCATGGTCGCCCATGCCGTCGACGTCGCCCGCCAGAAGGGCGCCGGCCTGGTCGAGCTCACCTCGGACAAGACGCGCGAGGCGGCGCATCGCTTCTATCTTCGCATCGGCTTCAACCAGAGCCATGAAGGCTTCAAGCTGGTGCTGTGAGCATCCGGCTCTAGCCGCATGCCGCGCCCGCTTCGGGCGCACGGCCCCGGCGCTTACGCTGGCCGGACCCGCGACCTAGATGTCCTGTTGACCCGCAACAACCCGCGAGGACTGGGACATGTCAGCAGTGCAGGGCAAGCCGATCGATCTCCATTACTGGCCGACGCCGAACGGCTGGAAGATCACCATCATGCTCGAGGAGACCGGGCTGCCCTACAATGTCATCCCGGTGAACATCGGCAAGGGCGAGCAGTTCAAGCCGGAGTTCCTGGCGATCTCGCCAAACAACCGCATGCCGGCGATCGTCGATCCCGAAGGGCCGGACGGCAAGCCGATCTCGGTCTTTGAATCCGGCGCGATCCTGCAATATCTCGGCCGCAAGACCGGGCAGTTCTATCCGAAGGACGAGCGCGGCCGCGTCGCCGTCGACGAATGGCTGTTCTGGCAGATGGGCGGCTTCGGCCCGATGCTCGGGCAGACCCACCATTTCCGTATCTACGCACCGGAGAAGGTGCCCTACGCGATCGACCGCTACACCAACGAGGCCAATCGCCTCTACGGCGTGCTGAACAGGCGCCTCGAAGGCCGCGACTACATCTGCGACGACTATTCGATTGCCGACATGGCCTGCGTCGGCTGGGCCCGCGGCTGGGAGCGCCAGGGCCAGGACATCAAGCAGTTCCCCAATGTCGGGCGCTGGCTCGACACGGTGCTGGCTCGTCCTGCCGTGAAGCGCGGCATTGCCGTCGCCGAGGAACTGCGCAACCCGGCCGGCATCTCGACGCCCGAGGAAAAGGCAGTTCTGTTCGGCCAGAAGGCGCGCTGAGTTGAGCGTCATGCTCGGGCTTGACCCGAGCATCTCCGGACAAGAGATCCTCGGGTCTGCTCTCCGCTTCGCCCGAGGATGACGCTCCCGAGTAATCAGTTGCTGCGCGACCACTTCACCGAGCGGCAGATCATCCCGCCGAAGACGCAGCCGGCGGTGGTCAGCGTGTCGCCCGAGAGCGACATCGTGCCGGAATAGGTTTTGCCGTCCTCCGGGTTGAAGGCGCTGCCGTTCCACTTGCCGGCACTGGCCGGCTTCATGTCGTAGAAGATGCGCTGGCCGACCTTGGCCGGGCCATTGGCTTCCTTGAGCCAGGAGATCGTGCCGCACATCGCCTCGCCGCATTTGGTGAAGCGCACCTTGGAGGCGCCGGTGTCGCGCAGCCAGGTGCCGGTGACGTCCTGCGCCGCAGCGGGAACGGCGAGCGCGAGCAGCAGGCCGGCAGCGGTGATGATGGGGCGAATGGCCATGGCGTTCCTCCTCGGTGGTGGCGATCTTCGTCGCTCAGATGGTTCAGATATAAACCATATCCGAAGCCGCGCCGGCTTCCAAGATGGCACTTCATGAAGGCGCGCTCGTCAGGCTGACCTTGGGGCAAGGTGAATCGCGGGTTGACGCGCCAGTCGCTGCCGGATTTCGATCATATTGAAATCGCTGGTGAATTGGCCGGATGAGTCTGAATCGAATCTTGCTTTAACCGCTCGTTTGCGACTCGTTGAGCTTCGATTCATCTCAAAATTTAGCGGGTTGTTTTACCGCCCGGCCCGAACCTCTCCTCACAAGCCGCGGCCTCCAAACGGGCTGGCATCGAAGGAAAACAGGGAGAGTTTGTCATGGCACGCATGGAAATGAGCGCGATCCCGGCCTCGCTGGCGATCCCGATGGAAGCCTCCGCCGACGCTTATTACGAGCTCGGCCTGATGCATGCGTCCGGCCGCTCCGGCCCGGTCGATCTGGTCGCGGCGCAGACCTGGTTCAACGTCGCCTTCGCCAAGGGCTGCGCCCGCGCCGCCTCGCATCGTTCCGAGCTGGCGCTGGAGATGAGCCGCGACGAGGTCGCCGAGGCGCTGCGCGAGGCCCGCCGGTTCCTGACCCGGCACTGAACTTCAGCTTCGCAGCCGCGCCATCGTGAGCGCATCGGCATAGGCGCCGGCGCGGAAAGCGTAGGCGCGCAGAAGCCCTTCCGGTTCGAAGCCGAACTTGCGGTAGAGCGCGATCGCCACCGCATTGTCCGAGTAGACCGTTAGCTCCAGCCGCTTCAGGCCGAACCAGTTGTCGGCAGCATCGACGAGTTCGCCGAGCAGCGCCGTGCCGATGCCAGTGCCGTGATGTTCGTCATGCACGCCGATGCCGATATAGGCGACATGTGCCCTTCGGCCGCGATAGCGCTCGAAGCCGGCTTGGCCGACCAGCTCGCCGTCACGGAACGCGACGATATTGAGCCCATCGGTGTTCGGGTCCTCCAGCCAGCGTCGCGTCACTTCGGACCGTTGATAGGGCAGGCGCAGGGTTCCGGCGCGAAAGCCAGGCAGGTTGACCAGCGTCGTCAGCGCTTCCAGATCATCGCTGCGCGCGGCTCGGATCAAGAGCCCGTCCGAAGCAGCGCGATGCCTCGATCGATCGGGCTGCGTGGCGTTTCCAATTGTCATATGTGCTCTCCGAGATGACCGGGAGAGCTGAATTCCATCGAACCCTGCTCGCCGCGGCAGGGTTTGTGGGGGATGATCGCGGCGCGCCTAGCGCAATGCCGATCCCGCACACCCTTCCAGGTGCGTCGACATCAGGATTACGAGGGCGGTCGCGGTGATCATGTCGTTGATCATAGCGGCGGATCATGCGCCGACAAGACCGTCGCAGCCTTGTGGCCCGGGGAGGGCGCCGCTATAAGCGCGCCGCATTCCCCGATTTTCCCGCAAGGATCTCAACGATGGCTGTCCAGCGTACCTTCTCCATTCTCAAGCCCGACGCGACGAAGCGCAATCTCACCGGTGCGGTCAACGCGGTCATCGAGAAGGCCGGCCTGCGCATCGTCGCGCAGAAGCGCATCCAGATGACCACCGCGCAGGCGCAGACCTTCTACGCCGTCCACAAGGAACGCCCCTTCTTCGGCGAGCTCGTCGAGTTCATGACCTCGGGCCCGGTCGTCGTGCAGGTTCTCGAAGGCGAGGACGCGATCGCCAAGTACCGTGAAGTGATGGGCGCGACCAACCCGGCCAATGCCGCCGAGGGCACCGTCCGCAAGCTCTTCGCCCAGTCGGTCGGCGAGAACACCGTGCACGGCTCGGATGCGCCGGAGACCGCCGCGATCGAGATCGCGCAGTTCTTCGCTGGCAACGAGATCGTCGGCTGAGCCGATAGTCCGTTCTGGAAACAAGAAGGGCGGGTCCGCTGGACCCGCCCTTTTTCTTTGCCGGGCTGAAGCGCCTCAGAATCCGAGATCGAAGGCGTAGCTCGCCGAGATGCCGAACGTGACGGAATCGCGGTCGCCGAAGGCCTTGACGATCGGCGTCTTGGCGGCGTCGCCCATCAGGCGCTTGTACTCGACATAGGCGGTGGTCTGCAGCTTGTCGGACCAGTGATAGGTCGCCTGCGCGATCGCACCGACCGAGTGCACGCCGGCGTTGTAGCGCTGTAGCAGCCCGCCGGTGCCCGCGGTCGTGCCGCCGAAATAGGTGCGGACATAGTCGGCGCCGACGATGGTCATGCGCGGGCCGACGCCGAGCGACCAGGCGCCGATGCGCTGGAACACGTCGACCTTGGCCTCGGCGACCATCGCGTCATGGGCGACGATGCCGCGGCGCAGGTCGATGCGGGTGCGCAGCCAGGAGGTCGGGTAGAATTCGACGAAGGCGCCGGCCTCGGCACCGAACTTGGTGTCGGGCACGCCCATGATGCGCAGGGCGACATTGGTGTCGGCCTTGCGCTGCCAGAGCAGGTTGCCGGAGAAGCCGACGCGCCAGGCCTGGCCCGAGAAGAAGCCGATGCTGATCGCGTCGTCTTCGGAGGTCCACCAGGTGCTCTTGGTGCCGCGCCCCAGCGAGATGATCGGCCGCGGCCGGAAGACGTAGTCGTTCGAGCCGGAATAGTCCGGCTGGTAGCGCAGGCCGGCGCCCAGCGTCAGATGCCAGTTCTGCACCTGCTCGGGCGAGGTGTACTGCGCATACTGGGAGGACTGTGCCTTCGCCGGCGCGGCCAGCGCCAGGGACAGGCAGGCGGCCGCGAGGCCGGCAAGGAACGCAACGCAACGCATCGTCAGAACTCCGGCGCGTGAGCGCCTTGGACTACTCGGATGCGGTCAACTTGAATCATTAGTCTTAACCCGGAGTTGACGAGCAGCCGCCTGCGGCATCGCTGCTCGTTTGGCTGATGGCCCGGCCGAATCCCCAGCCGCCGGATAAAGGCACCTTGCGCCGCCGCCGCAGGACAATGCAACCGCCCCGCTTCCGCCGACCCTGGACCTGTTCTAGGAAGGAGGCATGACAGAGCTTCCCCGTATCGCGCGCCTGCCTTCGGTCTGCCCGCATGATTGCCCCTCGGCCTGCTCGCTCGAGGTCGAGGTCATCGACGGCAGGACGATCGGCCGTGTCCGCGGCAACAAGCGCCAGAGCTACACGGACGGTGTGATCTGCGCCAAGGTCGCCCGCTACGCCGAGCGCATCCATCACCCGGACCGGCTGCTGCATCCGCTGCGCCGCACCGGCCCGAAGGGCTCCGGCGCCTTCGAGCGCATCTCCTGGGACGAGGCACTGGACGAGATCGCCCGGCGTTTCCTTGCGATCGAGGCCGAACACGGCGCCGAGGCGGTCTGGCCCTATTACTATGCCGGCACCATGGGCCTCGTGATGCGCGACGGCATCAATCGCCTGCGTCACGCCAAGCGCTATTCCGGCCAGTTCTCGACGATCTGCACGACGACGGCCTGGACCGGCTTCATCGCCGGTACCGGCCGGCTCGCCGGCCCCGATCCGCGCGAGATGGCCAAGTCGGATTGCGTGGTGATCTGGGGCACGAACCCGGTGCACACGCAGGTCAACGTCATGCACCACGCCGTCAAGGCGCGGAAGGAGCGGGGCGCGAAGATCGTCGCGATCGACATCTACCGCAACGCCACGCTCGACCAGGCTGATCTCCCGCTCGTGCTCAAGCCCGGCACCGACGGTGCGCTCGCTTGCGCCGTCATGCATGTGCTCTTCCGCGACGGCCATGCCGACCGCGACTATCTCGCCCGCTTCGCGGATGCTCCGGAGGAGCTGGAGGCCCATCTTTCCACCCGCACGCCGGAATGGGCGGCGGCGATCACCGGCCTCTCAGTCGCCGAGATCGAGGAATTCGCTACCCTTATCGGTACCCGCAAGAAGAGCTTCTTCCGGCTCGGCTACGGCTTTGCCCGCCAGCGCAACGGCGTGGTCAATATTCACGCGGCATCGTGCATCCCGACTGTGACCGGCGCCTGGCAATACGAGGGCGGCGGCGCCTTCCACTCGAACAGCGGCATCTACAAATGGCGCAAGGGCCTGATCGAGGGCCTCGACAAGATCGACCGCAATGTCCGTCAGCTCGACCAGTCGCAGATTGGCCGCGTCCTCACCGGCGATGCGCAGGCACTGCGCCAGGGCGGGCCGGTCAAGGCGCTGTTCATCCAGAACACCAATCCGGTCACGGTCGCGCCCGAGCAGGAGCTGGTGAAGCGCGGCTTTGCCAGCGACGACCTCTTCACCGTCGTGCACGAGCAGTTCATGACCGAGACTGCGCAGATGGCCGACATCGTGCTGCCGGCGACGCAGTTCATGGAGCATGACGACCTCTACCAGGGCGGCGGCCACCAGCACATCATGTGGGGCGGCAAGCTCGTCGACCCGCCGGGCGAGTGCCGCTCCAACCATGAGGTGATCTGCGCCCTGGCGCAGCGCCTCGGCGCCGAGCATCGCGGCTTCGCGATGACCCCGCGCGAGATCGTCGACTGGACCTTGCAGGAAACCGGCCGCGGCACGCTGGAAGAGCTGGTCGCCAATGATTTCATCGACATCCAGCCGGATTTCGAGACGGCGCATTACCTCAAGGGCTTCGGCTGGCCGGGCGGCAAGTTCCGTTTCAAGCCGGACTGGACCAAGGTGCCGAACAGCAATGCCGGCCTGGTCGGCCCGCACGAGACACTGCCCTCATTGCCCGATCATTGGGCGGTGATCGAAGCGGCCGACGCCGAGCATCCGTTCCGGCTCGCCACCAGCCCGGCCCGCAACTTCCTGAATTCGAGCTTCACCGAGACGCCGACCTCGCAGAAGAAGGAGGGCGCGCCGACCTTGATGCTGCACCCGGCTGATGCGGCGGCGCTCGGCATCGCCGCAGGCGATCATGTCACCGTCGGCAATCGGCGCGGCTCGGTCGAGCTCGACGCGGTGCTGTTCGACGGGCTGGTACGCGGTGTTGCCATCGCCGAGTCGATCTGGCCGAACGGCGCCCATCGCGGCGGCCGCGGCATCAACACCATCACCGGCGCCGACTCGCCGGCGCCCTATGGCGGCGCCGCCTTCCACGACAACAAGGTCTGGATTCGCAAGGCGGTGTGACCTTTGCGTCATTGCTTTTTCGCTGGCGCTATGGACCATCCGCGCCCGGGCGACGGCATGGCCTGTCAAGGGGAGATTCGGGTCTCCCGGGCTCGGCCGCGGAAACGGACAGTGCGAACAATGATCAAGCGGCGGGTTGGTGCGGTCCTCTGGGCTGCTGGGTTGTCCTTGTTGGTTTCCGCCGGAGCGGCGCTGGCTGCCGGCAGCACGAGTTCCCTGCCGCCGCCGGACCCGACGGCGAAGAACCTGACGCCCTACATGATCCAGCTGCGTGCCTTCGACGCCTGCCTGGTCACCCAGTCGCAGCTGATGAGCACGACCCGCGAGGCCGTGCACACCCCGTGCAGCTGCTACGCAAAGGGCACGGTCAACGCCATGACCAAGGACGAGCTCCAGGCCTTCCGCGACACCGGCTATTTCAACGACTCGGCCCGCGAGAAGGGCTTCGAGTTCATCGACCGCTGCAAGCTCAAGCGGCCCTGACAGGACGGCGGCCTACGCCGCCTCGTCCTTGAAATAGCGCGAGCGCATGCGCCCGGCATAGGCGACGAGGTTGGCGTGCTCCTGCAGCGCGCCACGGATCGGCGAGTCGAAGACGTCGCATAGCCCTGCGATCATGAAGGCACCGAGCGTCGCATCGGCCCCGGATGGATCGGGCCCGGTCAGGTAGGGATTGCCGCCAAGGATTCCGGCGAGCGCGTCGAGCGCCCGCCGCCCCAGCTCCAGCCGCTCGGCGTCGCTGTGACGGCCGATGCCGTGGCCATGCAGGTTACGGCTGATCCGGCGCTTGATCATCGCGATGACCAGCGGCCGCAGCGGTGCGGGCACGGCGTCGAAGAAGCGGCGCGGTCCGCGGTCGAAATTGGCAGGATTTGCCCAGCGCTCCTGCACCACCAGCCAGTAGACCTGATCCTCGAGCATCTTCTCGACCGCCCAGGCCGTGCCGCGCTGCTCGGCTGACAGGCCCTTGTCAAAATCGACCCCGTAATTCCGCTCCAGATACATCCGGATGAAGGTGGTGTCGGGGATTGTCTTGTCACCGTCGCGGAGCACCGGGAACTTGCCCTTCGGCGCCTTCTGCAGATTGCCGCGTACGCGGCGATAGGGCAGGCCGGACATCTCCATCAGAATGATGCCCTTCATGCAGAACGGGCTGGGGTCGGGCTGGCCGAAGGCGGGCCCGAAGACGTGAAGCTCCAGCATGTTTCCTCCCCGACCGATGCATTCGGTATGCAGCATGCGCTGCTGCCACGCTCCTGACAATTGATGTCAGGGCGAGTAGAGCAGGATGAGCTTACGCCATCTTCCTATCAGCGGAACTATGCCATGCAGCGTGCTGAACGTTTGCTCGATCTGATTCAGGGGCTGCGCCGCCGGCGTCGCCCCGTCACCGCCGAGACGCTCGCTTCCGAGCTCGATGTCTCGGTCCGCACCGTCTATCGCGACATCGCCGCGCTGTTGCGCCAGGGCGTGCCGGTACGCGGTGAGGCCGGCATCGGTTATGTCCTCGACGCCGGCTTCGACCTGCCGCCGCTGATGTTCTCGCCCGACGAGATCGAGGCGGTGCTGGTCGGCATGCGCTGGCTCTCGGAGCGCGCCGATCCGACGTTGGCGCGCGCCGCCGAGGACGTCGTCGCTAAGGTCGCGGCGGTGCTGCCGCCGCATTTGCGTCCGATCCTGCTCGACGGCGCGCTGTTCGCGCCGGCCTATTGCAAGGATTCGGCGATCGTCGACCAGGTCGACGCCGCGGCGATCCGCGCCGCGATCCGCAATGGCCGCAAGCTCGACATCGCCTATCGCGACGAGGCTGGCGCCGAATCGCGGCGGATGATCTGGCCGATCGGCATGACCTTCTTCGACCGGGTCCGCGTCGTCATCGCCTGGTGCGAGCTTAGGCAGGCCTTCCGCCATTTCCGCACCGACCGCATCGCCGAGCTCACCGCCCGCGAGGAGCGCTATCCCGCCCGCCGCGCCGACCTGTTTCGGCGCTGGCAGAAGGAGGAGCAGGAGGCTGCCGCCCGCCGGGCGATGGAGCAGCACGGCTTGCAGGGTGAGGCGGTGCCGGTGCAGTAGCGACGGGGCGGGTGCGTCATGCTCGGGCTTGACCCGAGCATCTCTGGCCGGAGGAGGCTCCAGTCAGCGCCTTCTCGTCATAAGATTCCCGGGTCTGCGCTTCGCTCCGCCCGAGGATGACGCATGGGGGAAGCTAAGCGCCGACCGCCGTCCCGTCTTCCAGCCTGGCCGCCCCGGACGCCACCAGCGCCAGCGCCTGCGGGTAGATCCGGTGCTCCTGTTCCAGCACCCGCGCCGACAGGCTGGCCTCGTCGTCGCCGGGCAGCACGGGCACTCTGGCCTGCAGGATGGTCGGCCCGGCGTCGAGCTCGGGCACGACGAAATGCACGGTGCAGCCATGCTCGGCGACGCCGGCTTCGAGCGCACGCGCATGGGTGTGGGTGCCGCGGAAGTCGGGCAGCAGCGACGGGTGGATGTTGATCATCCGGCCCTGCCAGCGCGTCACGAACCATGAGGTCAGCACGCGCATGAAGCCGGCGAGCACAACGAGTTCGATGCCGTGAGCCTGCAGTTCCGCGTCCAGCGCCCGCTCGAAAGCCTCGCGGTCTTTGCCGAAGGGGCGGTGGTCGACGCTGGCCGTGGCGATGCCGGCTGCGGCCGCCCGCTCCAGCCCGCCAGCATCCGGCAGATTGGCGGCGACCAGCACGATCTCAGCCGGAAAGTCGGCAGCCGTGGCCGCTTCGATCAGCGCGATCATGTTGGAACCGCGCCCGGAGATCAGGATCGCGGTCCGAACCCGCCTTGCCGTGCTCACAGGGCGAGCTTCCCGCGATAGGTGACAGCCTCCTCGGCGCCGCGCGCCGTGACCTCGCCGAGTCGCACCGGCTTCTCGCCAGCTTCAGCCAGCGCTGCCATGACGGCATCCGCCTGCGCCGCCTCGGCGACGACGATCATGCCGATGCCGCAATTGAAGGTGCGCAGCATCTCGCGCTCGGCGACGCCGCCGACCTGGGCGAGCCAGCCGAACACCGGCGGGACGCTGATCGCCGGCAGGTCGATCGCAACGCCGAGATCGTCGGGCAGCACGCGCGGGATGTTGTCGGGGAAGCCGCCGCCGGTGATGTGGGCGAGCGCCTTGATGCCCGGCGCCGCCTTCAGTGCCTGCAGCAGGCTCTTCACATAGATCCGGGTCGGCTCGAGCAGCGCCTCGGCCACCGTCTTGTCCGAGGCGAAGGGGGCGGGCGCCTCCCAGGCGAGGCCCGAGAGCGCGACGATGCGGCGGACCAGCGAATAGCCGTTCGAGTGCACGCCGGAGGAGGGCAGGCCGAGCACGACGTCCCCGGCGATGACATCGGCGCGCGGCAGCAGCGTGCCGCGCTCGGCGGCGCCGACGGCAAAGCCGGCAAGGTCGTAGTCGTTGCCGGCATACATGCCCGGCATCTCGGCGGTCTCGCCGCCGATCAGGGCGCAGCCGGCCTGGCGGCAGCCCTCGGCGATGCCGCGGACGATCTCGACGCCGGCCTTCGGGTCGAGCTTGCCGGTGGCGTAATAGTCGAGGAAGAGCAGCGGCTCGGCGCCCTGGACAACGAGGTCGTTGACGCACATGGCGACGAGGTCGATGCCGATGGTCGAATGCCGGCCGCTCTCGATCGCGATTTTGACCTTGGTGCCGACGCCGTCATTGGCCGCGACCAGGATCGGGTCGCTGAAGCCGGCGGCCTTGAGATCGAACAATCCGCCGAAGCCGCCGATCTCCGCGTCGGCGCCGGGCCGGCGCGTCGAGCGCACCAGCGGCTTGATCGCATCGACCATGGCATTGCCGGCATCGATGTCGACGCCCGCCTGCGCATAGGTCAGCCCGTTGGCGCCCGGTTTGGTCATCGGCTTCGCTCCTTAGAGCCTGTTTTACGGATCAGGTCGCTTCGACCTGACCAGATACTGCTCATGCTGCGCGAGCGAATAGGCAAGGGCAGGGCTGCGGGCAAGCCCTTCTGCGAAAGCGTTTCGCACTTCTCCCGTCCATGTTCTACCCTGAGCTGCGATTCAGTCGGCAGGTTTCCCGCGATGACGCTTCCGAACCTGATCACCATCGCCCGGCTGATCCTGGTGCCGCTGGTGATCGTCATGATCGTCAATGCCCGCTGGGACGAAGCCTTTTTCCTCTTCGTCGCGGCCGGTGTCTCCGATGCGATCGACGGCTTCATCGCCAAGCGCTTCGACATGAAGAGCGAGCTCGGCGCCTATCTCGATCCGCTCGCCGACAAGGCGCTGATCGTCTCGATCTACATAACCCTCGCCATCATCGGCATCATCCCGGTCTGGCTGGTGATCGTCGTCGTCTCGCGCGACCTGATGATCGTCACGGCGGTCATCCTGTCCTGGCTGTTGGAGAAGCCGGTGACGATCGCGCCCATCGTCGTCAGCAAGCTCAACACCGCCGCCCAATTGGTCTTCGCGGCGCTGGTGCTCGGTTCGAAATCCTTCGAGATCGACGTCGGCGCCATCATGCCTGCGGCGCAGATCATCGTTGCGGCCTTGACGCTCGCCTCCATGGGCGCCTACCTCGCGCTCTGGCTGCGGCACATGGCCGGCTGAACCGACAGCTTGGATGATCCCCGGCGGATCACCATAATCAGGGACCGAGAGGTTCCGTAGAGGCGAGTGCATGAGTCTTCAGCGTCAACTGCTCTTCTGGCTGCTTGCCCTCGCTGTCCTCGTGCTCGCGCTGATGCTGTTCCGCGATGTGCTGCTGCCCTTCATCGCGGCGCTGGCGCTGGCTTATCTGCTCGATCCGCTGGCCGACCGGCTGGAGCGCTGGGGCCTCAGCCGGCTCACCGCGACGATCGCGATCCTCTGCCTGTTCCTGCTCGTCTTCGTCGCCGGGCTGGTGCTGCTCGCCCCGCTGCTCAGCCAGCAGCTCGCCGGGCTGGTGGCGCGCCTGCCGGGCGACGCGGCCAAATTGCAGGCGCTGATCATGGAGCGCGGCGCGCCTCTGATCGAGCGCTTCGGCGGCGCCAAGCTGGCGCAGGATGCCCAGAGCTCGCTCGGCAACCTCGTCGGCGAGGCGACGAGCTGGGTCGGCAAGCTCCTGGGCTCGCTCTGGTCGGGCGGCACGGCCATCATCGGCGTGTTCTCGCTGCTGGTGCTCACCCCCGTCATCGCCTTCTACCTGCTCGCCGACTGGGACCGCATGGTCGCGACGGTCGATAGCTGGCTGCCGCTCGATCATCGCGACACGATCCGCGGCCTGCTGCACGAGATGGACGTCGCCATCGCTGGCTTCCTGCGCGGTCAGGCGCTGGTCTGCCTGCTGCTCGGGACGTTCTACGCGATCGGGCTGTCGCTGGTCGGCGTCAATTTCGGCGCGCTGATCGGCATCATCAGCGGCTTCCTCTCCTTCATCCCCTATGTCGGCTCGCTGACCGGCCTCGTGCTCTCCGTCGGCGTCGCCACCGTGCAGTTCTGGCCGGACTGGACGATGCCGCTGTTGACGCTCGCCGTCTTCGCCATCGGCCAGTTCATCGAAGGCAACATCCTGCAGCCCAAGCTCGTCGGCGACTCGATCGGCGTGCATCCGGTCTGGCTGATGTTCGCGCTGCTCGCCTTCGGCTCGCTCTTCGGCTTCGTCGGCCTGCTGCTCGCCGTGCCGCTGGCGGCGATCATCGGCGTGCTCGCCCGCTTCGTGCTGCGGCAATATCTCGCCAGCCCTTATTATCGCGGCCACACCGGCCAGGTACCTGTGCCCCGTGCCGAACCCTGAGCCGCCGGTGAAGCCGCGCCAGCTCGCCTTCGACCTGCCGGTCGACAGCCGCCACGGCGTCGAGGATTTCCTCGTCGGCCCCTCGAATGAGCAGGCCTATGGACTGATCGAGAGCTGGCCGGGCTGGCCGGCCTCCTGGCTGCGTCTGGTCGGCCCGGAAGGGGCGGGCAAGACGCATCTCGCCGCGATCTGGGCGGCGCGTGCCCATGCCTGGACGCTGTCCGCCGCCGAGCTCGACGAGGCCAAGGTGCCGCATCTGGCTTCAGGTGGCGCGCTGGTGATCGAGGATTGCGACCGCGCTCCGCTCGACGAGCCGGCGCTGTTCCATCTGCTCAACGCCACCAAGGCGCGCGGCGCCTCCGTGCTGCTGACGGCACGGACGGAGCCGGGGCAATGGGGCCTGAAGGTGCCGGACCTGCTCTCGCGCCTGCGCCTGGCGCCGCAGGCCGAGATCGCGCCGCCGGACGATGCACTGCTGCGCGCGCTTTTGGTCAAGCTCTTCGTCGACCGCCAACTTATCGTCGACACCGGCACGATCGAAGCGCTGGCGCTGCGGATGGAGCGCTCCTTCGCCGCGGCGCGCGATCTTGTCGACGCACTCGACAGGCTTTCGCTCGAGCGTGGCCGGCGCGTCACCCGCGCCATGGCCACCGAGGTGGTCGCCTCGCTTTTCCCGGACGAGTGAGGCTTTAGGCCTTCGCCGTATTCGCCGTGCCGGTCAGGCGGGCATGGATCGTCTCGATCAGCAGGTCGTGCGCCCGCGCCGCGATCGCGTCGAGCGACGGCGTCTTGACGAACATGGCGGCTGCCTTCTCGGTCAATTCCTCGCGGCTCGGCAGGGTCGGCATGTGCCATTGCGCAATCGCGTCCTGCGCCTGCGCCTGCATCGCATGCAGTTGCTCGCTGGCCCGCGCCTGGAGGGCGGCGAGCGCTTCGCGGAACTCCGGCAGCGTCAGCGTCGGCAGGTGCAGCTCGGGCAGGCCGGGCACGTTGGCATAGGCGTCGCGCACGGATTGGACGATGCGCTCCACCGGGACGGAGGCGGCGAGCCGCTCGGCCGAGCGCTCGATCACGCGCGGCGGCAGCGCCTGCGAGCGCTCGACCACGGCCTGCGGCGGCGCCTTCAGATCCCAGGTCAGGCGCAGCTTCGACAGGCCGAGGATCAGGTAATAGGTCGGATCCCACTGCCACCAGCGAAAACCCTGGCGGACGCTGTACTGATAGGCGTGGTGATTGTTGTGCCAGCCTTCGCCCATGGTGATGATCGCCAACCACCAGTTGTTCCGGCTCTCGTCGCCGGTGACATAGTCCTTGTCGCCATGCACATGCGCCAGCGAGTTGATGCAGAAGGTGCCGTGGTAGACCGCGACCGTCGACCAGAAGAAGCCGACGAACAGCCCGCTCCAGCCATCGATGGCAAAGCAGATCAGCGCCAGCGCGAAGGCCGGCAGCAATTCGAACCGGTGCAGGAAGGCGAGCTCGGGAAAGCGCGTCAGGTCGGTGACGGTGGAGGTGTCGCAGCGATCATGGCCGTTGCTGAAGATCCAGCCGACATGGGAGTAGAAGAACGAGGTCAGCACCGGCGAGTGCACGTCGTGCTCTGTGTCGGAGAAGCGGTGGTGGTGCCGGTGCTTCGAGGCCCACCAGATCACGCTCTTCTGCGCCGTCGACTGGGCGAAGAGGGCGAGCACGAACTGGCCGGCCCGGCTGGTCTTGTAGGTCCGGTGCGAGAAGTAGCGGTGGTAGCCGCCGGTCACCGCGAACATGCGCAGCCAGTAGAGACCGAAGGCGAGCCAGAGCGAGGTCGCGCTGACGCCGCTCCAGAGCGCACCAAAGCAGGCCAGATGCGCCAGCACGAAGGGAATGGCCGAGGGGTAGACGATGTCGCCGTGGTCGTCGGCTTGCTGGTTCTGCTCTGACAAGTTCGCTCTCTGGACTACGTTTGAAGGCATGCGGGATTCACATGCCGACCAAACAGCAGGGGCGTAACGGGTGCAAGCGCCGTCAGCGTCGCAGCACAGGAAATGGCGGGAAATTGACGACCATGCGCAGCGCGGCGGCGCTGAGTAGCGCAGCGATGAACGGCCAGTACGCCATGTCGAGCTGGGCGCGCTTGCCGAAGGTGACCATGAAGCTCAGCCAGATGTACCAGGCGCCGAACAGGTGCAGGCGGCGCCAGGCGACGGCGCCGATCCATGCGGCCGTCCGATCGAAGGAGGTCGCCGCCATCGCCACGATCACGAGATAGGCGCTGCCGCCGGCGACCAGCATGCTCGACCCGCCCAGCTCCGCGAACAGCTTCGGATCGGTGACGGCAAGCGCGACGATAGCGATGGCGTGCAGCAGATGCGAGACGGCGAAGCTGAGGCCGAGCTGTCGCCGGTTGCGCAGCTGCCAGCGCGTCCACGGATTGGGGCAGATGCGGAACAGCGCAGAGGCGGTGAAGGCAAGCAGGAAGAGGACGAGCGAGGTCCGCGCTGTCAGCCGAATGGCCATGCGAATGCCCTCGCTGCTGCCAGCGGAAACAAACGCGGCAAGGGCTGCGATGGTCAGGATTGCAGTGAGCGCGCCCAATAGCGGCCAGCCTTCCAGGCCAATCGGAAGTGCCGGGCTGCGTTTTGGTTCGTTCGACATTGTCGCTACCCGCTTGAGTGCCATTAGAATGTAATCAATGATTACATTCTAATGGAGGGATGGCAATGGAATGTAATCGGCGATTACATGATCGTGATGGCCCGGTATGGCGGCTTAAGCTCGGCTGCTGTTGGCCGGGGAACTCGGCTAGGCTCGCTGCGATGAGCACGACGAAAGCGAATCGGACGGGACCGAGCGGGAACGCAGCGAGCGCCTCGTCCTATCATCACGGCAATCTGCGCGAGGCGCTGATCGCGGAAGGGCTGGCGCTGGCTGCCGAAGGCGGGCTCGATGCGGTCAGCATTCGCGAGGTCGCGCGCCGCGTCGGCGTCTCGCCGGCGGCGCCCTTCCGGCATTTCCCCGACAAAGTGGCGTTGATGACGGCGGTGGCCGAGGAGGCGATGGCGCGCTTCCGGGTCGAGATCGCCGCCGCGCTGGCTCGCGAGACCAGCGATGACCCGATCCGGCGCATCCGCGCCATCGGCAAGGCCTTCCTCGACTGGGCGAGGCGCAATCCGACGCATTTCGAGATCATCTCTTCGCGCCGGGCGATCGATTTCGCCGGCTCGGCCTCGCTGGGCGCAGACAATGCCCAGATCCAGGCGCAAATGGTCAGCCTGCTCGAGGAGGCGGGCCGGCGCGGGCTCCTGCGCGTCGGCGATCCGCAACTGATCCAGATCACCGGGCGGGCGCTGGTCTACGGCCTGGCGCGCATGCTGATCGACGGGCAGTTCCCGAGTTGGGGTATCGCGGAGAACGAAGCCGAGAACGTGATGGAACGCTCGCTCGATCTTTTCCTCGCCGGCTTGCTGAAACATCCGGTGAGCGAAGAGCGTTCATGACGTTTGCGTCTCGCCTGTCATCGAACCGTCACGCTACGATGGCTTCAAGGCGAGGGCGGCCGCTTCGGCTGCAAGCAAACCGACACATAGCACAGCTACAGGACCGGCAGTGGCACGAGCGGCGTCGACAGCGAGAGCAAAGCGCATGACCCAAGATGTGGCGGAATTGCCGGTCCCGAAGACGGTAGCCCCGGTTCCCTCGGCTGCAGACCTGCATCTCGACGAGGAGCTCAGGCAATCGCCGAAGCGCTTCATGAATCGCGAGCTGTCATGGCTGCAGTTCAATCGCCGGGTGATGGAGGAAGCCTCCAACCGCAACCATCCGCTGCTCGAGCAGCTGCGCTTCCTCTCGATCTCGGCGAACAATCTCGACGAGTTCTTCATGGTCCGCGTCTCCGGCCTGCGCGAGCAGCTCAAGGCGGGCGTGGTGACGCCGAGCCAGGATGGCCTCAGCCCGGCCGAGCAGCTCGCGGCCCTGGGCGAGGGTGTCGCGGCCCTGACCCGCGACCAGCAGATCCGCTGGACCGAGCTGAAGCAGGACCTGGAAGCGAACCGCATCATGCTGCTGCGCCCCGCTGATATCGGCGCGCAGGACCGCATCTGGCTGGAAGACCGCTTCTTGCACTATGTCTTCCCGGTGCTGACGCCGCTGGCGATCGACCCGGCCCATCCCTTCCCGTTCATCCCCAATCTCGGCTTCACCATCGCGCTCGCTCTTGAGCGGGTCAGCGACGGGCGCGCGCTCGACGCGCTGATCCGCGTGCCGGTGAAGGTGGACCGCTTCATCGAACTGCCTGACCTTGCCCGCGAGGGCGTCCAGCGCTTCATCATGCTGGAGGATCTTGTCTCGCTCTTCATCGCCAAGCTCTTTCCTGGCTACGAGGTCAAGGGGACCGGCTCCTTCCGCATCATCCGCGACTCCGACCTCGACATCGAGGAGGAGGCGGAGGACCTGGTCCGCGTCTTCGAGACCATGCTGAAGCAGCGTCGCCGCGGCGTCGTCATCCGTCTCGAGCTCCATTCCGACATGCCGGCGCATCTGCGCAGCATGATCATCCGCGAGCTCAAGGTCGATCCTGACGAGATCGTGGTCGTCGATGGCATGATCGCCCTGAACGAATTGTCCCAGCTCGTTGGCGCCGACCGGCCGGACCTGAAGTTCAAGCCCTATAATGCCCGCTTTCCCGAGCGCATCCGCGAGCATGGCGGCGACTGCTTCGCCGCCATCCGCCAGAAGGACCTGATCGTCCACCACCCCTATGAGAGCTTCGACGTCGTCGTGCAGTTCCTGCAGCAGGCGGCGCGCGATCCCAACGTGGTCGCGATCAAGCAGACGCTCTATCGCACCTCCTCGAACTCGCCGATCGTCCAGGCCCTGGCGGAGGCCGCCGAGGCCGGCAAGTCGGTGACCGCGCTGGTCGAGCTCAAGGCGCGCTTCGACGAAGAAGCGAACATCCGCTGGGCCAAGGATCTCGAGCGCGCCGGCGTCCAGGTCGTCTACGGCTTCATCGAGCTCAAGACCCACGCCAAGCTCTCGATGGTGGTGCGCCGCGAGGCCGGCCAGTTCGCAACCTATTGCCATATCGCGACCGGCAACTACCACCCGATCACGGCGCGCATCTATACCGACGTCTCCTTCTTCACCGCCGACCCGGTGATGGCGCAGGACGTCGCCCGCATCTTCAACTTCATCACCGGCTATGCCGAGCCGGCCGAGCTTGAGCGCATGGCGGTCTCGCCGGTCAACCTGAAGAAGCGCCTGCTCGACGACATCGCCGAGGAGGTCGCGCATGTGAAGGCCGGCCGCAGGGGCGCGATCTGGGGCAAGTGCAACTCGCTGGTCGATCCCGAGATCATCGACGCGCTCTACGACGCCAGCCAGGCCGGCGTGCAGATCGACTTCGTCGTGCGCGGCATCTGCTGCCTCAGGCCCGGCGTGCCAGGGCTCTCCGACAATATCCGCGTCAAGTCGATCGTCGGGCGCTTCCTGGAACACACCCGCGTCTATGCCTTCGGCGCCGGCCACGGCATGCCCTCGGCCAAGGCCAAGCTCTACATTTCCTCGGCCGATCTGATGCCGCGCAATCTCGACCGCCGCGTCGAGGCGCTGACGCCGATTCTGAACGCGACAGTCCACCAGCAGATGCTCGAGCAGATCATGCTGGCGAACTTTCTCGACAACGAACAGAGCTGGACCATCTTGCCCGATGGCGGCTCGCGACGCATTGTCCCGCCATCGGCCGAAGAGTCGTTCAACGCCCACAAGTATTTCATGACGAATCCGAGCCTGTCTGGTCGTGGTAAATCTCTCTCCAGTTCGAGCCCTCGCAGCCTCTCCCGCCGCGCCGGCAAGAAGGCCTGAGCAGGCTTCGGGCCGGCTGAGCGTCGACGACACCATTGCGATCATCGACATCGGCTCGAACTCGGTCCGTCTCGTCGTCTACGAGAATCTGTCGCGGGCGCCCGCGCAGGTCTTCAACGAGAAGGAGATGGCGGGCCTCGGCCGGCAGGTCGCCTCGACCGGCATGCTGGCGCAGGATGCGATCGACAAGGCGCTCTCGGCGCTGGTGCGCTTCCGCATCCTCTGCGAGGCGATGCATGTCGGGCAGCTCAGGGTCATCGCCACGGCGGCGGCCCGCTATGCCTCGAATGGCCCCGACTTCATCGCACGGGCGGAAGCGGCCGTCGGCCAGAAGATCGAGCTGATCTCCGGCGACCGCGAGGCCTATCTCTCGGCGCTCGGCGTGATCTCCGGCTTCGACCAGCCGCATGGCGTCGTCGGCGACCTCGGCGGTGGCTCGCTCGAGCTGATCTCGGTCGACGGCGACAAGGTCGGGGAGGGGATCAGCCTGCCGCTCGGCGGCCTGGCGCTGATCGACCGCTCGAGGAGCTCGATGAAGGCGGCCGAGAAGATCGTCCGCGACG
Organism: Bosea sp. 29B; assembly: GCF_902506165.1. Classification (NCBI taxonomy): domain Bacteria; kingdom Pseudomonadati; phylum Pseudomonadota; class Alphaproteobacteria; order Hyphomicrobiales; family Alloboseaceae; genus Allobosea; species Allobosea sp. 29B. The sequence continues at coordinate 4,964,367 of NZ_LR733817.1, forward strand.
ATCTCGACCATCACCCGCAGCTCGCCGCCATGCGCGGGCGCGATTTCTACGCCGTCGGCGGCACCTGGCGTGCGCTGGCGACCCTGCATCAGCGCCAGTCGGGCTACCCGCTCAACGTCATGCACGGCTATATCGTGCCGGCGCGCGAGGCGAGCGACTTCGTCCGGCTGGTCGAGCGCGCCGACGCCTCGATGCTGGAAGCGATCGAGGCGGTCTCCTCGGCACGGCGTCCGCTGCTCGCCTATGGCGCGCTGGTGCTCGACCAGATCATCAAGCGCGGCCGGCCGCGCAATGTCGTGATCTCCGCCAATGGCGTGCGCGAAGGCCTGCTGCACGAGCAGCTCGACGAAAGCGAGCGCTCTGCCGACGCGCTGCTGCGCGGCGCCGAGGACTACAACCAGCTGCGTGCTCGCGATCCGCGCCATGCCGCCGACTTGATCACCTGGACCGACAAGCTCGTCGCCAGCGCCTATCCGCACGACGACCCGGCCTTGCAGCGGCTGCAGCTCGCTGCCTGCCTGCTCTCCGACATCGGCTGGCGCGCCCATCCCGACTATCGCGGCGAGCAGACGCTGAACGTCATCGCCCATGCCTCGTTCAGCGGCGTCGATCATGCCGGCCGCGCCTTCCTGGCGCTGACGGCGTTCTATCGCTATGCCGGCCTGAAGGCCTCGGCGCCGGCGGCCGAAGGGCTGCGGCGGCTGCTGACGATGCGCCTGCTCGAACGCATGCACATCCTCGCCGCGGCCTTCAGGGTCGCTTATCTGATCTCGGCCGGCATGCCGGGCATCCTGTCGCGGGCGCCGCTGGCCTGCGTCGATAGCCGGCTCGTCCTGCGCCTGCCGGATGATCTGAAGTCGCTGGCGAGCGAACGCGTTACCGGGCGGCTGAAGCAGCTCGCCAAGCTGCTCGGGCGCGAGATCGACCTTCGCTGAGCCGCGAGATCTTTTCTAGCGCGTTATCAGGCCCTGGAAGGCCGTCGGCTGGATCGAGATCCGGCCGACGAAGGGCCGGTCATGCGCCAGGATGACGAAATAGGCGGCCGAGGCGACCAGCAGATAGAGATGCGCGGCCACGATCTGCGTGCGCAAGGCGTGGCTGTTGCAGATGATGATTGCGAGCAATGTCGTCGTCGAGATCAGCCACATCGCGAACCATTGCGCCCAGGTGATGCCGGCGATCGAGGCTGCCAGCCGCGCCTGTCGGGCGTGACGGATCTCGAGAAGCTGGTTGAGCAGCGGCGAATAGGCCGCCGCGGCATTTTGCCGGGACACCAGATGGATGGCGCCGAGCAAGTGCTTTTCCGACTGATCGAAGACGGGGTCGCTGAGCAGCCTGCTTCTGGCCATCGCCGGCCAGTCGATCGCGACGACCTCGCGCAGATAGGCCTGTAGCCCGCTGGTCAGCTCGGACCGCGTCTCCTCCGGCAGCACCACCGAAAGGGTGAGCGCGGTCTCGACCGCATCGGCCTCACGCTGTACCGCCGTGCGGGCCGACACGGCATCGTTCCAGATGCCGGCGGCCGAGAAGGCGACGATCAGCGCGAACAACCCTCCGCAGGCATTGATGACGGAATCGCGGATCGGCAGCGGCTGGTCCAGCCGGTAGCCGAGCCGTGGAATGGCGAAGCGCACGAGGCCGATCAGCAGCCAGCAGACCGCAAGGCTCAGCGCCAGCACGGCGAGGAACATCGCCGCCAGCGGCAATTGATGGAACAGGATGAACACGTCGCCCCCGGGAATCTGTCAGCGCTCGAACGATCGCAACAGACCTCAGTTTCGTCGCGCCGGACAAGCCCCGCCTTCCGAATAGACCGGAACAGGCTTTCCCGGTGGTGACCGTCTAGCCGACCGTTACCCGCCCGCGCACGATCTTGAGCGAGAGCGAGCCGTTCTTCAGCGCCAGCGCCTTCTCGCCGAAGATCTCGCGGCGCCAGCCATGCAGCGCCGGCACATCCGCTTCGTCGTTACCGGCGATCTCCTCGAGGTCGTCGGTGGAGGCGATGATCTTCGGCGCGACGCGCTCGGCATCGGCAGTCGCCTTGAGCAGCACCTTGAGCAGGTCGAGCACGGCGCCGTTGCCTGGCCGGCCGCGCTCGCGCTCCAGCCGGGGCAGGTCGCGCGGATCGATCGCCAGCGCCCGCTCGATCGCGGCGAGCACCTCGCCGCCGGCGCGCGAGCGTTCGAAGCCGTTCGGCACGGAGCGCAATTCGCCGAGCGCCTCGGTTGAGCGCGGCGCGCGCTGGACGATGTCCATCAGCGCATCGTCCTTGAGCACACGCTGGCGCGGCACGTCGCGATGCTGCGCCTCGCGCTCGCGCCAGGCGGCGAGCTCCATCAGCACCGCCAGCTCCTTTGGCTTGCGCAGGCGCCCCTTGAGCCGTTGCCAGGCATTCTCGGGCTTGACCTCGTAGGTGCCGGGCGAATTCAGCACCGCCATCTCCTCGGCGACCCAGCTCTCGCGGCCGCTGGCGGCGAGATCGGCCTGCAGCGCGAGGTAGATGTCGCGCAGATGGGTGACATCCGATTCGGCATAGACCAGCTGCGCCTCGCTGAGCGGGCGGCGCGACCAGTCGGTGAAGCGCGAGGACTTGTCGACGCGCGCCTTGGCGAGGTCGTTGACCAGCTGCTCGTAGCCGACCGAGTCGCCATAGCCGCAGACCATGGCCGCGACCTGCGTGTCGAACAGCGGCGTCGGCAGCACGCGGCCGAGCATCCAGACGATTTCGAGGTCCTGCCGGGCGGCATGGAAGACCTTGACCACGTTCTGGTCGGTCATCAGCGCCATGAAGGGGGCGAGATCGAGCCCCTCGGCCAACGGGTCGACCATGACGGCCTCGTCCGGCGAAGCGATCTGGACCAGGCAGAGCTTCGGGTAATAGGTCGTCTCGCGCAGGAATTCGGTGTCGACGGTGACGAACGGGTGCGCGGCGAGGCGGGAGCAGGCGTCAGCCAGCTCTTCGGTGGTATTGATCAGCTTCATGGCAGGCGCTCTTAGCAGATGAAAGCGCGCCATGTCGCGGGCGTTCTTGACAACCGCGCCGCGCGCGTGTGGTTACGGCGCCAAATCGCTTGCGCGCCCGACCACGGCCGCATGGACGCCCGGAAAGCTGAACCCGTGACCCTGCATCGCTACCGTTCCCACACCTGCGGCGCGCTCCGCGAGAGCGATATCGGCGCGTCCGTGCGCCTCTCCGGCTGGTGCCATCGCATCCGCGACCATGGCGGCGTGCTCTTCATCGATCTGCGCGACCATTACGGCCTGACCCAGGTCGTGGTCGATCCGGATTCGCCGGCCTTCGCCGATGCCGAGAAGGCCCGCTCGGAATGGGTCATCCGCATCGACGGCAAGGTCAAGCCGCGCCTCGCCGGCACCGAGAACGCCAACCTCGCCACCGGCGCCGTCGAGGTCTTCGCCACGGCGCTCGAAGTGCTGGGCCCCTCGGCCGAGTTGCCGCTGCCGGTCTTCGGTGACCTCGAATATCCCGAGGACACCCGCCTGAAGTACCGTTTCCTCGACCTGCGCCGCGACAAGCTGCACAGCAACATCATGCTGCGCACCAAGGTGATCGACTCGCTGCGCCAGCGCATGAAGTCGTCCGGCTTCTCCGAGTTCCAGACGCCGATCCTGACCGCGTCGTCGCCTGAGGGCGCGCGCGACTTCCTGGTGCCGAGCCGCCTGCATCCAGGCAAGTTCTACGCCCTGCCGCAGGCGCCGCAGCAGTACAAGCAGCTGATGATGATGGCGGGCTTCGACCGCTACTTCCAGATCGCGCCCTGCTTCCGTGACGAAGACCCGCGCGCCGACCGCCTGCCGGGCGAGTTCTACCAGCTCGACGTCGAGATGAGCTTCGTCGAGCAGGAAGACGTCTTCGCCACCATGGAGCCGGTGATCGCCGGCGTCTTCGAGGAATTCGGCGAGGGCAAGTCCGTCACCAGGAACTGGCCGCGCATCCCCTATGCCGAGGCGCTGCGCAAATACGGTTCCGACAAGCCTGACCTGCGTAACCCGATCGAGATGCAGGACGTTTCCGAGCATTTCCGCGGCTCGGGCTTCAAGGTCTTCGCCCGCATCCTCGAGGGTGAGAAGAACCGCGTCTGGGCGATCCCTGCGCCAGGCGGCGGCTCCCGCGCCTTCTGCGACCGGATGAACTCCTGGGCGCAGGGCGAGGGCCAGCCTGGCCTCGGCTATCTGATGGTCAAGGAAGGCGGCGAGGGCCAAGGCCCCATCGCCAACAACATCGGCCCCGAGCGCGTCGCGGGAATCGTCGCCCAGATGGGCCTGAAGGCCGGCGACGCCTGCTTCTTCGCCGCGGGCGATCCCGACAAGTTCTACAAGTTCGCCGGCAGCGCCCGGAACAAGGTTGGTTCCGAGCTCGGGCTGATCGACGAGAACGCCTTCGCCTTCGCCTGGATCGTCGATTTCCCGATGTTCGAGTGGAACGAGGACGAAAAGAAGGTCGACTTCTCGCACAACCCCTTCTCGATGCCGCAGGGCGGCCTGAAGTCGCTGACGGAGGATGATCCGCTAACGATCAAGGCCTTCCAGTACGACATCGCCTGCAACGGCTACGAGCTCGCTTCCGGCGGCATCCGCAACCACCGCCCCGAGGCGATGGTGAAGGCCTTCGAGATCGCCGGCTATGGCGAGGAGACGGTGATCGAGCGCTTCGGCGGCATGTACCGCGCCTTCCAGTATGGCGCTCCGCCACACGGTGGCATGGCTGCCGGCGTCGACCGCATCATCATGCTGCTCGCCGGCGCGACGAACCTGCGCGAGGTCGCGCTGTTCCCGATGAACCAGCAGGCCGTCGACCTCCTGATGGGCGCGCCCTCGCCGGCGACGCCGAAGCAGCTGCGCGAAGCGCATCTGCGCGTGAACCTGCCCGAAAAGGAAGGCTGAGCGACCCATGGCCTTCCTGCCTGCCGGGCGAGCCTTGCTGCTCGCCTGTTTCGTCGCGCTGCCGCTCGGCGCCTGCGTCGCCGGCCACGCCGAGACCGCCGCCGGGCGCGCCTCACTGCTGGCGACGACCGTGTCGCGCGCCATCGCCTGCAAGGCCGGCTCACCCCAGCGCACGACGCTGGACCGCTTCCTCGCCGCCGAGAAGGCGCGCGGGGCGAGCGACGATCAGCTTGCCGCGGCCCGCTCGGCCTATGTCTCGATCTCCGAGGCCGAGACGATCAACCAGGACATCCGTCCGCAGCCCTGCACCGCCGAGGAGCGGGCGACGCTGCGCGGCAAGATGAACGATGTCCGCGCCGGCCGCTTCGAAGCGCCCTGACCGTCCATGACTCTGCCGAAGCCCAGTCTCGTCGCGCTCGCGGCAATCGGCCTTGCCGGCTGCACCGCCGTCGGGCCGATGCCCGGCACGCCCGAGTTCACGGCCGCGCAGGTCTCGCGGGCCTATGATTGCGGGCTGAGGGTCGACCGGGGAGGTATCATCGCGCGACTGCCGGCCGAGCAGCGCGGCCGCTTCGTCGCCGCCAATGCGAGCTATGCGGTGAAGTCCTACAACGCGCCGCGCCGCTGCGAGGCGTCCGAGCGCGAGCGACTACAGGCGGAGTTGCGCCTGGGTTCCAAGCGCTGATCGGCTCTTGCCGAAAGCTGCTCATCCCGCGCAGATGCAGGCCATGAGCCATTCCGCTATCGACGTCACCGCCATCGTCGTCAGCTTCGACAGCGAGCAGGTGCTGCCGGCCTGCCTCGCTGCGCTGGCAGGCGAGGGCGTTGCGACCATCGTCGTCGACAATGCCAGCAGCGACGCTTCGCCGGAGCTCGCTGCAAGCCATGGTGCCCAGGTCCTGCGCAACGCGCGCAACGAGGGCTATGGCCGCGCCAACAACCAGGGGGGGCGCGCGGCGACGACGCCCTTCGTCCTGATCGTCAATCCCGATCTCGAAATCCAGCCCGGGGCGGTCGCAGCCCTGCTGGCGGCGGCGGAAGCTTATCCTGACGCGGCCGCCTTTGCGCCGCGGCTGGTCGAGCCGTCGGGCCGGATCTTCCTGCAGCCACGCTCGCTGCTCTCGCCCGATCATCTCAACCGGGCGCGCCGGATCGTCCTGCCTGAGGGCGATGCCTGCCTGCCCTTCCTGTCGGGCGCCTGCCTGCTGCTGCGGCGCGAGGTCTTCCTGGGGCTCGGGGGCTTCGATCCCGCGATCTTCCTGTTCTACGAGGATGACGATCTCTGCCGTCGCCTGCGCGAGGCCGGCCAGGCGCTGGTCCATGTCGACGCCGCTGGCGCCCGGCATGGGCGCGGCAAGTCGAGCGCGCCATCGCCGCAACGCCGTTTCACGGCGCGCTGGCATCTCGCCTGGTCGGAATGCCATGTCGCACGCAAATGGGGGCTGCCGCTGCCAGGTTCAGGAAAGATCGCCGAAAACCTCGCCAAGGCAATCGGTTACGGCCTGATCTTGAATCGCGACAAGATGTACGCCCATGCCGGCTCGGCCCTGGGCACGCTCGCCGGCCGGGCCGGCCGCAGTGCGCTGGCGCGACAGGGGCTGAGCGAGCAGCCGCTCCTCGCTGATGCGGACCCTGTCTCGCGATGATTTGGAGCATTTTCGAGCGAAGTGGGCACCGGTTCGCGTGAAGAAAATGCGAAAAGACAAATTATCTAGGGCGTGGCGCCGGGCAGGTCCTCGATGCGTTCGGACAGAAGCGTCGGAATGAGCCGCCTGATCTCAGCCTCCGGAAGCAGCCACCATTCGCTGTGCAGCAGTGCCGCGATGCGTTCCTCGCTCATCCGGTAGCGCACGATGCGGGCGGGATTGCCGGCGACGATCGCATAGGGCGGTACGTCCTTGGTCACCACTGCGCGCGCAGCCACGACCGCGCCATGGCCGATGCTGACGCCGGATAGGATGAGCGCCTGCGAGCCCAGCCAGACATCGGAGCCGATGACGACGTCGCCGCGCGAGACATCGGCGCCGGCCAGGCCCGCGGCGTCGGGCCAGAGGCCGGACATGGCGGGGAAGGGATATGTCGTCGCCCATTCGGTGCGGTGGTTGCCGCCGAGCAGGATCTCGACCCCGTCGGCGATCGAGCAGTAGCGGCCGATCGTCAGCTTCGCGCCGCTCTCGGCGAAGCGCACCTTGGGCCGGCCATAGGAATAGGCGCCGATCGTGATCTGGCCCGGCCAGCGCGCCACCAGATTTGCGAGATGAAGGCGCGTCTGGTTATGCGGGTTGATCCAGCGGCGCAGAAAGCCGCGTGGGCCGGTCGGGAGACCGGCCCACCAGGTGGCAAGGGCACCCGGGCGCCAGTCGGCGTCCGGAGCAGGCAGGATTGGCGAGCTCAACGCGCCGACCTCACTCCGCCGTGGCGTCAACATTGATCTTGTCAAAGATCTCCGTCGGCTCACCGAGCGCGATCACGTCGGCGAGGCCGAGACCGGCTGGCGTCTTGGCGGAGGCCTTGACGGTCAGCGTACCCGGCTTGGCGACGAAGCGGGCGACCGCGTTCGCCAGCGCCTTGGCGCCGTCGGACGGGCCGAGAATGGCCGCGAGGCCGAGGCTTGCCATCATGCCGTATTCGCGACGGACGTCCTCGACCTTGCGCTTCGACTTCTTCGCCTCGTTCTCGATCAGCTTCTCGGCGAGGCCGAGATTCTGCAGCTTCAGCTCGACATTCTTCGCGGTGGCGCCGAGCAGCGCGACCTGCGCCAGGGCGATATCACCGGTGAAGACCTCCTTGCCGATATTGCCGAGCATGCCGGTCGCGTCGAGCTTGGCCATGCCGGCGCCGCCGAGCGAGAGCGTACGGATAGCGAACTCCTTGCTCGCCTCCTGCCAGGCCAGCGCAAGTTTCGCCGAGAGGTCGATATTGCGGTAGCCCATCGCCAGCAGGTCCTTGGCGGCGGGATTGTCGGCGCTCTCGACGATCGGGAAGGTGATCTTGTCGAGCGTCAGCGTCATGTCGGTCGGGATGCCATTGAGCTGCTCGCCGGCCTTGAGCTCGAAATTGCCGAGGCCGACCTGGATCGGCGGGCCGGCCGGGCGGCCGCGCTTGCCATCCTGCGGCACGCTCATCTGCACGCCGCTCATCTTGACCGTGCCGAGCTTCGGGATGAAGCGGCGGAAGTCGAGCGTCTTGATGTCGACGGCGGAGTTGGCGACGGCCTTGACCTCGCGGATGACACCTTCCAGCGAGAAGCCGGAATAGCCGAGCAGGCCGATGACGCCCTTGGCGCCGCTGCCTTCGAACTGCAGCCCCTCGATGGCAACGCCTGACTTCTCAGGGGCGTCCTCGCCGAAGGCGATGCGCGAGAAGCGCATGTCCACCGGCTCCGCCTTGGCGCCGGGCTTGGGAGGCGTCTTCAGCGCCATCACGATGTCGCGGACCTCGCCACTGCCATAGTCGACGGCGTCGAAGATCTCGGCCATGGCGACGAGGAGTTTGCGGTCGCGCGCCTCGCCGATCGCCGGGTCTTCCTTGCTGTTGAGATTGCGCGAGGCCTTCTCCGATTCGTCGCTGAGCTCGGCGATGCGGGTCAGCAGCTCGCCCATCGGCTCAGAGGCGACGCGCGCCTTGAAACCACGCAGCGAGGCCTTGCCGGCGGTGACCTTGCCCTGCTCGCCGAGGTCGAGGACGTAGCCGTCCTGATCGATCTTGCCGATGATCGGCTGCAGCGCAGTGGTCTCGCCGGGCTTGGCCTTCTCGCCGAAGATGCGGGCGATCTGCATCAGGTCGAGCACTTCGAAGCTGGTGCGCTTGATCTCGCCGTTCATCGGGCCGGTGGCCGCGCCCTCGACCTTGATGGACCCGTCGCTCGATTCGCCGCGCCCGATCCGGCCTTCGCTGATGTCGAAGAACTTGATGTTGCGATAGGTGGTGACCTGCTTCTGCGGGCCGAACGTCTGCTCCATCACCAGGGTCGGGGCGCTGATTTCGCTGGCCGTGAGCTTGCCGAGCCGGGTGATTGCGCTCTCGCCGGGTTGGACCGCCTGGCTCGCGCCGGCGATCGCACCGGCCACGCCGCCGGCCGGGGTGGCGCTGGTGCCCGACAATAGCAGCGCGCGGAAGCTGTCGCGGTCGAGCGGCGTGCCCTTCACGTCGAGCTTCGGGATCGACACGACGAACTTGCCGAAGTCGAGCTTCAGATTGTCGAGCTGGAAGTCGGCGGCGGAAGCTGAGCCCGTCAGGAGGAGGAGCAGGAGCCCCGCCGTGGGCAGCGGCAGGGAGCTGGCGAGGCGGCGGCCGGACAAGATCGTCATTGATGGTCTCCTGAAGCATCGTCGAGGCCCGCGAGCGCATAGCCCGGGCCAAGCTCCGATTGGCGGCGTCAGAGGCGGATTCGCCGACGGCGCGGCAAATTCGCTTCCGGTGGGAAGTCGGCGCAGACCCTGCCGCAAGGCGGCGGCGAAAGGAAGATGCGAGCGGCGCCGATCGGCGAAAAGCTTGACGGCGGGGCGCAGCTTCGTGCCATTGGCCCCAGAACCGCCACGAGGCCGCGGCAAGGCTGCCGCGGGGATGGCTGTCGGGCGCGAGGCGCGATGATGTCTGTTGTAGAACGTGTGCTGCGGGGCGTCTTTGCCGCCGTGCTGGTCGTCGGCGCCTTCGCCATGCTGCCTGAGCCTGCACGGGCTCAGAATGCGCCTGCCAATGGCATGGAGCCGCTCACCATCGTCACGAGCTCTGGCCGCCATGCCTTCCAGGTCGAGGTGATGCGTACGCCCGATCAGCGTGCGCGGGGACTGATGCACCGCCAGTTCATGCCGGTCGATCGCGGCATGCTCTTCGACTTCAAGCAGGTCGAGCCAGTCGCGATGTGGATGCAGAACACCTATATCTCGCTCGACATGCTGTTCATTCGCGCCGACGGCACGGTCGCGCGCGTCGCCGAGCGGGCGGAGCCGCTCTCGACTCGGACGATTCCCTCGGGCGAGCCGGTACTCTCGGTGCTCGAGCTCAACGCGGGTATCGCCGAGAAGCTCGGCATCAAGCCCGGCGACAAGGTCGAGCACCCGCTGTTCAAGCGCTGATATCCGGCTCTAACTTATTGATAGAGAACGCGTGATCCGATCGGGTTGCTACGCAACCCGATCGGCGCGTGCTCCAGGCCGGGCTTCCGGCTCAGCCCAGCTCTTCGGAAATGGCGCGACAGGTGGCGAGCAACGCCGCCAGCGCCTCGCGATGCTGCGGGCGGGCTTCGCGCCGGTTGAGATAGGGCACGACGATACTGGCGATCGCTTGCCCCTTGCGATCGAGGATTGGCGCGCTGATGTCGGTCACGCCGACGACGTCGTGGCTGTCGGCGATCAGGAAGCCGTCCGCTGCAATCGCCGCCAGCCCGGGATCTGAATCGGCGCCGTCCCGGAGGGCGAGGATGACCTGGCCGGAGGTCGAGGCGGAAGCGGGCCGGCGATAGCCCAGCCGCAGCGTGAAATTGATGTCGCCCGGCCCGGCGACGGCGACGATCACCACAGTCTCGCTCTTGCTCAGCACGACCAGATGCGAGGATTGGCCGATTGTCTCGCTCAAGGCTTCCAGCGCCGGCGTTGCCACCTCGACCAGGTCGCGGGCGCGCGGCACCCGCATGCCGAGCTCGAACAGGCGGTTGCTGAGCGCGATCTCGTCGGTCGCCGGGTCGCGGTCGAGATAGCCGCGCTCGATCAGCACGAACAGCATGCGGAAGATCTCGTTCTTCGAGCGCCCGAGCCGTTCCGCGATGGCCCGCGCCGAAAGCGGTGTCTGCGCCAGCGCCAGCAACTCGATGATCTCCAGGCCTTTTTCCAGAGCGGGCGCCGGATAGGGGCGGGAGCGGGCATCGGCGGCGGTCTCGGCCGTCATCGGATCTCTCCGGTTTGATTTATTAGCGAAGCTTGACTGCATATACGAAACCAATAGCATTCCGCTAGGTCATTGCCGCTGCTGCCGGGGAGGGCAGGTGCGACAGGCCATCCGGTCGCAGAAGCGGCCGGCAACAACAGTCAACATCGGGGGAGCATCATGGCACGCGGTTTCAGATCGACGTTGTTTGCCGCCCTTGCCCTGTTCACCGGGCTGATCGCCAGCCTCGAGGCCCATGCGGACAAGCTCGACGACATCCTGTCCAAGGGCGTGGTGCGCATCACGGTCTTCGCCGATGTGCCGCCCTTCGGGATGATGAACGCCAAGCGCGAGCTCGAAGGCTTCGACGTCGACATGGCCAAGCTGGTCGCCAAGTCGCTCGGCGTGAAGCTGGAGCTCGTGCCGGTGCCGGCGGCGAGCCGCATTCCGTTCCTGCTCACCGACAAGTCCGACATGAACATCGCGGCGATGTCGATCACCGCCGAGCGCGCCCGCCAGGTGATGTTCAGCGCGCCCTATGCCGATACCGCGCTCGCGGTCTACGGCGCGAAGTCGCTGGCGGTGAAATCGGCCACCGATCTCGGCAAGAGCCGCATCGCCGTGGCCAAGGGCACGACCGAGGACCTCGTGCTCTCGGCGCTGGCGCCCTCGGCCGACATCATGCGCACCGAGGACAATGCCACGGCGGTGCAGGCCTATCTGGCCGGCCATGCGCAGTTGCTCGCGGCCAACAGTGTCGTCGTGGTCGAACTCGCCAAGCAGAACCCGAGCAAGGAATTCGACTTCAAGTTCGCGCTGCGGCGCGCCCCGGCGCACATCACCATCCGGCGCGGCGAGCAAGACCTGCTGCGCTGGCTCGATACGCTGATCTTCCAGAGCACGTTGAACGGCGATCTCGACGAGCTCCACAGGAAGTGGCTCGGCGGACCGATGCAGCCGCTGCCGGCGCTCTGAGAACGGCGCGGAAGATGTCGAGGCACGACTTCGCGGTCGAGGAATTCGCCGAACGGCGTGCCCAAGTGCGACGGGTAATGACGGAGCAGGGGCTGGACTGGCTCGTGCTCTTCCATCCCGTCTCGATCCGCTGGCTGACCGGCTCGGACGCCAAGAGCTATCAGGAGTTCCAGTGTCTGCTGATCCCGGCGGCCGACGGGCCGCTGGCGATGATTGCGCGCGAGGGCGAGCGGGCCGAGATACTCGATGATGCGCTGGTCGACCGGTTGGAGACCTTCGGCGGCAACGAGAACGAGGACCCGATCCTGCGATTCGCGCGCCTTGCCGATGAACTCGGCCTGTTGGCGGGTCGCGTCGGCGTCGAGGTGCCGGCCTATTATCTCCACCCGCACCACTACAGCGCGATCCGCGATCTCTTCGGCGTGGCCTTCGTCGAGACGACCAATCTCGTCCATGATCTCAGCCTGGTGAAATCGCCGGCCGAGCTCGGTTACATCAGGCGGGCGGCGGCGATCGCGGACGAGACGCTCCCGGTCTTCGCTGCGGCGCTGCGGCAGGGTCGCAGCGAACTCGAGATCGCTGGCGAGGTCTATGGCGCGCTGCTGGCGCGTGGCAGCGGCCTGGCTGCGAGCCCGATCAACCTCGTTTCCGGCGAGCGCTCCTGCTACAGCCATGGCGCGCCGACCGAACGCCCGCTGCGAACCGGCGACTATGGCAGCGTCGAATATGGCGCGACCGTCCGGCGCTACACCGCGACGCTCGGCCGGCAATTCTGCCTCGGCCAGCCGACCGCCAGGATGCGCGAGCTCTACGAGGTCGCCCGTCGCGCCTGCGACGCTTGCATCGCCGAGATTCGCGATGGAGCGCCTGCGACCGCGCCGCATGAGGCGGCCAAGCGCGTGATCGGCGAGGCCGGCCTCGAGCATGGCCGCGTCCACACCTCCGGCTACGGGCTCGCGCCCGGCTTCCCGCCGAGCTGGGGTGAACCGATGCATATGATCGGCGGCAGCCGCTATACGCTGCGCGCCGGCATGGTCGTCAGCGTCGAGCCGCCGGTCTTCCTGCATGAGGAAGGGCTGGGCGCACGCATCATCGACAACGTCCTCGTCACCCGGGGCGGCTGCGAATTGCTGACACGGAGCTCGCGCGATTTGATCGTCGTCTAGGCCTTGCGGCGCCACGAGCTGTTTCCATCCTGCCAGTTCGATGCTATGGCGTAGCGCGTCGCTTCGCTTCGTCGAGGTGTTGCGGCAGTTCGGCAAGTGATTCCATGCACTTGCAGGGATGTTCGGGGTATAGCGCAGCCCGGTAGCGCATCTGCTTTGGGAGCAGAGGGTCCCAGGTTCGAATCCTGGTGCCCCGACCAATTTCGACGGGGCTTTGCCGGAAGGCGAGGGGAAGCATGACGGCACGCATCTATTCGCCGGCGCGCAACGCGATGCAGTCCGGCACGGCCAAGAGCGGCCGCTGGCTGCTGGAATACGAGCCCGAGCGGCCGCGCGAGATCGAGCCGCTGATGGGCTGGACCTCGTCGGGCGACATGAAGAGTCAGCTCCGGCTCTGGTTCGACACGGCCGAGGAGGCTGTGGCCTATGCGACGCGCAACGGCATTGCCTACCGCTTGGAGCAGCCGCATCAGGCCAAGCGCCGCGCCATGACCTATTCGGACAATTTCAAGTTCAACCGCGTCGGCCAGTGGACGCATTGAAGTTCAAGTGAGCGGCGGACACCAAATCTGCCGCTCCCTTCAGGGCCCGTAGCTCAGCTGGATAGAGCAGCAGCCTTCTAAGCTGCTGGTCACAGGTTCGAATCCTGTCGGGCTCGCCACTGTTTTCATTAAGTTGTTTGCTCCGATTGGGGCAAAACTACCACGCGCACCGTCGGGGTCCGATACGGTGATCAGGAGCGCCACCGCGCAGGTGCGCGCTTATCTTGTGGTTATCTCGACATAATTTTTGTGAACCCAACCTGAGCGGCACGAGCCTGAGTAAGTCGCTGGGCCTGCTGACTTCACATTCAGCTGCGCTCGGCACTCTTGAAGCGACTGGCCACGATTCGGGTAGATGATCGCGTGCCACGGGCCGATCGTGTCGCAGATGATCAGTAGATCGCCGTTGTAGACTCGGTCGGTCTCGAAGTAGCCGCTGCCGCCCGGTCCGGAGCGCACGGACAGGAACCCGCTCTTCGGGTCTTCCGGACGACGGGGCCCGAGCTTCACGACGATGCCCTGGGACCGGCATGTCTCCAAGCGTATATCTCCCCCGATCACTCCGGGCGTTCGGTTGGAGCCTGCCGGAGCCATGGCGTCGGTTTGCGTCTGACCGGCGGAGTAGCGCGCATTGGCGCCTGAGGTCGGCGCGCGGCCCGCGCCAGCTTGCCTGGCAGATTGGACCAGCGCTGCCCGTGCGGCAAAAGCTTCCGTCGCCAGCTTGCCTTCGGGGTAGAGCTTGAGAAAGCGGTCCAGCGCTTCGATCGTTCCCGCCGCCTTCGCTTCGGCGAGGGCCCGGGCCGGATTGCTGGTCACGGTCGGCTGTGGTGTTGCTGCGAGTACTTGCGGCTTCGCTTGCGTGCCCTCCGGCGCGGCCGCTGCGATCGGATCCTTGCCGAGATAGCCGAGCGCCAATTGTCGGTAGGCACAGATCCGGTTGCAGGCGTCGAGATAGGCTTGGTATTTGCCCTCGGCGCTGAACTGCCGCCAGCTCTCGTCATCTTTGGTCGCCTCGGCATCGCGCTGCCGCTGCAGCAGTCGATCAATCGCCTGCTGTCGATAGGCGCAGGGGGCCGTGCATTGCGCGACATAGCGTTCGAGGGCCTCGCGCGAGCCGTCCGCCGTCGCGCTGCGCCAGCGCGCTTCGTCCTGTGCGCTCTCGAAGCTGCGGCGGATCGTGGCCGACGGCTCGACGATCGGCAGCGACAGGCTGGCGGTGTCGAATTCGGGCTTCTGCTCGCGCCCGCTGTCGCGCCGCGCGACCATCTCGACCTCGCGGACGACATAGGATTGCAGCTCGGTCCAGCCGATCCGCCTGTCGCTGCCAGCCTGCGCCAGCCCGGCCGCGCCCATCAGGAAGCGGCTGGTGAACAGACCGAGGTTCTGGTTAGTGTCCCAATTGGCCGGGGTCGTGCCAGAGGTTGCGACAAGCTTGACGATGCCGCCGCCGCTGCGCGGCTTGGCCGGCGTGAAGCCCGGCGCGGATACCGCCAGCAGGCTTTCCCCCTTGCGGCCGGTCTCGCCGGTGAAGCAGGCGTCGATCATCACGATCAACTGCCGCTGGGCCCCAATTTTCTGGCGGACCAGTTCGAGGTTTCGATACAGCGTCTGAAGCGCGTAGCCGCTCTCGCTGGCGTTGGGGTTACCGTCCTGTGGCAGCAGGAAGGGCTGCCGCGTCGCAATATCCGGCACGCCATGGCCGGAATAATAGACGAAGACGTTGGAGCGGCCCTCGACTGCGCTGCGCCAGAGCTTGCCGCCCTGCGGATTGGCCTCGCTGCCGAACATCTGGGTGAGTTCGCCGAGCGTCGCATCCTTCAAGAGGAAGACGTTCTGCTCGCGGAAGCGCAGCCCGCGGACGAGATAGTCGCGGATCGCCTCGGCATCGTTATGGGCAAAGTCGACCGTGCTGGTCTGCTTGTAGTCGCGGTTGCCGATTACCACCGCGATCGAATCCGAATTGTCGTCCAGGATGCGTGACGGCTCCGCCGTGGCGGGTGGCACGGCAAAGCCGAGCATCAACGCAAGAAGGGTGAAGATTCGAGCCGTGATCATGCTCGAATGATGGTGGCGCCTGCTCATCGCGTCCTGGATCACCTAAGCTCGGCTGCCACATAGGCTGGGGCAGAGTAGGCTGCTGTGAAGACGAATGCTGCAGATATTAAGTGGCAAATTCTGCTTTGGCGAGCGTGCCGCGGGTCGGCGATGACACAAATGAGGTCTGCGCCGGCTTCAGTTCAGAGGGGGTGTCGATGCCTCGCCGCTTCAGTCCTCCGCCTCGTCGCGGCGCAGCTCGAAGGCGAGCATGGCGTCTGCCAGGGCTTCCAGCTCGCGCTCCTTGTCCTTGCTGTCGGGCGCGGCGTTGAGCTCGGTCACGCGCTGCTGGGCGCGCTCATAGTCTTCATCGGTGTGAACGGCGATTGGCATCTTCATCGTGCTCCTGCCTTCCTGCTGCGTGTACGATCTCGCGGGCGTCCGGCGCGCCGTGCGCACAAGCAACCCCCGGCGCAATCTGGGGTTCCTTCGCGCGTTTCGCCATGTTCAGGACAAACTTGGCCTCGAATGCGAGCCTGCCAGGTTCGGACGTGCCGACCCGCGTCACCACGGATTGCGCCTGCGCGCTTGCCGCGAGCGATGCGAGGCCGTAAACGCGCCGCGGCCAACCCGATTGCCTGTTCGCCGGTCCGCTACCCGCAAGGGGCGGGCCATGCATGGTTCGGCCACAAGGAGTGTCGATGATCTCGCTCGGCTCCGGTCTCGACCGGCTCGCTAGCTTCGCGTCCGCGAGCCATCGGCGCGCCTGCCTGCTGCTCGTCCTGTTGTCGCTGGCGGCGTTCCTGCCGGGCTTCGCCAGCCTGCAGCCTTTCGACCGCGACGAGCCCCGCTTCGCCCAGGCCAGCAAGCAGATGCTGGAGACGCGCGACTTCGTCGATATCCGCTTCCAGGACGAGGCGAGGCACAAGAAGCCGGTCGGCATCTACTGGCTGCAGGCGGCAAGCGTCGCCGCCGGCGAGGCGCTCGGCGTGCCGCAGGCCCGGACCACGATGTGGCTCTATCGGCTGCCCTCGCTCATCGGCGCGGTCGCGACCGTGCTGCTGACCTACTGGGCGCTGCTCGCCTTCGTCGGCGCCCGTCTCGCTCTTCTCGGTGGAGCCCTCATGGCTGCGGCCGTGCTGCTCGGCGTCGAGGCGCGCTTCGCCAAGACCGACGCGCTGCTCGCAGCCTGTGCGGTCGCGACCATGGGCGCGCTCGCCCGCGCCTGGCTCGACTGGACTCGCTCGCTCGCCTTCGTGCCGAGCCGCCACAACTGGCTGGTGTTCTGGTCGGCGACGGCGCTCGGCCTGCTGCTCAAGGGGCCGATCGTACCGATGGTCTGGGGCCTGGCGGTGATCGTGCTCAGCCTCCGCGAGCGTTCGCTGCGCTGGTTCGCGCCGCTGCGTCCGGGGCTCGGCCTGCTGCTTTGCCTCGTCGTGGTGCTCCCCTGGTTCGTCGCCATCGCGATCAAGACCGGCGGCGATTTCTTCGCCGAGAGCGTCGGCAAGGACATGCTCGCCAAGGTCGGCGAGGGGCAGGAGAAGCATTGGGGGCCGCCCGGCCTCTATCTGCTGCTGTTCTTCGGCACTTATTGGCCCGCGGCTGCGCTGGCGGCGATGGCGATCCCCTTCGCCTGGGTGAAGCGCCGTGAGCCGCAGATCCTGTTCCTCCTCGCCTGGATCGTGCCGTCCTGGATCGTCTTCGAGGCGGTACCGACCAAGTTGCCGCATTACGTGCTGCCGCTCTATCCGGCGATCACGGCGCTGCTCCTGCTCGCTCTGGTCAATGGCGGCATCAATCGCTTCCGCCGTGGTTCCGACCTGACGGCTTTCCTCGTCGTTGCCGTGCCGGCGGCGCTGGTCGGCGTGCTGCTCTACGGCACCTGGACGCTCGACAGGACCTTGCCCTGGCTCGCTTTGCCGGTGCTGGCGCTGGCGCTGATCGTCGCCTTCCGCAGCTTCCTGGCGTTCCGCGCGGGCGCCTTCGAGGGCGCACTCTGGCGTGGCGTGGTCGCGAGTCTGCTGCTTGGAGCCGGCGTCTACGGCCTGGCAGCGCCAAGCCTGCGCGGCCTCAAGCTCTCGCCGCGGCTGGCCGAGGCAGTGCAGGCCGTCACCTGCGCGAATCCCGAGGTCATGACCGTCGGCTATCGCGAGCCGAGCCTCGTCTTCCTGGTCGGCACCAATCTGCGCATGGGGGCGGACGGCAGCACCGCCGCTACCTTCCTGCGCGAGCCAGGCTGCCGGGTCGCACTGGTCGAGAGCCGTTTCCTCGACGGTTTCCGGCAGGGGCTTGCCGCCTCGAGCGCCGCGCCGCGGCTGCTGACCACGGTCGCCGGCTTCAACCTCAATGGCGGCAAGCGCCTCGAGATGAGCGTCTATGTCCGTGAGTGATCGGCGCTTGCCCCGTCGCGACGCTTGACGCAGTTTGCGCGCCGCAATGCAGAAAGACTTCAATCCGTGACCGAACCCGTGCCTTCAGACGGCCAGCCCCGGCTCAGCATCGTCGTGCCTGTCCGCAACGAGCAGGGCAATATCGCCCCGCTCGTCCGCGATATCGAGACGGCCTGCGCCGGCATCGGCGCCTTCGAGCTGGTCTATGTCGATGACGGCTCGAGCGACGGCACCGCCGCGGCGCTCGCCGATCTCGCACTGACACGGCCCTGGTTGCGGGTCGTCCGTCATGTCCAGTCCTGCGGCCAGTCGGCAGCGGTGCGCAGCGGGGTGAGGGCGGCAAGGGCGCCGATCGTCGCGACGCTCGACGGTGACGGCCAGAACGACCCGGCCTTCATCCCGGCGATGCTGGCGCAGATCGAGGCGGCCGGTCCCTCGGCCGGCCTGGTCCAGGGCCAGCGCGTCGGCCGCAAGGACACCGGCTTCAAGCGCATGCAATCGCGCATCGCCAACAAGGTCCGCGGCGCCATCCTCAAGGATGGCACGCGCGACACCGGCTGCGGCCTGAAATGTTTCCGGCGCGAGATGTATCTGGCGCTGCCCTATTTCGACGCGCTGCACCGCTTCATGCCGGCGCTCGTCGTGCGCGAAGGCTTCGCCGTCCTGCACCACGAGGTGCGCGACCGCCAGCGCCTCACCGGTGTCTCGAACTATGGTTTCTTCGACCGGCTCTGGGTGGGCATCCTCGATCTTGTCGGGGTCTGGTGGCTGATCAGGCGCCGCAAGCGCGTGCCGCAGATCGTGACGGAGGCGCGCTGATGCTCATCGACCTGCAGAACATGATCGGGAACTATTTCCACGACGTCTTCGTCAACAATGTCGATTGGTGGGTGCTGCTCGGCGTGGTCGCGCAGGGCCTGTTCACCATGCGCTTCGTGGTGCAGTGGCTCGCCAGCGAGAAGGCGCAGCGCTCGGTCGTGCCGATGACTTTCTGGTGGTTCTCGATCGGCGGCGGCATGCTGCTCCTGATCTACGCGCTCTACCGCCGCGACCCGGTCTTCATCCTCGGGCAGGGCTTCGGCGTGTTCGTCTACCTGCGCAACCTGCAATTCGTGCTGCGGGCGAAGGCACGCGGCGAGGACACGAATTCCGGGCCAGGCTGAGGCGAGACGTTAGTATTCACCGGCAAGGAAGCCGTGGCGCACCATCATTGTGCGGTGCCAGCCGCTGCCAATGAGGCTTTCGAGGGCGGTATTGAGGCGCTCCCGCAGCGCGGCGTGCTGCTTGCCGAAGGCGAAGGCTCCGGCAGCTGGCGTGCTTTCGCTGTCTGGTACTTTGACAATCGCCAATTCTGCATCGGGCTCGCGGGCGAGATAGCCGCGATGGGCCATGCTGACACTGGCATAGGCGTCGGCCTGGCCAGTCCTGACCGCTGCTACGGCCTCTTCCTGTGTCGCGACGCGGATCATCCGCTCCGGCGCAATGCCGGCAGCGAGCCCGGCTTGCTCCTGAACCTGCCCACCGACGACGACGAGGCGGGCGCCGGCCACCGCGATGGCGCGATAGCCGGTCAGCCGCTCATGATCGGCTGACCGGACCAGCAACCCGTCGGCAAGCGCCCAGACAGGGCGGCCGAAATCGACGAGCCGCCGGCGCTCGGCTGTTATGAAAAGCGGTGTCGTGAGCGTCCAGCGTCCGCTGGCGAGCCCAGGCAGCAGCTCGGCGAAGGTCGTCAGCTGCTGCTCGAACTCCGTGATGTCGAGGGCCCGAAAAGCCGCCGCCACCAGCTCGACGTCGCAGCCTTGCGCAGTGCCGCCAGCTGCCGGCCAGCAGAAGGGCGGCTCGTCGAGATAGGCGAAGACGATCGGCCGTTCCGACATCGAGGCGGTGCTCAGCTCGCCGCCCTCAGCCGCGTGAAGCCGGCGTCGAGATCCTCCTTCAGGTCCTCCAGATCCTCCAGCCCGATATGGAGACGGATCGTCGGGCCCTTGAACCCGGGCTTGGTCGCGGTGCGATAGCGCTTGCAGTCGAAGGGCAGGACAAGGCTCTCATAGCCGCCCCAGGATGCGCCCATGCCGAACAAGGCGAGCCCGTCGAGCAGGGCGGCCACCGCCTTCATCGAGACGGGTTCGAGCTCGATGGAGAACAGCGAGCAGGCGCCGGTGAAATCGCGCTTCCAGAGGGCGTGGCCGGGATCGCTGGGCAGCGCGGGATGGATCACACGGGCGACCTCAGGGCGCGCGGCCAGCCAGCGCGCCATTTCCAGCCCGGCAGGTTGCTGTTCCTTTAGCCTGACGGCCAGGGTCCGGATGCCACGCAGCGTCAGATAGGCGTCCTCGGCGGCGATGATCACGCCGAGCGCGTCCCAGGTTAGCTTGAGCTGGGCATAGTGCTCCGGCGTGCGGGCCGACACCGTGCCGATCAGCACGTCGGAATGCCCGGCATAGTATTTCGTCCCGGCCTGGACCGAGACGTCGACGCCGAACTTGTGCGCATCGAAGAAGAGCGGTGTCGCCCAGGTGTTGTCCATCATCACCATGATGTCGCGGGCATGCGCCGCGGCCACGATCGCGGGGATGTCCTGGACCTCCAGGGTCTGTGAACCCGGCGACTCCGTCCAGACCGCCCTTGTGTTCGGCTTGAACAGCTCCGCGATGCCTTCGCCGATGAGCGGATCGTAATAGGTGACCTCGACACCGTAGCGCGGCAGCATCCGGTCGCAGAAATTGCGCATCGGATGGTAGACGCTGTCGGTTACGAGGAAGTGGTCGCCCGCCCTCAGGAAGGCGAGGGTGGGCAAGGTGCAGGCGAGCAGACCGGACGAGCAGGCGAGGACGCCGGCGCCACCCTCCATCGTGTCGGCGGCGGCAAGCAGCGCGTCGATGGTCGGGCTGCCCGACGTGCCGTAGCTG
This sequence comes from Bosea sp. 29B, assembly GCF_902506165.1. Taxonomy (NCBI): domain Bacteria; kingdom Pseudomonadati; phylum Pseudomonadota; class Alphaproteobacteria; order Hyphomicrobiales; family Alloboseaceae; genus Allobosea; species Allobosea sp. 29B. The sequence continues at coordinate 4,985,153 of NZ_LR733817.1, forward strand.
TAGCGCGCCTTGCGGACGAGGAAATCCTCGGTGTTCGGGTAGACCACCGTCGAGCCGCGGACGATCGGCGGGTTGACGAAGCCATAGCTGTCGGACGGGTCGCGGCCGGCGAGGGCAAGGCGGGTCTTCTCGCGCAGCCGCGCGAATTCGGGCTTGGACAGCTTTTTCATGGGGCGGGAGACGAGCCTGGGCGGGATCGGGATGGGGCAGGTTGTGGCCGCACTTGACCACCCCCCGAAAGTCGCATGTGATGTTGGCCGTGAAAAGAGGCAGATATACCAGCTGCCCTTGCTTGACGCTCATGCATGGCTCTGGCAATCGGCCAGCGCCGAACTTCGCATAAGTTTTGGGCATCGAACGGGGCAGCAAGTCGCGACGATGCGAGGGGACCGGCACGTTCCGGCTGGCAAACGCCGGCAGGGCCATCAACGGGAGAAATCGATATGAAGAAATTCATGGCAGCCGCGGTCGCCGGGTTCGGCTTCGCGCTGGCGGCGGCGAGCGCACAGGCGCAGGCGCCGCAGACCCTTAGTCAAGTGAAGAGCCGTGGCATCCTGAACTGCGGTTCCAATACCGGCCTCGCCGGTTTCGGCGTGCCGGATGCGCAGGGCAACTGGACCGGCCTCGACGTCGAGTTCTGCCGCGCCATCTCCGCTACGATCTTCAACGACCCGGCCAAGGTGAAGTTCATCCCGCTCTCGGCCAAGGACCGCTTCACGGCCCTGCAGTCGGGCGAGGTCGATGTGCTCGTGCGCAACTCGACCTGGACGATGTCGCGTGACACCGCGCTCGGCCTGCAGTTCACCGGCGTCAACTATTATGACGGTCAGGGCTTCCTGGTCCGCAAGAAGCTCGGCGTGACCTCGGCCATGCAGCTCAATGGCGCCTCGGTCTGCACCCAGCAGGGCACCACGACCGAACTCAACCTCGCCGACTTCTTCCGCGCCAACAACCTGAAATACGAAGTCGTCGCCTTCGCCACCTCGGACGAGACGGTCAAGGCCTATGACTCCGGCCGCTGCGATGCCTTCACCACCGACGCTTCGGGCCTCTATGCCGAGCGCCTGAAGCTGACGGCTCCGGACGATCACATGGTCCTGCCCGAGATCATCTCGAAGGAGCCGCTCGGACCGGCGACCCGCAACACCGACGCCCAGTGGTTCGGCCTCATCAAGTGGGTCCACTATGCCATGCTCAACGCTGAGGAACTCGGCGTGACCAAGGCCAATGTCGACGAGATGCTGAAATCCAGCAATCCGGAGATCAAGCGCCTGCTCGGCACCGAGGGCAAGTTCGGCGAGAGCATCGGCCTGACGACGGACTGGGCCTACCGGATCATCAAGCATGTCGGCAATTATGGCGAGAGCTTCGAGCGCACGGTCGGCCAGGGTTCGCTGCTGAAGATCGCCCGCGGCCAGAACGCGCTGTGGACGAAGGGCGGCCTGCAATACGCGCCGCCGGTTCGCTAAAAGCCCAAGCGGGGCGGGCGCTTTCAGCGTCCGCCCCGATTCTTTTCCAGGGCACTGGACAAGGTGGCTTGCGGGGCCGTGCCGGTCACGGCCCGCCCGCCCACCGACCGAGAACGGGACGAACCCGTTCCGCCAGACAGGGGACATGCATGATCAGGATCATCAGCGCGGCACTGTTCGCCGTCGCGGCGTTGTTCGGCTCCGCGAGCGCGCAAGCGCAGCAGACCCTCGCTCAGATCAAGAGCAGGGGCGTCCTGAACTGTGGCTCCAACACCGGCCTGATCGGCTTCGGCGCGCCTGATCCGCAGGGCAACTGGAGCGGCCTCGACGTCGAGTATTGCCGCGCCATCGCCGCGGCGATCTTCAATGATCCGAGCAAGGTGAAGTTCATCCCGCTCTCGGCCAATGACCGCTTCAAGGCGCTCCTGGCCAGCGAGGTCGACGTGCTCGTGCGCAATTCGACCTGGACGATCAGCAACGACACCCCGCCCGGCCTGCTCTTCACCAACGTCAACTATTACGATGGGCAGGGCCTGATGGTGCGCCGCAAGCTCGGCGTCATGTCGGTGATGCAGCTGGCCGGCGCCTCGATCTGCGTGCAGCGTGGCACGACGACCGAGCTCAATCTCGTCGACTTCTTCAAGACCAATAATCTGCGCCACACGATCGTGTCCTTCGACACCGGTCCGGAGACGTTGAAGGCCTACGATGCCGGTCGCTGCGACGCCTTCACCACGGACGCCTCGTCGCTCTATTCCGAGCGCCTGAAGCTGACGGCGCCGGACGACCACATGGTCCTCGTCGAGATCATCTCGAAGGAGCCGCTCGGCCCGCTGACCCGCGACAACGATTCGCAATGGTTCAAGCTGGTGCGCTGGGTCCATTTCGCCATGTTGAACGCCGAGGAGCTCGGCGTGACCAAGGCCAATGTCGACCAGATGCGGGGCTCGACCAACCCGGAGATCCGGCGCCTGCTCGGCATCGACGGCAAGTTCGGCGAAGGCCTCGGCCTGACGGCCGACTGGGCCTACCGGATCGTCAAGCATATCGGCAATTACGGCGAGAGCTTCGAACGCACGGTCGGCAGCCGCTCGGTGCTGAGGATGTCGCGCGGCCAGAACGCGCTCTGGACCAAGGGGGGCTTGCAGTACGCGCCGCCGATCCGGTGAGGTTCTGGCGGCGTAGGCGCCGACGGATCGGCGCGGTGGTTTTGTCAGGGAGAGTGGGAAAGGAGGAGGCGGCCGGTGGGGACTGGCCTGGAGCTTGCTAGCTAACCGAGAGCGGGAAAACCCGTTCCGCCAAACAGGGGACAACAACAATGAAACAGATCATTGGCGCGGCGCTCATCGCCGTCTCCGCCGCCATATGCGCGAGCGGAGCGCTAGCCCAGTCGCCTACTCTGGCGCAGGTCAAGAATCGCGGCATCCTGCATTGCGGCTCCGGTACGGGTCTCGCCGGTTTCGGCATCCCTGATCAGCAGGGTAACTGGAGCGGCATGGACGTCGACGTCTGCCGCGCCGTCGCCGCGGCCGTCTTCAACGATCCGACCAAGGTCAAGTTCATCCCGCTCTCGGCCAAGGACCGCTTCACCTCGCTGCAGTCGGGCGAGGTCGATCTGCTGTCGCGCACGACGACCTGGACGCTCTCGCGCGACACCGCGCTCGGCTTGAACTTCGCCGGCGTCAATTACTACGACGGCCAGGGCTTCATGGTGCGCAAGAAGCTCGGCGTCGATTCCGTGCTGAAGCTCGCCGGCGCCTCGATCTGCACCCAGCAGGGCACCACGACCGAACTCAACCTCGCGGACTATTTCCGCAGCAACAAGATCAAGTACGAGGTCGTCGCCTTCGCCTCCAACCAGGAGACGGTCAAGGCCTATGAGGCCGGCCGCTGCGACGCCTTTACCACTGACGCCTCGGGCCTTTACGCCGAGCGCCTGACCCTCTCGACTCCGGACGACCACATGGTGTTGCCGGAAATCATCTCGAAGGAACCGCTCGGTCCGGTCGTGCGCCATGGCGACGATGTCTGGCTCGATATCGTCAAGTGGTCGCTCTTCGCTATGGTCAATGCCGAGGAACTGGGCATCACCAAGGCCAATGCCGACGAAATGCTCAAATCCGACAATCCGGAGATCAAGCGTTTCGTCGGGACCGAAGGCAAGTTCGGCGAGCCGATGGGCCTGACCAATGATTGGGCCTATCGGATCATCAAGCACGTCGGGAACTACGGCGAGAGCTTCGAGCGCAATGTCGGCTCTGGCTCGCTCCTCAAGATTGCGCGCGGCCAGAACGCGCTCTGGAGCAAGGGCGGGCTGCAATACGCGCCGCCGATCCGCTGAGAACCACCAATGCGCGGCATCCACTGCGCATTGATCCTTGAAGCTGTCTTGTTCCGGCGAACCGGATAAGAATACCGGCCGGCAGTGACCCTCTCGGGTCGCTGCCGGACCCTCGGTCGCCAACACTCGAAAAGGGCGTCAGACGTGTCGACCACTTCCGCAGAGATCAAGCCGGGCAAGGCCTCGCTGCTCTACGACCCGAAGATCCGGGGCTATGTCTATCAGTTCCTGTTGCTCGCCGTGGTGGGCTTCCTGATCTGGTCCGCAGCCTCGAACGCGATCGAGAACCTGCGGGCTCAGAAGATCGCGTCCGGCTTTGGCTTCTGGCACAACGCCTCCGGCTTCGACATCAACCAGAAGCTGATCCCCTACGACGCCTCGACCGGCACTTATGGCCGCGCCTTCTGGGTCGGCCTGCTGAACACGTTGCTCGTCGCCTCGATCGGCATTGTGCTGGCGACCTTCCTCGGCTTTTTCGTTGGCGTCGCCCGGCTGTCGAGCAACTGGATCGTCTCGAAGATCGCGATGATCTATGTCGAGGTCATCCGCAACGTGCCGCTGCTGCTGCAGCTGTTCTTCTGGTACAATGCGGTGCTGAAGCCGCTGCCCAACCCGCGCCAGTCGATCGTGCTGCCGGCCGGTTTCCTGCTCAACAACCGCGGGCTCTACGTTCCCGATCCGCAGTTCGGGCCCGGCGGCAACCTGATCATCTGGGCGTTCCTGATCGGCCTCGTCGCCACCTTCGTGTTCCGGTCCTGGGCCCGCAAGCAGCAGGCCGCGACCGGCAAGCAATATCCCATCGGCCTCGTCGCCCTCGGCTTGATCATCGTCCTGCCGACGCTGGTCTATTTCGTCACCGGTCGGCCGATCACCTTCGTCTATCCCGAGCTTGCCGGCTTCAACCTGCGCGGCGGCATCCAGATCTTCCCGGAGTTCGTCGCATTGCTGGTCGGCCTCACGACCTACACCGCCGGCTTCATCGCCGAAGTGGTCCGTGCCGGCATCCTCGCTGTATCCAAAGGTCAGACCGAGGCGGCCAATGCGCTCGGCCTACGAGCGGGGCCGACGCTCAAGCTCGTCGTCATTCCGCAGGCGATGCGCGTGATCATCCCGCCGCTGACCTCGAACTATCTCAACCTGACCAAGAACTCCTCGCTCGCGGTCGCGATCGGCTATCCCGATCTCGTCCAGGTCTTCACCGGCACGGTGCTGAACCAGACCGGCCAGGCAGTCGAGGTCGTCGCCATCACCATGGCGGTCTATCTGACCATCTCGCTGGTCACGTCTCTGTTCATGAACATCTACAACAAGCGCATGGCGCTGGTGGAACGGTGAGGGCGCCACAATGACCGACGCAACCACCGAAATGGCCCCCTTCGCCTTCGTCCGCAAGGAAACGCTGGAGCAGCAGCCGGCGCCGCTCTCCGTCGCCGGGCCGCTCGCCTGGGTCAGGCAGCATCTGCTCTCCAGCCCGCTCAACATCGCGCTGACTCTGATCTGCCTCTATCTCGTCATCGATACGGTGCCAGGGATGATCAGGTTCTATTTCCTCGATGCGGTCTGGTCCGGCACCAGCCGCGACGCCTGCCTCGCCGACAAGGTCGGCCGGCCCGTGGGCGCCTGCTGGGCCTATATCGCCGATCGCTTCCAGTACTTCATCTATGGCTCCTATCCGATCGCGCAGCGCTGGCGCGTGAACATCGTCTTCGCCATGTTCGCGCTCGGCGTGGTCTGGCTGCTGTGGACGAACGCGCCGAAGAAGAAGCTCGGCATCTTCTTCTTCTTCGTGCTGCTGCCGATCTCGGCTTATGTGCTGCTGCTCGGCGGCCCTGGCGCCGAGCGCTTCCTTGGCTTCTGCCTGACGGTGACGCTGGTGCTCGCGGCGCTCTATGTCGTGCTGTCATTCGTGCCGCAGCTTGTCAGCTTCTACATTGGCGAGGCCGCGGTCGGTGTGGTCCGGGAGTTGCCGACCTGGAAGCGCTTCTCCGGGCCTAAACAGCTCGTCCTGTTCGCTCTCGCGGTCTTCGTCCTCCTCAACCTGCTCGCGAATAGCCCCGGTCTGCCCAGGGTCGACACCGGCCTCTGGGGCGGCATGACCGTGACCTTCCTGATCGCGGCGGTCGGCATCGTCTTCTCGCTGCCGCTCGGCGTGGTCCTGGCGCTCGGCCGGCGCTCCAAGCTGCCGATCATCCAGCTGCTCTCGGTGATCTTCATCGAGTTCGTCCGCGGCGTGCCGCTGATCACCGTGCTGTTCATGGCCAACACCATGCTGCCGCTGTTCGTGCCGCAGGAATATTCGCCGGACCGGCTGCTGCGCCCGCTTGTCGGCGTCGCGCTCTTCGCTGCCGCCTATATGGCGGAGGTGGTGCGCGGCGGCCTGCAGGCCATGCCCAAGGGCCAGTACGAGGGCGCGATGTCGCTCGGCCTCGGCTATTGGAGCATGATGCGGTTGATCATCCTGCCCCAGGCGCTGCGGATCGTGATCCCGGGCATCGTCAACACCTTCATCGGGCTGTTCAAGGACACGACGCTGGTCACCATCGTCGGCATCTTCGACTTCCTGCGCACCATCGAGGCGACCTTGGTCGATCCGACCTGGGCGACGCCGACCACCCGCGCGACGGGCTATGCATTCGCTGCGGTTTTCTATTTCCTGTGTTGCTGGGGCATGTCTCGCTACTCGATCGCGGTCGAGAAGCGGCTCGCCGCCGGCCAGAAGCGTTGAGGGGATCAAATCATGGCTATGGCAGAAACCACCAGCTCGCGCCCGTCCGCGCTGAAGCAGACCGCGCTCAACACCGCGACCGCCGTCGAGATGATCGGCGTCAACAAGTGGTACGGCGAGTTCCACGTGCTGCGTGACATCAATCTGAAGGTGTCGCGCGGTGAGAAGCTGGTCATTTGCGGCCCGTCCGGCTCGGGCAAGTCGACGATGATCCGCTGCATCAACCGGCTGGAGGAGCACCAGAAGGGCCAGATCATCGTCGACGGCACCGAGCTCACCAACGACCTCAAGAAGATCGACGAGATCCGCCGCGATGTCGGCATGGTCTTCCAGCACTTCAACCTGTTCCCGCATCTGACGATCCTCGAGAACCTGACTCTGGCGCCGATCTGGGTGCGCAAGATGCCCAAGAAGGACGCCGAGGAGATCGGCATGCACTATCTCAAGCGCGTGAAGATCCCCGAGCAGGCTCATAAATATCCGGGCCAGCTCTCCGGCGGCCAGCAGCAGCGCGTCGCCATCGCCCGCTCGCTCTGTATGAGCCCCAAGATCATGCTGTTCGACGAGCCGACCTCGGCGCTCGATCCGGAAATGGTCAAGGAGGTGCTCGACACCATGGTCTCGCTCGCCGACGAGGGCATGACCATGCTCTGTGTCACCCACGAGATGGGCTTCGCCCGCCAGGTCGCCGACCGGGTCATCTTCATGGACGCCGGCCAGATCGTCGAGATGAACGAGCCCAACGAGTTCTTCAAGAACCCGCAGCACGAGCGCACCAAGCTCTTCCTCAGCCAGATCCTGCACTGATCCGGTAGCGCTGGAAGTCATCGCGGCGGCGCCCTCAGGGGCGCCGTTTGCGTTGGTGACATCACATCTGGAGTCGATGTCGACAGGGAACCTTTGCCGGCGTTCGCCGTTGCTTTTCCCAACACAGGAGGAACAGCCGATGAAATTGCTTGCATCGACCCTGGCCGCGGGCCTGCTGCTCGCCGGCTCCGGCGCCTTCGCGCAATCCGTGGATATCGGGCCGGGCGGCGTCAGGATCGACCCGCGCACGCCACATCAGCGCGCGATGGACCGCGAGGATCGCTGGCGCGAGCGTGATCGCTGGGAGCGGCGCCGGGCCTATCGTGCCGAGCGTGATTGCCGCACCGAGACGCGGATTCGCGAAACCCCGCGTGGGGAGGTGCGTCGCACGGTACGCGTCTGCGACTAAGCGTGAGTTGAGTTAAGTCCAGTCGAGTCTCTTGAGGCCGCCGCACCCAGTCGGTGCGGCGGCCTTGTTTTGCGGCGCGGTTACTTGGCGTTGCGTGCCTTCACCGCCTGGTCCGGGAAGTCCGAGAACAGCCCGTCGATGCCGAGCGCCAGATAGGCCTTGTATTCGGCCTGCGGATCGCCCTTGAAGTCGGAGGCGAGGCGCTTGGGCTCGCTGCGGAAGGTCCAGGTGTGGACGAAGAGGCCGACGGCGTGGGCGTTCTTCACCACGTCGGTCGGTGGCAGCAGTACGCGGTCGCGCTCGTCGATCGTGCCGTCGCCATTGAGGTCGCGCGGCTTCCCGTCGTCGCCGATCACCTGCTTGGCCGGCATCAGATAGGGCTTCCAGGGGGCGACGCCGTCAGCATAGGTCTTGATCTCCTTCAATCCCTCGGCAGTGACGAGGTCCTTGAAGGTGCGCTTGTCGCCGGTGACGACGAAGTCGTAGGGCTTGTCGAACGGGGCGGCGAGGACGATGCCGCCATCCTTGTCGACATCATCGGCGTCGACGAGCTGGATCAGACGCAATTGCGTCTTGCCGCGCAGATATTTGAGGTTGGCGGTCTCGAAGCTCTGGATGATCACCGGCGAGGTTTTCTCCGTCCAGCCGGCGGCCTTGAGCTGATCGAGCAGCTTGTCCTCGATCGCCAGGCCCAGAGCCGAGTGATAGGTCGAGTGCTTGATCTCCGGATAGATGCCGATGGTGCGGCCGGTGCGGGCGCTCTCGGACTTGGCGAGATCGATGACCTGCTGCAGCGTCGGGATCTCGTATTTGCCGTTATGCGACTGGTCGCGATCGGCGAAGGCCTGCTTGGCCCGCAGCGTCTTGAGCTCGGCGAGCGTGAAGTCGGAGGCGAACCAGTCGGTGGTGTCGACGCCGTCGACCTTGCGGGTCGTCTTGCGCGCGGCGAACTCCGGCCGGGTCGCGACATCGGTGGTGCCCGACATGATCGGCTCGTGGCGGACGACGAGATGGCCGTCCTTGGTCGCGACCAGATCCGGCTCGATGAAGTCGGCGCCTTGCTCGATCGCGAGCTTGTAGCCTTCGAGCGTGTGCTCGGGCAGATAGCCGCTGGCACCGCGATGGCCGGCGATCAGGGCCGGCTTTCCGTCGAGCGTCGGCACGGGGCTCTGTGCCTGTGCGGCCGAGGCCTGGAGCGCCAGTGCGGTGAGAAGCGATGTCGAGAGAAGGAGGTTCTTCATCATGGTTTGACCTAGTCTCGCGGAAGTGTGCACGACCTTATGGCAGCGGATATGACATGGCCATGAAAGCGAGTGCTCGGATTCGAGGAAAGCGTCTTGGCTCTCGCCCGGGTTTGAGGAGGTCGGGAATCGGCTCAGGTGCCGGTTCGCACTCCACTCGAAACTCGGCGCTGCAAGCAGAAACGGACCGACGCCCTCCCTAGGCAGGCCGGGGTTTCGAACGGGCAGGGACATCATGGCTGAACGGAGATATGGCGAGCCCGCCCCCAAGACGGTCGAAACGATTGCCGGTGCGGATTGGTATGGCGACGAGATCGACCGGCGACGCTTTCAAAGCACGCTGTTTACCGATCTCGATCTGAGCGAGGCCCGGAACACGGGCTGCGTCTTCAATGAATGCACCTTTCGCCGGGCGCGCTTCAACGGCTCTACGCATCACAGCGCGGCTTTCATGAACTGCACCTTCTCCGCGTGCAATTTCTTCGACACCACCTTCACGGAATGCAAATTCGTAGGAAGCATGTTCGACGGCTGTCAGTTTGACAGCATGGAGGTCATCGACGGCGACTGGTCCTTCGTCGGCCTTCCCGGGGCGGATTTGCGGAAAGCGAGCTTTCGCGGCACCCGATTGCGGGAAGCGGACCTGACAGGCGCGCGGTGTCAGGATGGCTCGATCCGGGAGGTCGATTTGTCCGGAGCCTGGCTGCACAGCGCCGATTTTTCGAATTGTGATCTGCGAGGAAGCGATCTGAGTGCGCTGGAGCCCGCCAACACCCAGCTCAGCGGCGCGATCATCACGATCGACCAGACTATTGTCGTTGCCAGAGCTTTGGGCCTGGACGTTCGCAAAAAGTGAGCACTACGGGAGCGCAGGCCTGCACCGATCCCTCGCTCTCTCGCCTCGCCAAGAAAAAGCCCGCCTCGGCAGAGGCCGGAGCGGGCTTCGTGTGACCGTTGGCGTAAACGGGACCAGCCAGGCGTGGCGCCCCCGGCTTGTCCCGTTTCGCGAAATCTCAGCGGCGGCCTTCCAGCGAGGTCTTGGCGTCCAGGCGCTTGGCCGGCGGCGGCGTGGTGTCGACCGGCTGGGTGGCGCAGGCGGCGAGCGACAGGCAGAACAGGCCGGCAAGCGCGAGGCGGGAGAGGGCGGTCATTGCAGAGGTTCCTGGGCGGTTGGCGTTGCGGAAGGAGTTGTATCGTCTTGCGCCCTGTGGGACGAGGGCGTCAAGGGTGCTGTCGCGCTTCGGAATCGTTCCAAATGGCGCCGGGCTCGAGGACCGCAATGCAAAGCAAGCACAGGAACTGCCGGACATGACCCCCGCTGCCCGCATCAGCGCCGCCATCGAAGTCCTGGCGGACCTGATCGAGCGCCGGCGCCCGGCTGCCGACGCGCTGAAGGACTGGGGGCTGTCACGCCGTTTCGCCGGCTCGAAGGATCGCGCCGCCGTCGCTTCGCTGGTCTATGACGCGTTGCGCCGCCGCGCTTCCTCGGTCCATGCGCTCGGTGAGGAGACGCCGCGGGCGCTCGTGCTCGGCATGCTGGTCAGCCAGCGCGGCCTGGGCGTCGAGGAAATCTCGGACCTCTGCAGCGGACAGAATCACGCCCCCGCACCGCTGACCGAGTTCGAGGTCGCCGGGCTCGCCGCCTTCGATCTCAACGCCGCGCCCGGCTGGATGCAGGCCGATGTACCGGACTGGCTCTGGCCCTCCTTTATGGCCGGTTTCGGCGAGGATGCGATCGCAGAAGGGCAGGCGCTAGCGGGTAGGGCGCCGGCCGATATCCGGACCAATCGGCTGAAGACCGATCGCGACAGGCTGCGCGCCGCGCTGGCGCATCTTCAGCCCGAGCCGGGCGCCTGGTCGCCTGATGCCTTGCGCTTCCTGCCCGGCCCTGATGGCCGCGGCCCGTCGCTGCAGAGCGAGCCGAGCTTCTTCAACGGCGAGTTCGAGATTCAGGACGAAGGCTCGCAGCTCGTGACCCTGCTCGCCGGCGCCCAGCCCGGCATGAGCGTCGTCGACCTCTGCGCCGGTGCCGGCGGCAAGACGCTGGCGCTCGCTGCGGTGCTCGGCGGCAAGGGCCGCATCTTCGCCACCGATCTCGACAGCCGCCGGCTGGCGCCGCTGCATGACCGGCTTACCCGCTCGGGGGCCGGGAATGTCGAGGTCCGCGTGCCCAGGAACCGCGGCCATGACGCGCTCGCCGATCTGTCAGGCACGATCGACCTCGTGCTTGTCGATGCGCCCTGCACCGGCTCCGGCACCTGGCGGCGCAATCCCGATGCGAAGTGGCGGGTGCGCCCTGGCGCGCTGGCCGAGCGTGTCAAGGAGCAGGCGCAGGTGCTGGGCCGCGCCGCCAGCCTGGTGAAGCCGGGCGGACGCATCGCCTATATCACCTGCTCGATGCTGCCAGAGGAGAACGACGGCGCCGTCGAGGCCTTCCTGGCGTGCCATGCCGGCTTCGCGCCGGTGGCGACGCGTTCGTTGCTCGATACCGGCGAGGTCGATTTCGGCCTGCTCGCTCGCTTCGCTACGCGCTTCGGCCTGCAGCTCTCGCCGCGCCGGACCGGGACGGATGGGTTCTATCTGAGCTGCCTTGCCGCGCCGGCCTGACCATGGCCGCAACGCGACGGCGGTATCAATCCTGTCCCTAAGGGCACGATTTGTGCGTCTTGCGCCGGTCAGGCTGGGCCGACATCTCCGGTATCTTCATCAGCAAGGGTGCCGCCCATGACACAGACAACCGACGAGACCTTGATCTCCATCGCGATCCTGAAGGCAAAGCCCGGCCAGCGAGAGGCGTTGCGCGAGAGGCTGCTCGCGCTGATCGAGCCGACGCGGGCCGAGCCGGGTTGCCTCGACTATGTGCTGTTCGAACTGCGCGACGAACCCGGCACCTTCTACATGCGCGAGGCGTTCACCAGCGCGGCCGCGCTCGAGGTTCACAAGGCGACGCCGCACTTCCAGGCGTTCGCGGCCAAGGCCGGCAGCCTGCTGGCCGAGCCGCTGCGGCTGATCTTCCTCAACCGCGTCTCGTCCTGAGGTTTATGCAGTGCCGGCCTGATCCGCTTTCTGCGCCGTTGCGCGCTCGCGCGCGATGGCGTAACCGGGCGCGATGAGCGCCCAGCCCCAAAACCCCGCCCATCACGACTCCATCCTGATCATCGACTTCGGCAGCCAGGTCACGCAGCTGATCGCGCGCCGGGTCCGTGAGATCGGGGTCTATTGCGAGATCGCGCCGTTCCAGTCGGCCTCCGAGGCGTTCCAGCGCCTGAAGCCGAAAGGCGTGATCTTCTCCGGCGGCCCAGCCTCGGTACCCGACGGCAATTCGCCGCGCGCGCCGCAGGAGGTGTTTTCCGCGGGGCTGCCGCTGCTCGGCATCTGCTATGGCCAGCAGACCATGGCCCATCAGCTCGGCGGCACGGTCGAAGGCGGTCATGCCGCCGAATTCGGGCGCGCCGATGTCGAGATCGTCACCCCCTCGGCCCTGTTCGCGGGCGTCTGGGAGCAGGGCGGGCGTTATCCGGTCTGGATGAGCCATGGCGACCGCGTCACGCAGCTGCCGGCCGGCTTCACCGTCAAGGCGACCTCGGAGAACGCCCCCTATGCGGTGGCGAGCGACGAGGAGAGGCGCTTCTATTCGACGATGTTCCACCCCGAGGTGGTGCATACGCCCGACGGGGCCAAGCTGCTGCGCAACTTCGTCGTCGACATCTGCGGCTGCAAGCCCGACTGGAGCATGTCAGCCTATCGCGCCGAGATGATCAAGAAGATCCGCGACCAGGTCGGCACTGGCCGTGTGATCTGCGGGCTCTCAGGCGGTGTCGACTCGGCGGTCGCCGCCGTGCTGATCCACGAGGCGATCGGCGATCAGCTCACCTGCGTCTTCGTCGATCACGGCCTGATGCGGATGAACGAGGCGGAGGAGGTCGTGCGCCTCTTCAGAGATCACTATAACATCCCGTTGGTCCATGTTGCGGCCGAAGAGCTTTTCCTGAGCGAGCTCGCCAAGTGCGGCGCCGATCCGGAGGCCAAGCGCAAGACCATCGGCCGGCTCTTCATCGACGTCTTCGACGCCGAGGCGGCCAAGCTCGGCGGTGCAGACTTCCTCGCCCAGGGCACGCTCTATCCCGATGTGATCGAGAGCGTCTCGTTCAGCGGCGGCCCGTCGGTGACGATCAAGAGCCACCATAATGTCGGCGGCCTGCCCGAGCGCATGAAGATGAAGCTCGTCGAGCCGCTGCGCGAACTCTTCAAGGACGAGGTCCGCGTCCTCGGCCGCGAGCTCGGCCTGCCCGAGGCCTTCGTCGGCCGCCACCCCTTCCCGGGCCCGGGCCTCGCCATCCGTTGCCCCGGCGAGATCACCAAGGAGAAGCTCGACATCCTGCGCAAGGCGGATGCGATCTATCTCGAGGAGATCCGCAAGGCCGGGCTCTACGACGTGATCTGGCAGGCCTTCGCCGTGCTGTTGCCAGTGCGCACCGTCGGCGTGATGGGCGACTACCGCACCTACGACCATGTCTGCGCTTTGCGCGCCGTGACCTCGGTCGACGGCATGACAGCGGATTTCTATCCCTATGACATGGCCTTCCTTGGCCGCACCGCGACCCGCATCATCAACGAGGTCAAGGGCATCAACCGGGTCGTCTACGACGTGACCAGCAAGCCCCCCGGCACGATCGAGTGGGAATGATTTGCCGCAAACCAAGCATGGACGAGCCTGAACCGGCCGTTCATTGGGGCATGCCAAAGGGGGGTTAAGCTTCCCGCGTTGCGGAACGCTTTGCCTGCCGCTTCGCCCAAATCGGCCGCTCCATATGAAAGTGGTCGGTCGAGCGCAGATATCCCCCGCTCGCGTGCAGGCGGGCAATGAGCTTCAGCCCCGGCGTGTCGATGTAGCGGCGCTCGGCATCGATGACGAAGCGGTCGTCGACATGGGCATTGAGCACCCTGCCGATCACGATGGTTTGCAGCGGTCCCGTGACCAGAGAGGTCAGGACTTTGCATTCGAGCGCGACCGGTGCCTCGCCGATGCGCGGCGGCTGGACGGCGTGCGACGGCAGCGGCGTCAGCCCCGCCAGCGCGAGTTCGTCGACCTCGGGCGGCGCGTCGATGCAGGTCTCGTTCATCGCTTCCGCATTCGCTTCCGCGACGAGATTGACCACGAACTCGCCGGTTTCGAGGATGTTGGCGGCGGTATCCTTCAGCCTGCCGTTCTGGGGCATGATGCCGATCGCGACCGTCGGTGGGTCGTTGCCCATCATGTTGAAGAAGCTGAAGGGCGCGGCGTTGACGATGCCTGCGCGTGACAGGGTGGTGATCCAGGCGATCGGGCGCGGCACGATCGTGGCGGTCAGGATCTTGTAGCGCTCCTGCGCCGGCAGCGCTTCCATGTCGAACAGCATCGAGGTCAGTCCTGCCACGTGATATCTTTGCCACCGAGCGTCGCGACGGCGCGCTTGGGCCGGTCATCGACCGTGAGCTGGAACACGTCCGGCCTGGCATAGTGCCCGGCCACGTCGAAATCGAATTTGCCGCGGGCGATCTGCCCGAGATCGATCTCGGCGTAGAGGATCGTTTCGCCTTCGAAGTCGGGCCCGGCCAGGACGGCGCCGAGCGGATCGACGATGGCGCTGCCGCCGCGCATCAGCACGGTCTGCGGATCGTCGCCGAGCGCGCATTCGTAGTCGCCGGCATAGGCACCGCGGCGGATGTGCTGGCAGGCGCTCAGCACGAAGCAGCGGCCCTCCAGCGCGATATGACGCATGGAGGGCAGCCAGCTGTCGCGATCGTCGGCGGTAGGCGCGCAATAGATGCCGATGTTCTGCGCGAACATGTGCATGCGCAGCATCGGCATGTAGTTCTCCCAGCAGATCACGGCGCCGATCCGGCCGAGCGAGGTCTCGATGACGGGCATGGTCGAGCCGTCGCCGAAGCCCCAGATCAGCCGCTCCCCCGCGGTCGGCATCAGCTTGCGGTGCTTGCCGACCAGGCCCCGCGCGCCGTCGAAGAACAGGACCGTGCAGTAGAGCGTGCCACCGTCGCGCTCGATGCAGCCGATGACGGCGAAGAGACCGGTCTCGGCCGTCGCTTCGGCGATCAGCGCAACCTCGGGTCCGTCGAGCGCGATGGCCGCTTCCCAGTAGCGGCGGAACGCCTCCCGGCCCTCCGGCTTGCGCATGCCGACCGGCGCACCGAAGGAATGCCCCTTCGGATAGCCACCGAGAAATGCCTCCGGAAACACGATAAGGCGCGCGTCGGCCTGCGCCGCCTGCCTGATCAGCCCGGCGGCCTTCGCCGTTGAAGCCTGCGCATCATCCGGAACGGAGGCTGCCTGCGCGACGGCAGCCTTGTAGCGTGGCAGGGGTGGCTGCTGCATCGGATCAACTCACTTCAGTCGATGATTGGGAGTGCACGCGGCAGCCCGGATCGGAGCCGCCGCGTGGCTGAGGGGATCAGTTGCCAGGCTCGAGCTCGGGACGGTTCGGCAGCAGCAGCGATCCGATCACGCACACCACCGCGGTGATGACGATGGGATACCAGAGCCCGGCGAAGACATCGCCGACCGACAGCGACAGCCAGGTCGCGAAGAACGGCAGGAACCCGCCGAAGATTCCGGCGCCGATGTGATAGGGGAAGGACAGTGCCGTGTAGCGGATATTGGCAGGGAAGAACTCGACCAGGAAGGATGCGACGGGGCCGTAGACCATGGCGACGATCAGCGTCATGGCGACGATCAGCGCGACGATCCGGCCTGATGCGACTTGCGCCGGGTCGGCCTTGGCGGGATAGCCCGCCGCGGTCAGCGCCTGCCGGTACGCCGGCGGATCGAAGCCGGGAACGGTCGTTCCCGCGACGCTGACGGCCACTGGCGTACCGGCGACCGGCGTGCCGTACTGGAAGTTGATTCCGCTCGCGATCAGCAGCTTCTTGGCCTGGACGCACGGCTTGGCGTGGTCGGGATGCGAACTGATGAGCGAAGCGGTGAGGCCGAACCGGCAAGCGTCGCTGGCGGCATCGGCATGGACCGTGACCGGTGCGGTCCGCATCGCCGCGAGAAGGGCGGGATTGCCGGCTTCCAGCAGTGACGAGAACAGCGGCTTGTAGAGCAGCGCCGAGAGCGCCAGGCCCGTCATCATCAGCCATTTGCGCCCGACCCGGTCGGACAGCCATCCAAAGAGGACAAAGGCGGGGGAACCGATCAGCAGCCCGATTCCCATCAGCGTGTAGGAGGTCTGCAGGTCGATCTTGGCGACCTGCTGCATGAAGATCATCACGTAGAACTGGCCGGTGAAATAGGTCGCGCCCATTCCGGCGGTGACGCCGAACAAGGCGATCAGCACGAGGCGCAGGCTCGACCAGCGGCCGAACGTGTCCTTGACCGGCGTAGGCGACAGCCGCCGCTCCGCCTTCATCCGGGCGAAAACCGGCGATTCATGCAGCCTGGCGCGGATGTAGACGGAGAAGGCCAGCATGGCGATCGAGAGGATGAAGGGCAGCCGCCAGCCCCATTCCCGGAAGGCGGCATCGCTCATCGCCGCCTGCGTCCCGAGGATGACGAGGATCGAGAGGGCGAGCCCGATCGAGGAGGTGATCTGGATCCAGCCCGTCAGCAGTCCCCGCCGCGCCGGGGCAGAATGCTCGGCGACATAGATTACCGCCCCGCCATATTCGCCGCCGACCGCGAGCCCCTGAACGAGCCGCAGCACGACGAGCGAGATCCAGGCGGCGTGGCCGACCGCCGCATAGCTCGGCAGGAAGCCGATCAGCGCCGTGCTCGCGCCCATCATCACGATGGTGATCAGGAAGGTGTACTTGCGGCCGACGAGGTCGCCCAGCCGGCCAAAGAAGATCGCGCCGATGGGGCGGATCACGAAGCCGGCGGCGAGAGCCCCGAGCGATGCGAGCAAGGCGGCGGTCGGATTGTCCGGCGGGAACAGGACCGAACTCATGAAGACGGCGAGCGAGCCGTAGATGAAGAAATCGTACCACTCGAAGATCGTCCCGAGCGTCGAAGCGAGGACGACCTGCTTCTCCTCCGAGCGTGTCAGATCGTGATGGGCCGCTCCGGCCCGCATCGCGGTGTCCATGATATCCCCCGTTCCCCGGTTGTCGTGCTTCAGGTCGATGCCGGAAGCCGCTGCATTTTCTCTATCGTCAAATCTGATTGATATTATCAAATCAAGCAAGCTTGAAATTCCACCCGGCCTTGCCCACAATTCAGGCACGCCGCGAATGGGGTTATTCAATTGACAAAAAAGGGAAATTTGCCGGGCGATTCCGATTCGGCGGCGCGCCTGGCCCGGTCGCGATCCGCTTCATCCTCGCAGGCCGAGCGGCCCAGGCCGGCCGCGGAACAATTCTTCGCGGGTGCAGATGAAAAGGCCGGACGCCCGGCTCGGCGCGGCATCCAGTCGATCGAGATCGGCTTCCGCATCCTCGATCATCTGCGCATGGCGCTGCGGCCGGTGCCACTCAAGGCCATCGCCGCGGGCACCGGTATGTCGGCTGCCAACGTCCACTACTATCTGGTCAGCTTCCAGGCGGTGGGCATCGTGCGGCAGGAGGAGGACACCGGCTGCTATGCGCTCGGCCCCTATGCGCTGAAGCTCGGTCTGGCTGCGATCGAGCAGTTCGACGTGTTCACGGCCGCGAGACCGGTCATGACCGGTCTCGCCGAGGAGATCGGCCAGACCGTCTTCCTCGGGGTCTGGGGCAATCGCGGGCCGACGATCATCTACCGTGTCGAGGCCGGCGGGAATCGCCCCATTCTGGAGCTTCGCGTCGGTAGCGTGCTGCCGCTGCTTCGCTCGGCGCTCGGGCGCAATTTCGTCGCGCATCTGCCGCCCGCGTTCAGCGAGGAGCTCGTCGTGGCGGCGCTCAAGGAGGAGCGGACGCGGCACGAGCGGGGAGGGCCTGACGACACGCCGCGCGATCGTGGCGAGCTCGAGACAATGCTGGCCTCGATCCGCGCCGCAGGCATCAGCCGCTGCCGTGACGCGCTCCTGGCGAATTTCACTTCGCTCTCGGCCCCGATTCTCGATCAGACCGGGTTGATGATCGCGGCGATCACCCTGATGGGACCGATCGGCACCATGGACGACGACCTCACCGGTCCGATCGCCGAGGCGCTGCGCTCACGCGCCGCCGCCATATCCAGCGCTGCGGGCTGGGGCGATTGATCGCGGCGGAAGCGGAAAAGAGCACGGGGATTGCCGCAGCTCCTCAGGCCGGGCCACCTTGCTCCGGCAGTGCCGCCTTCAGCGGGTGATAGCGGCGGTCGAACCAGATCACGGTCTCGGCTGCCTGTGCCGATTTGAGCAGGGCGACGACCCTCGCATAGAAGACCGAATGACTGCCGATCGCGCGACGCTCCATGATCCGACAGTCGAAGGCGGCGACCGCGTCCACCAGTACGGGCGCTCCGGTCTCCAGGGTCATCCAGTTCCCGGTCTCGAAGCGGGTCGTGTCGCCGCGCCCGGCGAAAGTGTCCGCCAACGCCACGTGCCTGCCGGCGAGGACGTTGACGCAGAGATTGCCGTTGCCGTTGAAGACGTCGTGCGAGCGGTTCTTCTGGTTCACGCAGACCAGCAGCGTCGGCGGACTGTCGGTGATCGAGCAGACGGCCGAGGCGGTCATCCCATGGCGCCCTTCGGGACCACCCGAGGTGATGAGACTGACCGCGGCGCCCAGGCAGCTCATGCCTTCGCGGAAGCTCGTGGCGCTGACATCCATCGGCTCTCTCCCTCGAATTTGTCCGGCGCGTCGCGCCTCAGCGCATGAAGAGCCCGCCATTGACGTCCCAGCAGGCCCCGGTCACCGCGGAGGCTGTGGAGGACGCCAGCAGCACGACGACCGAGGCGACGAAGCCAGGCTCGATCAGTTGCCCCACCGGGATGTTGGCGAGCAGGCCGGGCATCTTTTCTGCCGGCACAAGCGCATGGACGAGCGGAGTGTCCATCGGGCCCGGCGCGATCGCGTTCACGGTGATGCCGAAGGGCGCAAGATCGCGAGCGAAGACTTTCGTCAGGGTCAGGATCGCGCCTTTCGAGGCGGCGTAATGGGCGCCGGTCGCCGTGCCGCCGTTCTGGCCCGCGAGCGAGGCGAGGTTCACGATGCGGCCGTAGCCGCGCTCCTTGAAGTGCCGGCCGAGGATTTGGCTGCCGGCGAAGACCCCGCCTGCATTGGTCGCCATCACGGCGTTGAACTCGGCTGGCTCGATCTCCAGCAGCGGCCGCGCAACCGTCACGGCGGCGTTGTTGACGAGAATCTCGACCGAACCCCAGTGGCCGATCGCCTTGTCGCGGACGCGTTCGAAATCCTCTGGCCGGCGGACATCGAGTACGGCCGCAATGGCGCTCGCCCCGGCAGGGTCGAGCTCCATGGCCAGACGTCGTGCCGCATCGCCGTCGATATCGGTGACGACGACCCGATGGCCGGCCTGATGCAGCGCGCGGGTGGCGACGGCTCCGAAGCCTGAGCCCGAGCCGGTGACGATGGCGGTGTGGGGGGTGTCGCTGGCGGTCATGCGAGCTCCGTGCAGGCGATGGGCTGCCTTCAGAGATTGGTCGGAACTTCCAGGGCCCGGCCCATCCGGGCCTCGACCCGGCAGTACTTCCAAAGCCGCTCGTCCGTGTCGCCCACGGGCGTGGTGCGGAAGAGGTTGCAGGCCAGCCGCACGGTCTCGCGGTCCGGAACGTCGGCCATGATGTAGGCCGTCCAGGGGAAGCCGGCCGGAGATGTGCCGACCATGGTTTCGTCGTCGTCGAGCATGCCGAGGATCTTGACGCCGGGAAGCTCCGAGATCCCCTTCATCATCGAGCCGAAGGCCTTCCAGACCGGGCCAATCTGCGAGAAGGGCAGGTCGAAGAAATTCTGCTGCACGGCGATGCAGAACAGGGTGCGGATAGGCTTGGCTTCGGTCATTTTCCATCTCCTTTAGGGATAGCCGGGGAAACTGGGCTGGCCGAGCAAGGCCGCGCCGGCGGACGTCCAGGTGCCCTGGCCAAGGAAGGCATGCTGCGCCACGGCGGCGGCATCGAGCATGCAACGCGAGATCAGATGGCCTCTGCGAATGGCCTCCGACCCGGCCATGACGAAGGCCATGCGGGTGACCTCGGCGCCGGCCGCGGCCGCCTCGGTTGCACCTAGGCGCAGACGGACATGCACATCGCGCTCGAGTTCGTCGCCGGCGAGAATATCGTCCCACGCCTCTTCGATCGCCTCGTAGAAAAAGCTGCGGGCAGACCGCAGCCTGGCCTCGGCCCGGCCGAGTTCGGCCTGGATGTGCGGGCGGGCGCCGATCGGCGGAGCGCCGGTGATCGCCGGCTTGTCGCGTGCCTCGCGGTGAAGCCAGTTCAGCGCCTCGCGGGCGGTTCCCAGTCCGACGACCGCCAGCACCTGGGCGGCCAGCGCCATCGATGGATAGCGGAAGATCGGTTCGTCGCGCAGGGCGCGCCCGCCCCGGATGAAGGTCCATTCCTCCGGGACGACCACGCAATCGACCACCACGTCATGGCTTCCGGTGGCGGACAGCCCGAGCGTGTCCCAGCTGTGCTTGATCTGGACCTTGTCGCGCGGCATCACCGCCATGCGCGGCAGGCCCGAGGATGAGCCTCCCTCGACGCGGATGCCGGCTCCGATCAGGCTCGCGCCCATGCAGCCCGAGCAATAGGGCCAGCGGCCCTGGACTTCGAAACCGCCTTCAACCTCGCGCGCGGCCTGCGGCGGGAAAAGCGCTCCGGCGAAGACGGTGTCGGGATCCTGCCCGTAGATCGCCTGGAAGGTCGTGGGCGGCAGGGCGGCGAGATAGACAGCGGAGACGCCGAAGCTCGCGACCCACCCGGTCGAGGCATCCGCCTCCGAAAGCCGTTCGATGAGCCGGCAGAATTCGGCCGGGCTGCTTGCGTCGCCCCCCAGCTCCTTCGGCACGAAGGCACGATAGGCTCCGACAGTCTTGAGTTTGCCGACCATGTCGAGGGGCACATAGGTCAGCTTCTCGAACTCGTCGCGGCGCGCGCGGATCTCGTCGAGAAGTGCGCTCAGGACGGCGTCTCGAGCCGCGCCGGGGTTCAAGGCCTTGTTCATGGCTCTTCCCTCCACAGTTTGCGCTGCGCCTGGCCCGCCACGTCAGCGGCTTGGCCGCGCGGCGGTCGACGGCATGCGGGCGAGTTTCTCAATGTTATTTACGTGATTATTCACGTAACATGACGCATCCCTACCGTGTTGGCAATCCCTCATCCCGCTACCCTTCGGCCATATGCGCAAAGGGCGCCGGAACGCCCGCCAGTCCCGTAGGGTGAGGAGCGCGAACGGGGCGCTCAGCCCGGCAGGCGATCGAAGACGTTGGCGAGCAGGTGGTTCAAACGCTGCCGCTCGAGCTCATCGACGCCGGCGAAGGCGTGGGCAAGGACACCCTCCGCGATCGCCCAGGCCTGGTGGCGCAGGGCCTCGCCTTTGGGCGTCAGGCTGACTTCGGTGACACGGCGGTCGCTTGGACTCGGCTGTGTCTCGACCAGCCCGTCCTTCGCCATGCGTTGGACGATCCGCGTGGCGGTGCTGAGCTTGATCACGCAGGCATCGGCGATGGCGGAAACGCTGACACGACGATCTTCATAGAGCGTCATCAGCACACGATAGCTGGGAACGTCGATGCCGATCCGGTCCAGCGCTGTCTCCATGGTCTGGAAATAGCGGCCGGTGACGCGCGCGATCCAGTAGAACGGCCATTCGGCACGATGGAAATGCGCATCAGCTTGCGGTGCTTCGGTCATCGCCGCGAGATTCCGCAATTCGGCGGCGATGTCCAGCAGGTTCGCTATGCGCGAGGTCAGGGCGCCGGCTTACCGTCGTCAGGCGGACTGCTGCCTCAGCGCGGCCGCGACGTTTGCCGCCAGGACGCTGTCGCGTTCGCCGAGGCTGAGGGCTATGTCGAAATGATTGTGTCGCGGCATGGCGATGGTGTCGCCGCGATGTCCGGCATCGGCCCAGGCCGTGGCGTAAGCTGAGGTCTGGCGACGAAATTCGCTGGTCTCGAGCCCGCCGACGGCGGTAATCAGCGTCGTCGACGAGCGGCTGGGGATATGGCGGATGGGGCTGTTGCGATCGATCATCGCATCGTCGAGCGAGAGCCAGCTATTGACCTCGATGTGACGAAGCGGCTCGAGCTCGTGCAGGCCGGAGAGGTCGAGCGCGACCTCGATCACATCCCCTGGCATGCCGTAAGCGGCATGCCAGCCGCCGGCGAGCAGCATCGCGGTGAGGTGCCCGCCCGCCGAGGAGCCGCCTACCGAAACTCCGCCGAAGCCGTAGCGCGCCCGCTCGCGATGGAGAAAGCCAAGGGCGGCGCGGGTTTGGCGCACGATCTCGTCCAGCGAGGCTTGCGGCGCCAGGGTGTAATTCATCACCGCGACGGCAAAGCCTTGCGCCGTCAGGCCGGGCACGACGAAGGCATTGTCGTCCTTCGAGGTCGCCCGCCAATAGCCGCCATGGATCCAGAGGAAGAGCGGCGCGCCCGGTTCGGCGGGATAGATGTCGAGCGTCTCGCCGCTGGCCTCGTCATAGACGATATCGGCGATGCGCCGATGCTCGCGGTGCACAGCCTGGCTGTTCGCGAGGTAGCGTGCGTATTCTGCATCGAAGGACGGCACGCTGCCGCGCGCATCGTATTCGCGCGCCAGGGTAGCTCTGTCCATGCCGTGATAGAGGATCGGTGCCTGCGTCATCCTTCCGCCTCCGTCAGATGCCGAGATAGCGCTTGGCGAGGTCGGCCTCGCGATCGAGCGCGCCGGGCGTGCCTGACCAGACGACGCGGCCCTTCTCGACGATGTGGTGGCGGTCGACCAGCGCGGCCATCTCGCCCAGGTTCTTGTCGATGACGACGATGGTCTGCCCCGCCTGCTTGAGCTGGTGCAGGCAGCGCCAGATTTCGGCGCGGATCAGCGGCGCCAGTCCCTCCGTCGCCTCGTCGAGGATGAGCAGGCGTGGATTCGTCATCAGCGCCCGCCCGACCGCCAGCATCTGCTGCTCGCCGCCCGAGAGCGTCCGCGCCGATTGCCGCCGCCGCTCGCCGAGCCGCGGGAAGAGCGCCACGACCCGCTTGAGCGTCCACGCACCGCTGCTTTGCGCGTCGGCGCGCGCGGTGGCGACGAGGTTCTCCTCGACCGTCAGCGATGGGAAGATCCGCCGTCCCTCCGGCACGAGCCCAAGTCCCAACCGCGCGATCGCGTGCGGCGCGAGACCGGCGAGCGGGCGGCCTCCGAAGCTGACACTACCGCCGGTCGGACGGGTCATGCCCATGATGGCGCGCACCGTCGTCGTCTTGCCCATGCCATTGCGGCCGATCAGCGAGACAACCTCGCCGGCCCGCGCGACCATCGACAGGCCGAACAGGACCCGGCTCTGTCCATAGCCGGCTTCCAATGCCTCGATCGTCAGCATGGCCGATCCTCCCCGAGATAGGCGGCGCGGACTTCCGGATGCCCGCGAACCTCCTCGACCGTGCCCGTGAACACGACCCGCCCATAGACCAGGACACTGATGCGGTCGGCCAGCGCGAAGACAGCATCCATGTCGTGCTCGACGAGCAGGATGGCGTAGCGGCGTTTCAGGCTCTGGAGCAGCCTGGTGAGGCTCGCCGATTCCTCCGCTCCCATTCCCGCCATCGGCTCGTCGAGCAACAGCAGCTTGGGTTGGCGGGCCAGCGCCACCGCGATCTCGAGCTGCCGGCGCTCGCCATGCGCCAGCTCCGCGACCGTGCGGTCGCCCTGCGCTGCAAGGCCGACCTGATCGAGCCAGTCCCACGCAAGCTCGAGATGGGCGGCATTCCGGCGCGGATTGGACAGCATGTCGAAGGAGCCGCCATGCCGCGCCTCGATCGAAAGCAGCACGTTCTCGACCGCGGTGAAGTCGGGGCAGAGTTGCGTGATCTGGAAGGTGCGGCCGAGGCCGAGCCGCGCGCGCGCCGGCGCCGGCAATCCGGTGACGTCGCGGCCGTCGAACAGGATGCGCCCGGCATTCGGCCTGATCTCGCCGCAGATCTGGGTGATCAGCGTCGATTTGCCGGCGCCGTTGGGCCCGATCAGCGCGTGCAACTCACCGGGGCCGACCTCCAGCGAGACATCGTCGGTCGCGACCAGCGCTCCGAAACTCTTGCGAAGCTTTTCGATCGCAAGGACGGGCGTCGCGGCGATCCGGGGAAGTGCATCAGTCACGACGGCCTCCGAACAGGCGGCCGGCGATGCCACGCCGGCCGAACAGTGCAACCAGCGTCAGGACCGGTCCCATCACGATCATCCAGTGCTCGGTCCAGGTCGAGAGGAGTTGCTCGAGCGCGATAAACACCGCCGTGCCGGCGATGGGGCCGAGCAGGGTGCCGAGCCCGCCCAGCACGACGATCGCCATGAACTCGCCGGATTTGCTCCAGGCGGCCATGTCCGGGGTGACGAAACGCGCGTAGTTCGCCCACAGCACGCCGGCGAGCCCGGTTCCGACCGCTGAGATCACGAAGGCCGCAAGCCGGAACGGGAAGGGGCGGATGCCGAGATTGATGGCGCGCCGCTCGCTCTGGCGCAGCGCCTGGAGGACGAGGCCGAAGCGTGAGTTGACGATCGAGGCGCAGATTGCCGTCCAGGCCACGAGCAGCGCCAGGCAGAGATAGTAGAAGGTCTGCGGCCGGGCGAGATCGATCAGTGGCAGTTGGTTGCGCCGCTCCAGCATCAGCCCGTCGTCGCCGCCATAAATCTGCAGCGAGACCAGGACGAAGAAAACCATCTGCGCGAAGGCGAGCGTGATCATGATGAACTGGACGCCGCTCGTTCGCAGGGCCAGCGCGCCGACCACCAGGGCGATGAGCGCGCAGACGAGGAGCGCGAGCGGCCAGACGATCAGCGCCGCGTTCGTGCCCGACCAGCCGAACAGCGGATCGCCGCCGAAGGTGTGGTGGGCGACGATCCCGACCGTGTAGCCGCCGAGGCCGAAGAACATGGCGTGGCCGAAGCTGACCATGGCCCCGTAGCCGATGATCAGGTCGAGGCTGACCGCGGCGATCGCATAGATCAGGATGCGGTTCGCAAGGCCGAGCAGCGCCGGGCTGCCGCTCGCATCGGCGGCGGGCGGAACGGCCAGGAAGAGTGCGAGGCCGAGCAGGATCGCCATCGTGCGCAAGGTTAGGCGCATAAGTCAGCTCCGCGCGGGCAGGAGGCCGAGGGGCCTCACGAGCAGAACGATCGCCATCAGGACGTAGATGCTCGCCGAAACGAGGCCCGCGCTGAGCGTATCGGCGACCGAGGGCGGCAGCAGCATCTGCAGGCCTTGGGGCAGGTACGCGCGGCCGAGGCCGTCGACCATGCCGACCAGCAGAGCCCCGACGAGCGCCCCGCGGATCGAGCCGACGCCGCCGATGACGATGACGACGAAGGTGGTGATCAGCACCCTCTCGCCCATGCCGATCTCGACCGCGAGCAGCGGCGCCGCCATGACGCCGGCCAGTCCGCAGAGCAATCCGCCGAGACCGAAGACCAGCGTGTAGAGCCGGCGGATATCGACGCCGAGCGCAGACACCATCTCGCGGTCGTCGGCGCCCGCCCGGACCAGCATGCCGAGCCGTGTGTGGTTGACGAGGAGCCAGAGCCCGATGGCGACGAGGCCGCCGACGCCGATGAAGGCCAGGCGCATCAGCGGATAGTCGAGTCCGGGAAGGACGGCCACCGAACCCTGCAGGAAAGGCGGGATGTCCATCAGGGGCGGGCGGCGGCCAAAGATCAGGCTCACCGCCTCGTTGGTGAACAGGATCAGCCCGAGCGTCGCCAGCACCTGGTAGAGATGATCGCGGCGATAGAGCCATTGCACGACAGCAAGCTCTAGCACGACGGCATAGAGCCCGGCGCCGGCGAGGGCGGCGGCGACGCCGACGAGAAAGGACCCGCTTTTCAGCACCGCAAAGGCAGCGCAATAGGCGCCGACCATGTAGAGGGAGCCGTGGGTCAGGTTGATGACGCCCATGATACCGAAGATCAGCGTCAGCCCGGACGCTAGCATGAACAGCATGGCGCCGTATTGCAGGCCATTCAGGACCTGCTCGATCAAGAGGATCATCCCCGGACCGCCCTTTTTATGGATTGAGAGCGCCACCGTTCGACCGCCGGCGGCGCGCGACGTCAGTCGATCTTGCAGCGCGCGGCGTAGGCGTCGCCGTAGTCCTCGGCGACTTTCCTGATGATCGTCTGCACGATCTCGCCGGAGGCGTTCTTCGCGAACTTCGTCAGGTAGTAGTCCTGGATCGGGTGCTGGTTCGGCCCGAGTGAGAACTTGCCCCGTACCGCCGTGAACTGCGCCTTCCGCAGGGCGTCGCGGAATTCCGCCTGCTTGCCGATGTCGCCATTGACCGCCTTGAGCGCGCTGCCGATGAGGTTGGCCGTATCGTAGGCCTGCTGGGCATACATCGTCGGCGTGCGCGAATAGGCCTTGCGGAAGGCTTCGACGAAGGCCTTCGACGCAGGATTGTCGAGTTCCGTGGTCCAGACCGCGGAAGCATAGATGCCGTCGGCGGCCTCGCCGGTGGCGCCGATCATGCGCGCATCCATGGAGAAGCTCGGGATCAGCATCGGCACGGACTTCGACAGGCCGGAATTGGCATATTGCTTGGCGAAGTTAATGCCGGCGCCGCCGGGATGGAACTGGTAGATCGCGTGGGGCTGCAGCGAACGCACGCGCGCAAGTTCGACCGAGAAGTCGGTCTGGTCGAGCTTTGTATAGATTTCGCCGATGATCTCGCCCTTGAAGGTGCGCTTGAACCCTTCAAGCGCGTCACGCCCGGCCTGATAGGCCGGCGCGAGCAGGACGACACGCTGGTAGCCCAGCCGATTGGCGGACAGGCCCGCCGCCTCGTGGAAGGCATCGTTCTGGTAAGACGCGACGAAATAGTTGCGGTTGCACTTCTCGCCGGCGAAGACCGACGGCCCGGGGTTGAGGCTGACATAGAATCCGCCCGCTTCGAGGACGCCAGGCACGACCGCCGCCAGCACGTTCGAGAAATTGACTCCGGTGAAGAGCTTGATGCCGGACTGTACCATGCGGTCGGCCGCCTGCTTGGCATTGGCCGGCTTCAGGCTGTCATCCTCGATCTCGAGCTTGACCGGCACGCCGCCGAGCGTGCCGTCCTTCAAGGCAAGCTGGAAGCCGTCGCGGATGTCCTCGCCGATGTAGCCTGCCGGGGTCGAGAGCGTGGTGATGAAGCCGATCGTGGTCGGCGTCGCCGGGCCGCTCTGGGCGCTGGCCGGCGTGGCCAGGGTCGCGGCGAGGAAGGCCGCGGCGATGGCCGGGTGCGATAGGGATATCCTTGTCATCTAGTGCGTCCCCTCTTGTTTCGTTGGAATAAAATCAGCCGTCTCGACTCGTCACACCGCCACGACCGGATGGCGGATCGTGCCGATGCCGTCGACGCCGGCTTCCACGATGTCGCCGGGCCAGAGCCATTCCTGCGGTGTCCTGCCGGCCCCGACGCCGTCCGGCGTGCCGGAGGCGATGATGTCGCCGGCTTCCAGCGTCATCGCGGCGCTGATGTCGGCGATCAGCGTCGGGATTTTGAAGAGCATGTGCCGCGTGTTCGACTTCTGCTTGATCTGTCCGTTCACCGTCAGCCACAGGTCGAGCGCATGCGGATCGCCGATCTCGTCGGCGGTGACGATGCAGGGCCCGAAGGGCGCGTAGGTGTCCTGTCCCTTCGAATAGATCCACTGTCCGGCGCGGCGGTTGTCGCGCGCGCTGACGTCGATCAGCACGCTGTAGCCGAAGACATGGGCGAGGGCGTCGGCCTCGGAGACGCGCCGGGCGGTCCGGCCCATGACGACCGCGAGCTCGACCTCCCAGTCGAGCTGCTGGGTGATCGCCCGGTTGTGCTCGATCGCGTCGCCCGGCCCGATGACGCTGGTCGGCGGCTTCGAGAAGATCACCGGCTGCTTGGGCAGTTCCTTGGATGTGTCGAGCGTGCGGGCCGATTCCGCGACATGCTCGACATAGTTCAGGCCGATGCCGAAGATGTTCTTGCGTGGGCGCGGGATCGGCGCCAGCAGCCGGACATTGCCGAGCGGCAATGCCGCGCCCACCGGCCAGCGCCCGCGTTGATCGTCGAGCGCCTGGCGCAGGGCCGCCAAGGCGGCCGGCCCGAGCTCGATGAATGCGAGCATGGTGGAAGGGAAGCCCAGTCCAGCCTTGGCACCGAGCTGCTCGACATCGACGACGAGATCGTCCTCGATCACGCCGAGGCGGGCCGCAGCGTCGACGACGCTGCGATAGGTCACGAAACGCATGATTGAAGGTCCTCAGGCCGCCAGGGGCTGCTGTCCGCCGTTTTCGCCGAAGGCCTCCTCGCGGTAGAGGCCAAGCGCGTTCATCACCGGCATGTCGTTGAAGCAGAACAGGACGACGTCATCCCGATCGGAGGCGTTGGCGTGCTCGTGCCAGGCCCAGGCCGGCACGCAGAAGATGTCGCGCTCCTGCCAGTCGAAGCGCTTGCCGTTGATGATCGAGTAGCCTTTGCCCTTCGCCGCCTGGTAGATGAAGCTGCCGGTATGGCGATGGGCCTTGGTGCGCTCGCCGGGGCGCAACAGCTGCATCGATGCGCCGATGGTCTGCATCACCGGCCCGCCGGTCACCGGATTGACGTAGTTCATCAGGATGCCGTCGAAGGCGGAGCCATCCGTGACCTTGGCGTAACGCTGCAGTGCCTCGTAGGTCGGTGCCCATTCGTATTTCAGCAGCGGCGAATAGGGCTTGTCCCATTGCGTGCCGTAAGGGCGCAGGCCCGGGTTGCCCCAGGTCCCCGTGGCGTCGTCGACGGGGTAGCCGACGGCCTGCTGCAGATCCTCATGGACGGCGTAGAAATTGGCTTCCAGCGTGTTGACGAGCGGGATGTCGAGGCCGTCCTGCCAGAGACAGGGCGAGCCGTCCGCCGAGACGCCATGCTCGTGCCAGGTTCCGTTCGGCGTCAGCACGAAGTCGTTGGCGCCCAGCGTCATCTTGTGGCCGTCGACGATGGTGTAGGCGCCGGAGCCTTCCATGATGAAGCGCAACGCCGAGGCTGAATGCGCGTGAGCCGAGGCGACTTCGCCCGGATTCATCACCTGAAGGCCGGAATAGAGCCAGCCCACGGCCGCCGAGACGTCGCGACGGCCCGGATTGTTGAGATAGATCACCCGCCGCCCGGCCTTTTCCGGCGTGACCAGCTCGATCGAGCGCAGCACGTGCTCGCGCAGGTCGCGATAGCGCCACAGCACCGGCTCGGACTTCGATTTCGGCTGCCAGGGCTCGATCTTGTTGGCGACGGTCCAGAGCGCGCCGGCCTCGAGGCGTTCGAGCTGATCGTAATAGGCCAGCAGCTCAGGTGTGTCTTCGACGTTCGCGCGACCGGCGACGTCCTCGCGGTGGTTCTCTCGGGAATTGGACATGCGAGCCTCCCTTCGGATCAGGATGGGGTTTATATGGCATGTCATATTTTCGAAAGAAAGATATTTTTGCGTTAGACTCCACGCTGGTGTAGAGCCTGAAGGGAGAGACGAATGAGGAGACACCGGGTGCGTGTGGGGCGAAGCGGAGCACAGCCGGCGAATGACGAGATCCTGGATTCTCAGGGCGGGGCCGCGACCTTGGCAGAGGCCGCCTATCGGCGCCTGCGCCAGGACATCGTCGCCGGCGTCTTCGCGCCGAGCCAACCCTTGCGGCTGGAGCTGCTCAAGCAGCGCTACGGCCTGAGCTTCTCACCTCTGCGCGAGGCCCTGAACCGGCTCCAGACGGAGCGTCTGGTCGCGACCGCCCCGCTGCGCGGCTTTTCGGTCGCGCCGGTTTCGATCGAGGAGATGTGGGACGCGACCGAGACGCGCATCCTGATCGAGTGCGAGGCGCTGCGTCGTTCGATCGCCCATGGCGATGACGATTGGGAGGCCGGCATCGTTGCCGCCTTCCATGCGCTCGATCTGCAGGTTCGCCGCAAGGCGGCCGCAGGCGGAATTGGCGATGACGAACTGATCGCGCTCGAGACGCGGCACCAGGATTTCCACCGCGCCCTGATCGCCCGCTGCCGGTCGCGTCGCCTGATCGACATTGCCGACCAGCTCTATGTCGAAACGCAACGCTACCGCCTGCCGACGCTGGCAGGCCAGAATCCCGCCGCCAGCCGCGACGTGGCGCTCGAACACCGTCAGATCATGGAAGCGACGCTGGAGCGCCGTGGCGACGAGGCCGCGGCGCTCCTTGCCGCGCATTATCGCAAGACCTCGACCATCGTCGAAAGCTATATGGAGCGCGCGCCGGCCAAGTAAGCCGGCGCGCCATTCCAGGGTCAGGGCAGCAGCTTCCAGCCGCCCTGTTCGCTCTTCACCAGAACGCGAGAGCGCTCGTCGACGCCGAAGCTGCTTTGCGGCGTGAAGTTATAGACGGCGTGGGTGCCGACGACCTCCTTGCTCGACATCAGCGCCTGGCGCAGCGCCTCCTTGAAGGCGGGCGTGCCGGGCTTGGCGCCGCTCTCCAACGCTCGCCTGGCGGCATCAACGAACACGACCCAGCCGTCGAAGGCATAGGCGGAGAAGCCGTCCGTCGGCTTGCTGCCGTTCGCCTTCTCGTAAGCGGCTCGATAGGCCAGCGCGACCGCCTTGATCGGATTGTCGTCCGGCAACTGCTCGGCGACGGCGACCGGGCCGGTCGGGCAGATCAGGCCATCTGCAGCCTTGCCGGCGACGCGCAGGAAATCCGTGCTGATCATACCGTTATTGCCATAGATCGGACCCTTGTAGCCGCGTTCGCTGAGCGCCAGCACGGGTAGGGCGCCCGGCGTGGCGGTGCCGCCGACCATGATCGCGTCGGGGCGGGCTGCTATCGTCTTCAGCACCTGCGGCATCACCGAGGTGTCGGTGCGGGCATAGCGCTCGTTGTTGACGACCTTGATGCCGGCCTCCTGCGCCGCCGCGGTCAGCGAATTATACATCAGGTCACCAAGCGCGTCGCTGAAGCCGATGAAGCCGGCGGTCTTGACGTTGCGCTTCTTCATATCCGCGACGACGCCTTGCGCTAGCAGCATCTGTGGGTGCGGGATCTGCACGACCCAAGGGCCGCCATCGCCCTTCGCCGGCTCTGCGATCGGTGAGATCGCGACCATCGGCACCTTGAGTTCGGTGGCGACCGTCGCCATCGCGACTGTCTGGGGAGCGCCTGAGGTGCCGATCAGGAAATCGACCTTCTCCTGCTCGACGAGCTTGCGGGTATTGCGGACCGCGGCCGTCGGGTCGGAGGCGTCGTCGAGCTGGATGATGCGGATCGTCTCGCCGCCGACCTCGCTCTTATAGGCTGCGCCCGCCGCAATGCCCTTGGCGTTGGGGATGCCGATCGACGAAATCGGCCCGCTCAGGCCGGTGACGAAGCCGACCACGATTTCCGCGCGTGCGGACGTCGCAGCGAGTACGAGCGAGATAGCCGTCGCGGCGGCGCAGATCCGGTGACGCATCGAGATTTCCCCTCTTGTTGATGATGATCGTTTGGAGCGTCGCCATTCGCGGCACGCCATCTGCATCTGCGTGGCATGGCCTCGTCCAATCGCAGGATATTTGCGACCCTGCAGTTTGCGTGATGGCCGTGCGCGGTGGGACAATCCGTGCCTGAACAATCACTGTCAAGTTTTTCGATGAAATGGAATTCTTACGAAAATATGTGAAAGAGGATATCGTGAGGAATTTCAATGCCTTGCCTTAGAGGTGGACACAGCAAAGGCAGGGCCTCGCCCGGCGGCAGGCTTGACGTGAATTAGTTAAGGCATAAAGTAATTGGCGAGAGAGCCTGAAGACCGCGCGGTTCGGCTCGTGCGCCCCGAGGGGAGGGGGCGTGCATCGAGCGGTTCCGCCGTCGGTTTGGCGTGGAGGGATCGATGGCGGAACGCTCATTTGCGCGCGAGGTCGAGGATCTGCGCCTCGGCGAGGGCGAGATCTTTCGTGGCGAGGGCATCCTCGCCATCACCAAGGCGCTTCTGCAATCCGGTGTGTCCTATGTCGGCGGTTATCAGGGCTCGCCCATCTCCCATCTGATGGACGTGCTGGCCGACGCTAAGGACGTGCTCGACGAGCTCGGTGTCCATTTCGAATCCTCGGCCTCGGAAGCGGCCGCTGCTGCTTCGCTCTCGGCTTCGGTGATGTACCCGCTGCGCGGCGCCGTGACCTGGAAGTCGACGGCCGGCACCAATGTCGCCAGCGACGCCTTGACCAACCTGGCCTCGGGCGGCGTGACCGGCGGTGCGCTCATCATCCTCGGGGAGGATTACGGCGAGGGCTCCTCGATCCCGCAGGAGCGCAGCCACGCCTTCGCGATGAAATCGCAGCTCTGGCTGCTCGATCCCCGTCCTAACCTCGAATCCATCGTCAAATCGGTCGAGGACGGTTTCGAGCTCTCCGAAGCCACCAACACGCCGGTCATGCTGCAGGTCCGCATCCGCGCCTGCCATGTCCACGGCCAGTTCATCGCCAAGGACAACCGCAAGCCCGCCTTCACCATCCGCGAGGCGCTGGAGAATCCGCAGCGCGATCTCAACCGCATCGTGCTGCCGCCGGCCTCGATGCTGCAGGATCGGCAGAAGCTGGAACAGCGTTGGCCGGCGGCGGTCGATTTCATCAAGCGCCGCAGGCTCAACGAGTTCTTCGGCCCCGATGCCGGCGAAATCGGCATTGTCATGCAGGGCGGAATGTACAATTCCGTGATGCGCGGGCTGCAATATCTCGGCTTGGCCGACGCCTATGGCGACAGCAAGATCCCGCTCTACGTCCTCAATGTCACCTATCCGCTGGCGGATGACGAGGTCGCCGATTTCTGCCGCGACAAGCGCGCCGTGCTGATCGTGGAGGAAGGGCACCCGGAATATATCGAACAGGCGATCGGCACGGTGCTGCGCCGCCGCGGCATCGCGGCCAAGCTCGCAGGCAAGGATGTGCTGCCGCTCGGAGGCGACTATACCGCGGCCGTACTGAGCAAGGGCATCGGCGCCTTTCTCGACCAGAACGCCCCGCATCTGCTCGGCAACCGCCCGCCGCTGCCGAGCGCGGATGCGATCGTTGCGGCCGCCCCCGTCCAGCAACTGGTCGAGATCGTGCCGCCGCGCCCGGCTGGCTTCTGCATCGGCTGTCCCGAGCGGCCGATCTTCGCGGCGATGAAGCTCGTCGAGAAGGAACTGGGTCCGCACCAGATCTCGGCCGATATCGGCTGCCATCTCTTCTCGATCCTGCCGCCTTTCAATCTCGGCGGCACGACGATGGGTTATGGCCTGGGGCCCGCTTCGGCCTCAGCCTTCAATGTCGAGGCCGGGAAAAAGCCGATCTCGATCATGGGCGATGGCGGCTTCTGGCATAACGGCCTGTCGTCGGGCGTCGGCAACGCTGTCTTCAACAAGCAGAACCAGGTCATCATGGTTGTCGACAATTACTATTCGTCGGCGACCGGCGGGCAGGACATCATGTCCTCGCGTGCCGACAATGACCGCCGCTCCACCAAGAACCCGATTGCCAGGGCGGTGCGCGGGATCGGCGCCAAATGGGTGCGCGAGATCGACCGCACCTATGACGTGGCCAAGATGCGCGACACTCTGAAGGCGGCGCTGACGTCGAAGGAGGAGGGGCCGAAGATCATCATCGCCTCATCCGAATGCATGTTGAACAAGCAGCGCCGTGTGAAGCCGTTGTTCAACAAGGCGGTCAAGGAAGGCAAGCGCTCGGTCAAGCAGCGCTTCGGCGTGGACGAGGATATCTGCACCGGCGACCATGCCTGCATGCGTCTCTCCGGCTGTCCTTCGCTCTCCGTCAAGCATCTCGACGACCCGCTGCGCGACGACCCCGTCGCCGCGATCGACAACAATTGCGTCGGCTGCGGCAATTGCGGAGAGGTGGCGGAGGCCGCCGTGCTGTGCCCGTCCTTCTATCGCGCCGACGTCATCTACAACCCGACGCGGCTCGATCGCTGGATGGCGCGTCTGCGCGGCGCCGTGATCGGCTATCTCCAGCGCCGCCGCGACGCGCGCCGGGTGGTGTTCTCGTGAATGCCGTGATGCCCGTAAGCCCTGCCGGTTTGCCAGCCTTCGACCGCCCCCTGTCGATCGCCGTGCTCGCCATGGGCGGCCAGGGCGGCGGTGTCCTGACCGACTGGATCGTTGCCGCAGCCGAACACGCCGGCTGGATCGCGCAATCGACCTCCGTGCCCGGCGTGGCCCAGCGGACCGGTGCGACAATCTACTATGTCGAAATGCTGCCGCCGCGCGACGGACGCCATCCCGTGCTCTCGCTGATGCCGACGCCAGGCGATGTCGATGTCGTGGCTGCCGCTGAATTCATGGAAGCCGGCCGCGCCATGCTGCGGGGCCTCGTCACGCCGGACCGGACGACGCTGATCGCCTCGACCCATCGCAGCCTGGCAGTGAGCGAGAAAGAAAAGCCTGGCGACGGCATCGCATCCTCCGAGCCGGTATTCGAAGCGTCTGATTTCGCCGCGCGCCATGCGATTCAGTTCGACATGCAGGCGCTGGCGGAGCGGAACGGCAGCGTGATCTCGGCCGTGATGTTCGGCGCACTGGCCGGGTCCGGCGTGCTGCCGTTCCCGCGCGAGACCTTCGAAGCCGCCATCCGCGAGGGCGGCAAGGGCGTCGAGCCCAGCCTGCGCGCCTTCGGCGCCGGCTTCGAGCGGGCCTCGCGTCCAGCCGAGACCGCTCCTGTGCCCGACACGGAAGCCCCGCCGCCTGTCCCGACGAGTGTCGGCGTGCCGCAGCTCGATGGCTTGCTGATGCGTATTCACGGCGAGTTTCCGGAGACCGTGCGGCCGATGCTGTTCGCCGGCGTCAAGCGCCTGACGGACTATCAGGACGTCGCCTATGCCGGCGAATATCTCGATCGGATGCGGGATTTGCTGGCGCTCGACCGCCGTCATGGTGGGGAGGTTGCAGGCTATGCCTTCACCGATGCCGCTGCAAAATATCTCGCCGTCGCCATGGCCTATGACGATGTCATCCGCGTCGCCGACCTCAAGACGCGGGCGTCGCGTTTCGAGCGCATCGACAAGGAGATCGGCAAGCGAGACGACCAATTGCTCTACATGACCGAGTTCATGCATCCGCGCATGGAGGAGGTCATCGGCACCATGCCGAAAGGGCTTGGCCTTTGGCTCGAAGGCAAGCCGGGCCTCGTCCGCCTGCTGGACCGCGCGGTCAATCGCGGCCGCCGCGTCAAGACGGGTCATGTCAGCTGGTTCCTCTCGCTCAATCTCGTCGCGGCGCTGCGCCTCGCGCGCCGGAGGCTGCTGCGCCATGCGCGCGAGACGGCTCATATCGAGGGGTGGCTAACCCTGGCGACGCGGATCGTCGCGCAGGATTATCCGCTCGCCGTGGAGGTCCTGGGCTGCCGGCGGCTGATAAAGGGCTATTCCGACACCCACGCGCGCGGCGAGTCGAAGTTCGACCGTGTCCTGTCGGCAGCGCCCGGCCTTGTCGGCAAGCCCGACAGCGCCGGCTGGCTGCGCCGCCTGCGCACCGCGGCATTGGCCGACGAGCAGGGCGAGGCATTGGCGGGCGCGCTCATGACGCTGGAGCACGCCTTCGAGGCGTGAGTATCATAGAGCACGAGCGGCGACCTCGTGGGCAGTGTCCTAACGCTGCGGGTCGCTCCTGTTGGCGATCAATGCGCGCTTGAGCAACGCAAGCTTCTTGCCGATCTCCTCGATTTCCTCTTCGGGGAATCCAGCCATCGCATCCGCCAGCCAGGCGTTGTGCTTTTTGGCCATGCGGCGGAATTTCTGCCGGCCTTCGATCGTCAGGCAGATGATCTGGATGCGCCGATCCAGATTGGAGGGGCTGCGGGTGACGAAGCCGTCGGCGATCAGGCGCTCGATGATCGGCGTGACATTGGCCTGCGAAACCATCAGCCGCTTTGATAGTTCACCTTGCACCAGACCGCCGGGCTCGCGGTCGAGCTGCGCCAGGATGTCGAAGCGCGGCAAAGTGAAGTCGAAGTTCTCCCTGAATTGCCGACGCAATTCGGCTTCGATCAGGGTCGAGCAAGCGAGCAGCCGCAGCCAGAGGCGCACTTCGCCCCGGTGATCCTGATCGCCGCCGGACCGCTCGCCGAGGCGGAGATCGTCCAGATCCTTTTGGATGCTCAATGCATGATCCTTTTGAGCTTTGGCCGATCGGTCGGCCTCATATCCGTCTTCGCTGATATCGCGCAAAAACATGCGCAGTGGAACCAATCTTTTTGCCGGAAGCGTGTTTGATGCTCGACAGTCCCGATGGTGCTGTCTATGAATTAATTAGTGCCTTAACTAAATGCGAGGGCTCATGTCGCGGTTCGTTCCCCTGCGGTCGAACGATCTCTCGCCAGCTGTCTGGCGTCATACTCTTGCGATCCATTTCGGCCATTGCGACCCGGCCGGCATCGTCTATACGCCGCAATATTTCCATCTGTTCAATACCATCCTCGAAGAGTGGTACGGGCAGGCGCTCGGCATCTCCTATTACGATTTGATCGGCACGCGTCGCACCGGCCTTGGCTATGCCCACGCCTCGGCCGATTTCGCGATGCCGGCCCGCATGGGCGAGACGCTGGAGGTCGCCGTCGTCATCGAGGCGCTCGGCCGCAGTTCCGTGACACTGACGCTGCACGCCTTCAAGGATGGGGTCGAATGCGCGCGGGGGAATTTCGTCACGGTCGTCACGTCGCTGGTCGATCACAAGGCCATGCCGGTCCCCGACGATCTGCGCGCGGCCTTCGAAGCCTACCGCCAACGCTGCGGCGCTGCAGAGCAGCCGATGCGCTCGGCGGGTTGAGGAGGCTGGACGGTCTCCGACCCCCTCTCAGCGCTTCACCCGATAGCCTGACTTCTCGCGGTCCCAGGTCTGCGGGCGCACGCCGCCTTCGCGCAATGCCGGCTTGCTGATCTTGCCGTTCTCGGTCAGCGGCATAGCCTCGACGAAGGTCAGGAAGCGGGGCAGCGCGAAATAGGCAAGCCTGTCCTCGCAATGGCGCAGGACCTCCTCGGGCGTCAGCGAGGCGCCCGGTTCGAACTGGATCGCCGCCGCGACCTCGTCCTCGCCGAGCTCGGAGGGAAGGGGATAGACGGCGCAGGCGCCGATCGCGGGATGTGCGAGCAGGATCTGCTCGACCTCCCAGGACGAGACGTTCTCGCCGCGCCGGCGGATCGTGTCCTTGATGCGGTCGATGAAGCGGTAATGGCCGCCGGGCTCGCGCAGGACGCGGTCGCCGGAATGGAACCAGAGATTGCGCCAGGCCTCGACCGTCTTCTCGGCCATGTTGTAATAGCCCGCGGCGAAGGAATAGGCCTCGGTCGGGCGCAGCAGCAGCTCGCCCGAGACGCCGTCGGGGACGGGAGAATCGTTCTCGTCGACGATGCGGGCTTCGATGCCGGCGGCGAGATAGCCGAGGCTGCCCGGATGGTCGGAGGGGATCGGGCTGGCGAAGGCGAAATTGGTCTCGGTCGAGCCGTAGCCGTCGAGCAGCGGCACGTTGAAGCGCTTCAGGAAGGCATCGTGGAAGCGGGCCGGCACGCCGCCGCCCAGTGCGACCCGCAGCTTGTGGTCGCTGTCCTCAGGCCGCTCCGGCTGCGCCAGCAGGATCGCCGCCATCGCGCCCAGCAGGTAGCCGACATTCGCCTCGTGGCGCCGGATCGAATCCCAGAAGCGCGAGGCCGAGAATTTCGGCTCGAGCACATAGGTGCAGCCGTTGATGATCGCCTGGTAGAAGGCGTTGAGCGCGTTGGTATGGAACAGCGGCAGCGTCGTCAGCAGCGTCTCACCTTCGCGGATATCGAGCGCGCGGGCCGAATAGACGCCCCACCAGAACATCTGCGCCTGTGGGCAGCAGACGCCCTTGGCCGGGCCCGTCGTGCCGGAGGTGTAGAGGATGGCGACGGTGTCGCCGGGCTTCACCGCTCCTGGCGCGATGCCTTCGCCCAGTGCCGGCAGGCCCGTCCAGTGGGCGGGCGCGTCCGACGGTGCTTCGTCGCCGACGATCCAGACCTTTTCGGGCAGCAGCTTTGCGTCGATCGTGCCGAGTGCCGGGATGGAGGTGTCCTCGACGACGAGAAGGGCAGGGCCGGCATTGCGCAGCACATGTTCGAGCTGGCCGCCGCGCAACGCCAGGTTGATCGGCACGGCGATAATGCCGAGCCAGGCGCAGCCGAGATAGATTTGCAGGAATTCCGGCCGGTTCGAGCACAGGATCGCGACGCGGTCGCCATGGCGCAGGCCGGCATCGGCGAGCATCCGGGCCGAGGCTGCGGCAATCCTGGCGGTATCGGCGAAGCTCCATACCGTGTCGCCGAAGACGAGGAGGCGGCGGTCGCCATAGCGTTCTGCCTGACGCAGGAGGATCGTCGGCAACACCCGCTCCGCCGGCTGGAAACGCCTCACCGCATCGACTGCTGCCAGACGGCTGCGATCGAGACTGTCCATGCGGTTCTCCCATCTCTCGCGAAAGCGATGCGCCCGATGTGGCGCGGGTGTCGTTCCGCAAATTTAGTTCATGCTTGAAGTAATTTGGCAAGTGGCTATCGCGCGTGAGGCAAGATGGCCTTATAGAAGAGGAGCTTCCAATCCGGAGAAAGCTTCATGGACGTTCTTGGCCGCTTCTCGTCGCCGCATGACGCCTTCCAGAACGCCGCTCTCCGATCGCCAGATGCGCCCTTCCTCGTCGCGCCCGCGAGCGCCCAATTGCCTTATGCGCGCGACGGTTTCAGCCTCGCCTACGGCGCGGTCGGAATGCAGGTCGAAGCGGCGAGGGTAGCTTACGTCCGCGCCGGCTACGGGCGTGGCGCGCGGGTGGCACTGTTGCTCGACAATCGTCCCGAGTTCTTCGTGCACTGGCTCGCGCTCAGCGCGCTCGGCGTGTCGATCGTGCCGATCAATCCGGACCTGCGGCCGGAGGAGCTCGCCTACCAATTGACCCTTGCCGATGTCGACCTTGGCATCGGGACGGGAGATCGCATTGCCCCGCTTGCCCGTGCGCCCGAATTTGCCCGTTTCCGGCCGATCGAGCTTGGCGCGCCCGTTCCCGATTGCCGCAAGGCGGTGACGGCGCAGGCCGGCGATCTAGCGGCCGAATGCGCGCTGCTCTTCACCTCGGGCAGCACCGGCAAGCCCAAGGGTTGCATCCTGTCGAACCGCTATTTCCTGCAGGTCGCGCAATGGTATCACGGCCAGGGCGGCATCGCCGCCCTGCGGCCGGAGGGCGAGGTCAATCTCACGCCCCTGCCGATGTTCCATATGAACGCGCTGGGCTGCAGCGCTGTCGGCATGATGGCGCAGGGCGGGGCCGTCGTGCCGCTCGACCGCTTCCATGCCAGCCGCTGGTGGGCGAGTGTCGCCGATAGCGGCGCGACCATCATCCATTGCCTCGGGGTCATACCGGCCATCCTGCTGCAATTGCCGCCGAGCCCGGACGAGCGCCGCCACAAGGTGCGCTTCGCCTTCGCGCCGGGTGTGGATGTGCGCCACCGCGCCGCTTTCGAGGAGCGCTTCGGGATTCGCATCGTCGATGCCTGGGCGATGACCGAGACGGGTGGTGCCGCCGCGACCACGACGGCGCAGGTCCCTTCCGGCTTCGGCGCGCGCTGCATCGGCCAGCCGGCGGCCGGCATGGAATACCGGATCGTCGACGACCAGGGTGGCGAGGTCGCGGCCGGGCAGGCGGGCGAGCTTCTCGTCCGCGCGGCCGGGGCGAATCCGCGCACCGGCTTCTTCAGCAGCTATCTCGACGATCCCGCCGCGACCGAGGAGGCCTGGCAGGGCGGCTGGTTCCATACCGGCGACTTCGTCCAGACCGGCGATGACGGCCTGCTCTACTTCTTCGACCGGAAGAAGAGCATCGTGCGCCGCAGCGGCGAGAACATCGCCGTCCTCGAGGTCGAGTCGGTGCTGCAACGCCAGGAGGGGGTGCGCGCCACGGCCGTGACGCCGGTGCCCGACGAATTGCGCGGCGAGGAGGTCTTCGCCTTCATCGTCGCCGACCCCGACGACCTGGCGGACAGGGCTGCCTTCGCCGAGCGGATCGTGCGGGAGAGCGCTGCCCTGATCGCCTATCACAAGCTGCCGGGCTATCTGGCCTTCGTCACGGAGCTGCCGCTCTCGGCCACGAAGAAGCTCGCGCGCGGCGAGATCAAGCAGCTCGCCGCCAAGGCGGTGAGCGAGGGAAGCGTGATCGACCTGCGCGCCCTCAAGGCCGGGCTGCGCAAGCATTGATGCATGGCGCGAGGGGCGGGGCTCAGGTCGCCGCCCCGACCAGCGCCAGCACGCGCACCGGGCTGCCCGAGCCGTTCACGATCTTGAGCGGCGTCGCGATGAT
The DNA here is from genome assembly GCF_902506165.1 of Bosea sp. 29B. NCBI lineage: Bacteria > Pseudomonadati > Pseudomonadota > Alphaproteobacteria > Hyphomicrobiales > Alloboseaceae > Allobosea > Allobosea sp. 29B. The sequence continues at coordinate 5,025,503 of NZ_LR733817.1, forward strand.
GATCGCGCCGGCCGGCGGCAAAAGGTCGAGATCGCGCAGGCATTGCAGCCCGTAGCGCCCGCCGCCATGCAGGAAATGATGCGCGGGGAAGGGCGGCTCCAGATGCGCGGCCTGGCCCGCATCGGTGCCGATCGTCTCGGTGCCGAAGCCGATGATGCCGCGCTCCTCGACCAGCCAGCGCATCACGGCGGAGTTCGGTCCCGGCGTATGCGGGCCGCCTTCGCCGAGATTGGCATAGTCGCGCCCCTGGCGTTTCGACCAGTCAGTGCGCAGCAGCACCCAGTTGCGCTCGGGAATGCGGCCGTGGCGCGCCTCCCAGGCCTCGACGTCGGCGATGCTCAGGAGGAAGTCCGGATCGGCCGCGGCCTGCGCCGAGCAATCGATGACGCAGGCCGGCGCGATCAGGTCGCGCACAGGCAGGGTGTCGACCGCGTTGTTGGGCAGGTCCTTGCCGGTAAACCAGTGAATCGGAGCATCGAAATGCGTGCCGGTATGCTCGCTGAGCGTGATGTTGTTCCAGTACCAGGCGGGGCCGGCGGCATCATAGCGCGAGATCTGCTCGATCCTGAGCGGCGAAGCCTGGCCGAATTCGGGCGGCAGCACGATCACCGGGAAATCCGGGCTCAGTGTGAAGGTGAGGTCGATTACCTTCACCGAGCCGTCGGCCAGCGCGGAGGCGAAGGTCGTAAGGTCGAAAGCGGCCATGGCAGGCTCCTGTCGAGACGATGAAGGCGTTGAATCAGCCCAGTTCGCGTTCGAGCGCTTTGGGGTTGGCGGCGAGGCGGCGGCGGACATCCTGTGCCACGTCGCCGACGAACACCTCTTCCAGCCCGTTGCGCAGGCCGGAGACGATCGCCTCGGCGACGGCGCGGGGCGCGACCTTGGGCGGCGGCAGGGTCTGGAACCAGTCGCCGTCGATCGGCCCGGTGAAGACGTTCATCACCTTGACCCCGCCGCTGCGCAATTCGGCCCGCAGGCAGTGCGACAGCGAGAGGCAGCCGGCCTGCGCGGCGGCATGGGCGCCGAAGGGCGGCCAATTCGCCAGCGCGTAGACGGAGAGGACGTTGACCCAGGCGGCGGCGCTGTCGACGCCGTCGGCGCCGCGCATGCGCATGACCGGGCCGAAGCTCTGGGCGAGGTGGACGAGGCCCATATAGGTCTCGGCCAGCTCCATCTGGAAGAAGCTGGTGCCCTGGCGGTCGGTGAGCCCGCCCGGCCGCACGAACTCGGCGGTGTTGACGAGGATGTCGGTCTTGCCGGCGATGTCGGCGGCGAGGTCGCGGACCGAGCGCTCGTCGCCGAGATCGAGCGGCACGAGCTTGACGCTGGGCAGGGCGCGCAGCCGCTCCTCTTCCGGGAAGGGCTTCCAGTTCTCGGGCACGCCGACATGGACGATGCGCGCGCCGGCCTTGACCAGGGCGTCGACGGTGGCGAGCCCGACGGCGGAGCGCCCGTTCGTCACCAGGATGCGCCGGAATTTCGGATCGGCGGTGAGTTCCCGCCATTGCCGGTCGTCCTGCATCGCCGGTGTCTCCTGCTGCGGCTTGGCGAAGGCGACCGCCTGTCCGCTCTTGTCGAGCTGAAGCGAGAGACGCACGCGCTCCCCTTCGACGCAATCGCCATGGAGATGGCAGACTATGATCGGGCCGCAGTCCAGCTTGACGATGCCGATGCGCCAGGGCGCCCGCTCGCGGAAATAGACGTCGGCCGGTACGCGCACCACCGTCTCCGAGACGAGCACGCCGTCGGTGGGCGCGTCGGCGAAGGGCAGCTCCGTCGACAGGCATTGCGGGCAGATGTCGCGGGCCGGATAGCAGAAGGTTCCGCAATGGGCGCAGCGCTGCAGGGCGAAGCGGCCCTCCGCAGCGGCGCGCGTCAGCCCGTGCGAGGTCCGGCTGCGGGCGGCCGGCGGCGGCGCGGGCAGCCTTGTCCGGTTGAGCGGATCGCGCTTGCGCGGCGGCGAGAGGGGCTCGGTCATGCCGATGGTCCCGTGAGGATCGCTGCGCCGGAGGAGAGGCCGCGGTCATAGTTGATCATGCCGAAGCCGGAGGCCAGCGCCGTGCGCGCGCCGTCGACCTGGGTCGGGCCGGCTTGGCCCAGAACCTGGCGCAGGGCCTCGGTCAGGCCGAGATAACCGCCGCCGGCACCGGCCTGGCCGACCGAGAGCTGGCCGCCGGAGGTGTTGTGCGGGAAGTCACCGCCGATGGTGAAATCGTGCTCGCGCACGAAGCGCGGGCCCTCGCCCTTGGCGCAGAAGCCGAGATCCTCGAACTGCATCATCACCACGAAGGGATAGTCGTCATAGGTGAGGACGACGTCGATCTCGTCGGGTCGCAGCCCCGCCATGCCGTAGAGATCGGAGACGTCCATCGCCCAGCCGCCACGGGTCTGGACGACGTCCTCGGCGAAGGCGTTGTGGCGCTCGATCGTGCCGGCGATCCGCGCGGTCGGCAGCGTCAGCGAGGCGGCAATGTCCTCGCGCATGACCAAGAAGGCCTCGGCGCCGGCGCAGGGCATCACGCAGTCGAACAGATGGATCGGGTCCGAGATCGGCCGTGCCGCCATGTATTGTTCCAGCGTGAGCGGCGTCTTCATCAGCGCGTGCGGGTTGCGCAGGGCGTTGGCGCGCTGGGAGACGGCGATCCGGCCGAAATCCTCGCGGGTCGCGCCGAAGCGATTCATGTAGTGCCGGGCGATCAGGGCGAAGCTGGCATTGGCGCCGCCGGCGCCATAGGGATAGGCGGCGTCCTGGGCGAAGCGCGAGAAGTTCTCCAGCGTGCGCCGGAAGGTGTCGACCTGGTTGGTGTCGCCGGCGATGCAGGCGACGACATCGGCGTCTCCGGCCTGGACGGCGCGGGCCGCCTTGCGCAGGCCGGAGACGCCGCTGACGCCGCCGAGCGGGATCGTGTCGAGCCAGCGCGTGCTGAGCCCGAAATGCTGGGTCAGTGCCACGGCGGAGTCGGGCTGGAGGGTGAAGCTCGATATCACCAGCCCGTCGATGGCGCGCTTGTCGAGGCCAGAGCTCTCGACAAGCGCCTTCAGCGCCCGGCCGATCCACCATTGCGCGCTCTCGATCGAGTAGCGCTCATAGGGGATGGTCACAGGCGCCGCGACGACGACGCCGTCGTAAGGGCGGCGCAGCCTCGCCGCTTCGCTCATCTCAGACGACCGTCAGTACGACGGGGACATTGCCGCGCGTCGCGTTGGAATAGGGGCAGCGCTGATGCGCGCCTTCGACGATCTCCCGCGCCAGAGTCCGCTCGACGCCGGGCAAGGAGACCTTGAGCTCGACCGCTAGCGCATAGCCGGTGGCGATTGGGCCCATGCCGACCCGGGCGGTCACGCTGGCATCGTCCGTCAGCGGCACCTTGCTGGTGCGGGCGACGAGCTTGACCGCGCCCAGGAAGCAGGCGGCATAGCCGGCTGCGAAGAGCTGCTCGGGATTGGTCCCCTCGCCACCCGGCCCGCCGAGCGCCTTCGGCAGCGACAGCGTCAGGGAGAAAGCGCCGCCAGGGCTGCTCGCCGTGCCTTCGCGGCCGCCGGTCGCAGTCATCTCGGCCTCGAAGAGGATCTTGTCCGGAACGATGGTCATGGGCGGTCCTCGCTCGATGCTGCTGTGATGGAGGCGCCGCCATGTCGGGCGAGGCGGCTGAAATCGTCACGCGCGCGCCGGCTGGCGAGCGCGAAGCTCGAGCCTCTACTCGGCTGCGTACCGTTGAGGCGCTGGAGCTGGACCCACATCTCGGCCGATTTCAGCGCCACGGCGGCGCAATTCACGACCGGCGCATGGGCGACTCTGAGATTGTGCTCGGAACAGAGCAGCAAGCCGGGCAGGACGCCTGCCGGCACCAGCACGTCGCAGCCTGCCTCGATCAGGGGCTGGGCGCAGACGGTGAAATCGGCGAGCATCCTGAGTCTGGCACTCTCGTTGCCGGCGAAGGCCTCTGAGAAATCCTCCGGCTTGCAGCCGAGCCCCACGATGCCGCCGATGCGGCTGCCGAGGCCGTAGCGATCGGCCTGCTCGTAGTGATAGGTCGCAAACACCTTGTCGATCGTCACCAGCCCAAGGCGGCGGCCGAGTTGGGAGGCCGCCAGCAGTGTCGCCTCGCCGGTGCCGACGACAGGGATCTGAAGGGCCGAGCGCAACTCGTAGAGTCCGGGGTCCTGGAAATGGCCCATGACATAGGCGTCGAAGCCGTCATCTTCGGCTTTCAGCCCGTTGTCGATCGCTGCGACGGCACAGCGCAGTTCGCTGAGCCGGCCGAAATCCCGGTCGGGTGGCGTCAGCCCGGTGACATGGACGCTTGTGCCCGGCGCCGCAATCTCGTTCAGATAGGAGGAAAGCTTGCTGAGATAGGGCCCGTTGAGGCTCGCATCGACGAAGCTTTGCCAGAAAATCTTCATGAGCCGCGAGATCCCTCGGGGTGCGGGCATCATCGCTCATGCCCGAATTAATTAAAGCACGAAGAATCTTTCGGTCAAGCGCGAGTGGCGGCGATCCGATGGGCGACGCTCTCCCCTTATGTTCGGTTTGGCCGCGCTGATCCGGCGCGTTTTGCCGCGATCTCATGCGATTTTGCCAGCTTTCGTCAGCTGAGAGATACGGAAAGTCCGCAGTATGACGGTTGACGGATTTTCGAAAGATATTTAGGACATTAAATAATTGCTCCCCGCCGCTCTCTCCGAGGCGAGGCGAGCCGAAGGGGAACGGAGAAGACGATCGTGGCGAGGCTCACTTTGTCTGCTGTAGGCATCCCGTTTCCGGGATCAGCAGCCATGGTCGCGCAGGAAGCCATCGACCTGCTCGGCGAAGATCGCCGGCATCTGGTCGGGGAAGGGCACCTGCGCACCTGGGATGCTGCGCATCACGCTGCCGCAGATCGCAGCTGCGACCGCATTGCCGGATCGGGCATTCGGGTCATTCTCGGGTACCAGCACCAATGTGGGGCAGGCGATCAGGCCAAGCCGGTCTTCCATGCGGTAGCGATTGACGACGCGGTGGCCTTCCACCGCCATCGGCCCGCTGCGCAACGCGTCGGCCATGAAGCGGCCCAGCAGCTCGGTGTCGTTTTCAGGATAGAACGGGCGGCGGCGGTTCCAGAGCTCGGCGAGATGGCTGCCGTCGGCGCGCTCGGTCACGTCGTCGATGACGCGCTGGTTCGCATGGCGCTCTCGGCGGGCGGCGTCGACGAAGGGGCAGGCCGAGAGCACGGCTGCCGCGACGCGATCCGGCGCGCGAGCGGCGATCTCGACTGCGATCGCGGCGCCGGTGTGATGGCCGACGACAGCGAAGCGCTCGACAGCCAGGGCGCTCAGCAGCTCCAGGGCAGCCGCCGCCCAGTCCTCGATGGTGGGCATGCCCGGCAGCGGCTCGGAATCGCCGAAGCCCGGCGTATCGATCGCGATGGCGCGCCGGTGTCCGCCGATCAGCGGCAGGACGTCGCGATACTCGTCCCAGGAGCGCGGGGTCTGGTGCAGCAGCAGGACGGGAAAGCCCGTGCCGCACGTCGCGGCGTGCATGCGGCCATGTTCGACGCCGATGAAGTTGCGTTCAATGATGGGGTCAGTTTTCGGCATGAGAGATGCATTCCGGAAACAAGTGATATTCGATGATAGGTGCGTTCAATACTGCTATTGATCTTCAATAACTGATGTCAACCAGGTGAGGGGAAATAATATGTCACGCTTTGGCAAGGCCTGTATTTCGCTCGCTGCCCTCGCAGCGATGACGTCCGTGGCCCGCGCCGACATCACTGTCGGCTTCGTCACCTCGCTGAGCGGGGCAGGTTCCTCGATCGGCATTCCCTATGGACGCGGCATTGCCGCGGCCTTCGCCTATCGCAGCGAAGTCGCGGGCCAGAAGATCAAGCTGATCCAGCTTGACGATGCCTCCGATCCGTCCGCCGCCACCCGCAACGCGCGCAAGCTCGCGGAGGAGGAGAAGGTCGATATCCTGATCGGTACTGCGACCGCGCCCTCGACCATCGCGATGGCGGCCGTCGCCAGCGAGCTGAAGGTGCCCTTCATCGCCGTCTCGCCGATCCAGCCGACGGCCGACCCGAACAATCAATGGGCGATCGCGATCCCGCAGCCGGCGCCGCTACTGGTCAAGGTGGTGGCCGACCGCATGAAGCGCGACGGCGTCAAGAAGGTCGGCTATATCGGCTTCTCCGATGCTTGGGGCGATCTCGTCTACAACGGCGCCAAGGCCGCCGAAAGCCGCGGTGACATCGAGATCGTCACCAATGAGCGCTATGCCCGCACCGACACCTCCGTCACGGGCCAGATCCTCAAGGTCGTCGCCGCCCGTCCGGACGGCGTCCTTGACGGCGGCTCGGCCACACAGGGCGCGCTGCCGCTGCTGGCGCTGGCTGAGCGCGGGTACAAGGGCAAGACCTACGGCACGACAGCCCTGGTCAATCCCGATTTCGTGCGCGTCGGCGGCAAGGCAGCCGAAGGCATCCTGGTCTCGACCGGTCCGGTCATTGTCGCGGATCAGCTCCCGGACGGCCACTTCTCCAAGGCTCTCTCGGCCTCCTTCCGGGAAGCGTTCCTGAAAGCCAACGCGGTTCCGTCGACCGACGGCTTCTCGGGTTACTCGTTCGACGCCTGGCTCGTGATGCTCGACGCGGTGCCGCGCGCGCTCAAATCTGCGCAGCCGGGTTCGCCCGAATTTCGCACCGAGCTGCGCAACGCCTTGCTCTCGACCAAGGAAGTCCCTGGCGTCCATGCCGTCTACAATTTCAAGCCCGGCGCGACCCACGGCGTCGACGAGCGCAGCCTCGTGATGGTTCAGCTGAAGAACGGGGCCTGGACCTACGCACCCTGAGGCGCGGCCAGGCGAGGATAGAGAACCATCGGCATGACGAGCGATATCGCGGCGATTCTCGCCATCGACGGAATAGCGACCGGCGCCATCTATGTTCTGGTTGCGGTCGGGACGGTGCTGATCTTCACGGTCACCCGCGTGATGTTCATTCCCTTCGGTGACATCGCGGCCTTCACGGCGCTGACCCTGGCGGCTCTCGAAACCGGGCATCTCCCAGGAACGGTCGGCCTCGTCCTGGTGCTTGCAGTGCTGGCCTCGCTGGCCGAGTGCTGGTCGCTGGGCCGGAGCGGGAGGGCGCGTCAGATCCCGAAGGCGCTGGCCTTTTATCTGCTGCTGCCAGTGCTGATCGTCCTGTTCGTGCGGTTGGCCATGCCGCTGGCGCCATCCATGCCGGTCCGCATCGTGCTGGCGCTGCTGCTCGTCATGCCGATCTCGCCGCTGCTCGACCGGATCGTCTTCCGGCCGATCGCGGATGCGAGCGTGCTCCTCCTGCTGATCGTCTCGATGGCGCTGCACTTCGCGCTGGTTGGGCTCGGCCTGCTCTTCTTCGGGCCGGAGGGGGTGCGCACCCAACCGCTGACGGATTCCGCCTTCGAGGTGCTCGGCGTCCACGTCAACGGCCAGACGCTGCTGATCGTGATCGCCTCGATCGTGTTCAGCGGGCTGCTCTATCTGTTCTTCGGCTTCACCCTGACCGGCAAGGCCTTGCGTGCCACGGCGGTGAACCGCACCGGCGCGCGGCTGATGGGCATCCGGCCGGCAAGGTCGGGCACCATCGCCTATCTCGTCGGCTCGCTGATGGCGGGCGTCTCCGGCATCCTGGTCGCGCCGGTCAACACCATCTTCTACGATTCAGGCTTCCTGCTTGGCCTTAAGGCCTTCGTCGGCGCGATCATCGGCGGACTGGCCAGTTATCCCGGCACCGCTATCGGCGCCATCTTCGTCGGCGTGCTGGAAAGCTTCGCTTCCTTCGAGAGCAGCGCGCTGAAGGAGGTGATCGTCTTCTCCCTGCTCATCCCGATCCTGATCTGGCGCTCGATCGTGTCGCCGCATATCGAAGAAGAGGTCGAGGAATGACTCGCGCCCAGCTTGCCACCGTGAAGATCGTGGCCGTGCTGGCGCTCGCCGCGGCGCCTTTCCTGCTCAGCCCGTTCTCGATCACGCTGCTGAACTATGTCGGCATCTACTCGCTCGTCGCCGTCGGCCTCGTCCTGCTCACCGGCATCGTCGGCATCATCTCCTTCGGGCAGGCCGCCTTCATCGGCATCGCGGCCTATGCCACGGCCTGGGTCTCGGCGATCAACGGCCAGTCGCCCTGGCTCGGCCTCGTCCTGGCGATCGTCCTCACCTGCACCGTCGCGGCCGTGCTCGGACTGGTGACGCTGCGCCTGCAAGGGCATTTCCTCTCGCTCAGCACCATCGCCTGGGGGCTGTCGATCGGCTTCCTGTTCGGCAATATCGACGGGCTCGGCGGCTTCAACGGCCTGTCCAACATCCCGCCGATCTCGGTCGGCTCCTATGCGCTGAGCGAGGGCTGGCAGATCTACTACCTGATCTGGGCGTTCGTGGTGGTCGTGCTGATCCTGCTGCACAACCTGCTGAACTCGCGCCTCGGCCGGGCCATGCGCACCATGCGCGGCGGCAAGACGCTGGTCGAAAGCCTCGGCGTCAGCGCCTATTGGGTCAATCTCACCGCTTTCGTCATCGCCGCCTTCCTTGCGGCGCTGTCGGGCTGGCTCTACGCCCATCTCAGCCGCTTCATCAGCCCGACACCATTCGAGCCGCTGGCCGGCATCGAATACCTGATGATGGCGATGATCGGTGGTGCGACCAGTCTGCTCGGCGGCATCGTCGGCGCGGCGGTCATCATCTTCCTGAAGAACGCGGTGCAGGACTATCTGCCGCTGATCGCCAAGGGCGCCTCGGGCCAGCTCGAGATCGTCGTCTTCGCCAGCATCTTCATTTTGTTCCTGCAGCGTGCGCGGCAGGGCATCGTGCCGTTCCTCTCGCGTTTCCTGCCTCAGCCGCAGCCGAAGCGCCCGGAGCCTGCGCCGCCCCTGCCGCTGCGCAAGCAGCCGGCGCCGGGCGAGGTGCTGCTGCAGGTCGAAGGCGCCGAGCGACGCTTCGGAGGGCTCATCGCCGTCAACAAGGTCTCGTTCGAGGTCCGCGCCGGCGAGATTCTAGGGCTGATCGGCCCCAACGGCGCCGGCAAGAGCACGATGTTCAACCTGTTGACGGGTGCGCTCGCCTGCAACAGTGGCAAGATCGTCTTCGCCGGCCGCAACATCGAGCGGCTCTCGCAAGCGAAGATCGCGCGTGCCGGCATCGCCCGCACCTTCCAGCATGTGAAGCTGCGCCCGCGCATGACGCTGCTCGACAACGTCCTGCTCGGCACGTATTCGCGGACCAAGGCTGGTCTCATCTCCGGCGCCTTCCGGCTGGAGCGGCAGGAGGAGGCGAGCGCCCGCGCCGAGGCGATGCGGCAACTTGAACGCATCGGCCTCGGCGATAATCCTTTCGAACTCGCCGGCAACCTTCCGCTCGGCAACCAGCGGCTGCTGGAGATTGCCCGTGCATTGGCGGCCGATCCGCTGCTGCTCGTCCTCGACGAGCCGGCAGCCGGCCTGCGCCGCAACGAAAAGCAGAAGCTCGCCGAGCTTCTCGCCAATCTGCGCCGCGAGCATGTCACCATCCTGCTGGTCGAGCACGACATGGAATTCGTCATGAACCTCGTCGACCGCATCGTCGTCATGGATTTCGGCACCAAGCTCTGCGAGGGCGATCCGGCCGCGATCCGCAACGATGCCCGCGTGCAGGAAGCCTATCTGGGGAGCACGGTCTGATGGCGCTGCTATCCCTCCGCAACGTCAGCGTTTCCTACGACAAGGTGGAGGCCGTCCGCGGCGTCTCGCTGGACGTCGAGGCGGGCCAGATCGTCTCGGTGATCGGGCCGAACGGAGCCGGCAAGACGACGATGATGCTGGCGACCATGGGGCTTCTGCCGTTGGCTGGGGAGGTGACCTTCGAGGGCTCCAGCCTCACCGGGCTCGACGTCGAGGAGCGCGTCGAGCGTGGCATCTGTCTCGTGCCGGAAAAGCGCGAGCTGTTCGCCGACATGTCCGTCGCCGACAATCTGATCCTCGGTTCGTACAGCCTGAAGGACCGCTCCGGCGTCGATGCGGCCCTGCAGCAAGTCTATCAGCGCTTCCCGCGGCTGCAGGAGCGCCGGCGTCAAAAGGCCGGCACGCTGTCGGGCGGCGAGCGCCAGATGCTGGCGCTGGGCCGCGCCCTGATGGCCAAGCCGAAGCTGCTCATCCTCGACGAGCCGAGCCTGGGTCTGGCGCCGCTCATCGTGCGCGAGATCTTCAGGACGATCTCCTCCCTGCGCGAGCTCGGCGTCTCGGTGTTGCTGGTCGAACAGAATGCCCGCGCCGCACTCGAGACCGCCGATTACGGCTATGTGCTGGAGACCGGCGAGATCGTCCAGCAGGGCAAGGCAGATACCTTGATCCACGATCCAAAGCTCATCGCCGCCTATCTTGGGGGCGGCGAGGGGCACTAAAACCGTTGCGCCGACTTGCCAACGCATTGCTGGAATGCGCGACAGCATTCATGGCCGACAAAAACCCGAGTTTTGTCGGTGAGGGCGAGAGTTTCGCTGACTCGATTGCCAGAGGCGGCTGGCACTTCCGCCCGGGAAATCAGCCGGCGGCGTTTCCAGGGATATCCGGATGACCGAAGAAGAGCGCATCGCCAGAAGCGCAAGGCCTGTCACGGTGGCAAGCCTAGGGGGAGACCTGCTGTCGCTGGGGGTAGCACGTGGAGACACGCTTCTCGTCCACGCCTCCCTCAGCTCTCTCGGCTGGGTGAATGGCGGGCCGGTCGCGGTGATCCAAGCTCTGCTTGAAGCGGTCGGGCCCGAGGGCACCATCGTCATGCCGGCGCAGTCGGCGGACCTGACCGACCCTGCCAACTGGGGCGCTCCACCCGTTCCGGCGTCATGGCATCAGACGATCCGCGAGACGATGCCGGCTTACGATCCCGGCACGACGCCGACGCGGGACATGGGCAGGGTCGCCGAGCTGTTCCGTGGCTGGCCCGGAACCCAGCGCAGCGATCATCCGTCGGCCTCGTTTGCGGCGCTGGGCCCGCTCTCCCGGCAGATCATCGGCCATCACGATCTGGCCGATCCGCTGGGGGAGGGCTCGCCGCTCGGCGTGCTCTACCGCCTTGATGCCAGGGTCCTGCTGATCGGTGTCGATTTCGACAAGTGCACCGCCTTGCATCTTGCCGAGCGCCGGGCCTGGCCCGACCGGCCGAGGATCACCGAGGGTGCGCCGCTGATGCGCGACGGGCAGCGGCAATGGGTCGCCTTCGACATCCCGAGCGTAATGGATGGTGCTGCGTTTCTGCCGATCGGAGCGAGCGTGCTGCGATCGGGAATGGCCACTGCGCGTTCGCTCGGTGAGGGCCGAGGAATCCTGGTCAGGATGCGGCCGCTCGTCGATCACGCCGTCGAGCTATGGACCTCCGGCCGGTGAGACGCCTTGTCATCGTTGCGATCCTCGCCGGATTGGGCTGCCTGGCCGTGTTGCTTGCGGCTCTGGCCCTTTCCGGCTTCGCCGATGTGCCGTGCCAGGACAGCAGCTGGGACGCGGCGAAGAAGACGTGCATCCCCTATTGAGAGCGAGCGGATGAGCAGCAAAATCCTCAACGTTTGTTGCGGGTGAGGCAGTTGCCGCGCCGTTCGCCGGGGCGACGCGGTAATCCCGAAGGGACGGCGGGGTATCTTCCTGCTTCGTTGCTAATGCCTCTGTCGGCGCTAGCGTGACGTGCAGAAGCCATTCGCCGAGAGGCGGTTCAGATGGTCATCACGCTCGTCATCTTCGCGGCTTATCTGGGTATCGCTAGCCTGATCGCGGTCAATTCGGTTCTCGAAGCCGAGCGCGATCGGCTCACCGCGAAAGACATCCTCGTCGTCGCTCTGGTCTGCGCCTTCTGGCCGCTCGTCGCCTGTGTCCTGCTGCTGGCACAAGGACGACGGAAGCTCGGTCTTGGGCAGCGCCAATGTCTGCCCACGATGCGCTGACGCTTCAGCGCCGGACAACCGGCATCCCGGCGGGCTGGAATGGCCCGTCGGGATGTGGTTTGCCAGAGCAGCCGACCTGGTGACTGGTGGATCAGAAATGCGCCTTCGGCTGAAGCTTCAGCGTCGCGCGCGTCGAGTCGGCCACCTTCGACAGCAGCCAATCGGGATTGCCGAGATTGAAATAGCTCTTCAGCAGGACCCGCCAGAACAGGCGCTCCGCCTGCGATGAAGGCCCGTGCTGGGCGTAGACCTTCGCGCATTCGGCGGCGGTGCGGCTGCCATGGATCGCGCTATTGTTGACGCCCGTCCGTCGGAAGCAGGCGATCGGCTGGGTGATCCGGCCATAGGGTTCCTTCACCAGGGCTCGGCAGAACATGTCGTAGTCGCCGGCATCTCTGTAGGCGATGTCGAACCCGCCCAGTTCCTCGAAAAAGGTCCGGGAGAAATAGGTCGCCATGTGCATGATCGGATTCCAGCCCAGGCAGACGAGCATGGCAGGCGTCATCCAGTTCGGGGGCGCCGCGAGCCCGCCGAGGCCGTGTCCGTTCGAATCGATCCATCGGATCGCGCCGACCACCCAGCGCCGGCGGGTCTTGCGGTAGGCGTCGACGACAGCCGCCGCCGCGCCCGGGAGCATCACGTCGTCGGCGCCCAGGAAGCCCAGCAATTCGCCCGAGGAATTGAAGGAGCCCTTGTTGATGGCGTCGAAGATGCCGCTGTCCTTGCCCTGCATCACCTTCAGTCCGTAGCTGCGGGCGAGCTCCACGGTTCCATCGGTGCTGCCGCCATCGACGATGACGTGCTCGATCTCGATCCCGCGCGTCGCGTTCCGGCGCGCGGATTCGATGCATTCCTTGAGATAGTCGACGGCGTTCAGCGTCGGGGTCACTATTGTCACGATCATTGGCGCAGTTCCGCTGCTGGAGCCGGTGCGGTCAGACATGCCGAGGCGCGATCGCCATCTCGGGCCTCGCGGGGATGATCGGCATCGGCGCCGCTTCCGCGGTATCGGCCTCTTCGACGACCGGAATCCGGGTCACCGCGTTCTGCATGGCCCACATCGCGGCCTGGGTCCGGTTCCTGACCCGGACCTTCCGAAGGATCGCCTTGACGTGCACCTTCACGGTGGCTTCGGCGATCTCCAGTTTGCGTGCGATCACCTTGTTGGACTCGCCGAGCATGAGACCTTCCAGGATGCTCACCTCGCGGGCCGAAAGCCCCTGGAACGGGGAGCCGTCAGCCCGGCGTTGTACGCCCTGCAGCAGGCGCTGCGGCTCGACCGCGACCTCGGAGAGTTGCGACAGCAGCTCGGGCGGAAACACTGCGCCGTTGGCGATGACGACTTCCAGCGAGGTGATGAGATCTTGCGCCGAGACGGACTCGACGAGATAGCCGACCGCACCGAGCTGCATCGCGCGATGCATCAACTCGCGGCTGCCACGCAGGGCGAGCGCGACGATCTTGGCGCTCTTGAACTGCCTCTTGATGTCGCCGACGATAGAGCAGGACATGTCATCGATCACGACGATGAAGAGGTCCGGTGTTTGCTGGCCGATATCGTATCGGTGAAGGTCGAGACTGGCGGTTCGCTGGCTTACGTGGAAGCGAGCACCATCCAACAACTTGGTTATGCCTTCGCGCAGAAGGGCATTGTCGCTCAGTACAGCGGTCTCGATGATGTCTGACATCGGTACTTCCCTCTTACTCGACACAAAACTGGGGTGGCGGACGCAGCGAGGCGCATATCGCCCAGTCGCGTCAGCGGAGGTATTCCGTAGCGCTGTTTGAGAAATTCCGAGATGAAGCAGGCGGTGACTAATCCGAAACGGCCACAAAGTGACACTGAGGGATGCAAACACCCTGAATGTCATCGTTAATAATTAGTTCATTCGGATGTAGTCGTCTTGTCAGGAAAAATACGATCCCGTCAGGAAAATCCTTACACGCGACCTGCGACAAAGCGTCCGATTTCACCAGCTTGGCTTGCAATTTGGGAGAGAGATTGTCTTCAGGTTGCCGTAGAGGAAGGCGGTCGATGCTCGGCCGCTTTCTACGCGAGCCGCTTCAGCCGGTCGGGTCGGTCTTGAGGATGCGGATCAGATCCTTGGCGAGCACGGCCGCCTCGGTGCGATTGCGGACGTTGAGCGTCCGCATCAGTGCCGAGACGTGGATCTTGGCCGTCGGCTCCGCGATATGGAGGGCCTGGGCGATCTCCCGGTTCGAGAGCCCGTCCGCCAGCAGCGCCAAGACGTCCCGCTGCCGGCGCGTCAGCCCGAACGGATCCTGCTGCGAGCTGCTCCGGCGCTGCGGCGCCTCGCGAGAGCGGTAGGCCTCGGCGGCGGAGCCGAACGGGGTGAGGCCGCGGGGCACCGCGAGGCGACCGGCGAGAACCTCCTGGACCGCCTCGATGATCTCGTCGTCCCGCTGCAGCTTCGAGATGAAGCCGTGGAACCCCTCCGCGATGTAATGGAGGACCTGATCGAAGGTGCCGTTACCCGAGATGACGACGTAGCGTGTCGTCGGGGAGGCTCGCTTGAAATCCCAGATGATCGCCGGATCGGTGGATCCCGTCAGGCCAAGGCTGACCAGCACGAGATGGATCGGCTGTTCCTCCATCAGGTTACGCATCAGGCCGTCGAAGTCTTCGGCTTCGAGAAGCTCGGCCTCTGGCAAGGCGGCCTGCAGGATCGTGCGCAGGCCCGTGCGGTAGAGCGCATGTTCGTCGGCAACGAGAATCCTTGCCATGGTCGTGCCGCCGCTCTGGTCGCTTTTTCGGTGGGGATGCGGCCGTGATGTCGGGCTCCGCCGGTCGAAGGCGGTTCTCGAGCGCAGGCCCCTATCCCCGGTCTGTCGTAGCGGGAACGGCTCTTCAAGTCGCGACGCTCTTCGGGGGATGCCGTTGCAGGGGCGTGGCCATTATTGTGTCAGTCACGCCAAGCTGAGTACTCCGCACAGGAGCAAGTCTGGCAGTTCAACGCGCCAACGGCTTAGTCAGTATCGTCAGACGTCGAGAATCCAGCCATGGCTGGCGCCGTATCTGATGATGTCGAGACGTGAGTGCAGCATCAGCTTCTTGCAGGCCCTGTAGCGGTAGGTCTCGACCGATTTGATGCCGAGGCCCACGCGTCGGGCGATCTCCTTGTTGGAGTGACCGACCGCAGCCAGGCGCAGGACCTGCATCTCGCGATAGGTCAGCGTGTCGCTCGCGGTCGCCGTGCTCACGCCGGCCGCCGGACACAGCTTGCGAATCCATTCCGAGCGGAAATCCTCCAGCTCGGAATCGATGTAGACCCCGCCGCTCAGGACCGTCCTCAGCGCCTGGGCCACCTTGTCGCCCGCCGATGCCTTGAGGACGTAGCCGCGAATGCCGGCCCTCAGCGCCTTCTGGACATAGCTCGGCTCTTCGTAGTGGGTCAGCATGACGATCAGGGTGTCGGGCAGTTCTTCGAGGATGCGCTCGGCCAGCGTCAGGCCGCTCATGCCGGGAAGCCCCATGTCGAGAACCGCGAGGTCCGGGCGCTGTCCACGGACGAGCGCGAGCGCCTCCGCCGCGCAACTCGCCTGTCCCACCAGCTCGAAATCCGGCAGGCCGAGCACGAGGGCCTTCAGTCCGGCCAGAACGACCGGGTGGTCGTCGACCAGGATGATCCGCGTCGTCACGAGGGGACGCTCCGCGGCGCGACGCCGGTCAGGGGAGCGACCGCGGTGACGATCGTGCCCTTGCCGCAGCGTGGCCCGATACCCAGCGTCCCGCCGAGATCCGCCATGCGCTGGCGCATGCCATGAAGCCCGATGCCGGTGTGGATGCCATCTCCCGGCCGCTCGGGCTGGCTTCGAAGCCCGGCGCCGTCGTCGGCTATGGTCAGCGAGACAGACGTGCTTGCGAAGTCCAGGACGACATCGAGCTTTCGCGCGCCGAGTGCGTGTTTGAGAGTGTTCGTCAGCGCCTCCTGCGCCACCCGGTAGAGTGCGTCCTCGATGACGGCAGGCATCGGGTCGGGCTCGGGCCCCTTCTTCCTGAAGCAGAGATTGAGCCGCCCATCCGCGGCGAACGAGGTCGCCATGGCCTCGATGGCACGGCTGAAGCCGAGCTCCTCGACGATGCGGGGGCGGCCGCTGATGACGGCATGGTGGATCTTTCGCCCGACCCCGGCGACATGCTCGACGATCTCTTCGATGCGCCGTTTCGCCAGTCCCTTCGTGCTCTCCTGCAAGACTCTCAGCTCGACGAGGACCTGGGCCATCTCTTGCCCGGCATGGTCGTGCAGGTCCCGTGCAATGCGCTCGCGCTCGTCGGTCCGGATGTGGTTGAGCTCGTCCTGGAGTTGATGCGTCCGAGCCTCCACGACCCGCAGCGCCTCGGCGACGAAGCAGTATTGCTCGACCAGCCGGAGGCGGTCGCTGCGCAACTCGTCGAATTGCTGCATGGCAAGGCGACGCTGCCGCTCGGCCGTCAAGCGTCTCAATCGCTCCGCAACTGCCGAGAACCGCGGATCGAGCAGGGGAAAGAACCGCAGGAGGAGCGTCGCCGGCTGGCTCTTGCGCCGCGGGACCAGGACATTGCCGAAGCAGCGGTAATCGCCGGCGCCATCTGAGCCAGTGAAGCTGACCCTTTCGATCAGGGGCTGGCGCGAGCCCGAGCAGGCGAGGAGATAAGTCCGCAAGGCATCGACCCGGCTCGCGCAGATATCGAGCAGCGACGTGGCTGCGTGGCCAGGGGCAAGCAGCTGGCTTGCGGCGCGATTGAGCGCGCGGATGCTTCCGTCGGTCAGGGCGACGACCGATGGCTCGAGATAGACCTCGAGATCCAGCTCATGCCGAAGCTGCAGATGCATCATCTCGGAAATATTCCCTCGTCCCCGGGCCAGGCTCCATCCGCTTCAGATGGAGGACCACACGGCATCCAGCAGCCCCTGAGGCAATCGTCTCCTCCAGATCGACCGCGGCGTATCCGACTGCGTTGGCGGTCAGGCGGCCGAAGATGTTCGATGTCAGCATGCACAGTGAGGGATGGTTCGTTGCCGCCCGACCGAGCGGGCACGAGCAATTGCTGAACACGACCCGGTCTTCGTCCTGCTCGACGATCGAGAATGCACCGCCGGCGCGGTTTTTCAGGTCGATCAGGATCTCGAGCAGTTGATCGCGGTTGAGGCGCTGGACTCCAAGTGCCGTCTTGTACTGTTTCTCGATATCGGTGCCCAGGCGCGCGGCGATGCCGCTGACATAGGCGCAGGCGTCTTCGACCCCTGCGATGCTTTCCAGCAGCTCGGCCATGTCGGCCACCAGGATATTGAAAAGACCATGATGGTCGAAGTCGATCTCGAGAGCGCCGATACTCGGCGAAATATTGGAGACGGATGGAGTCACGCTCGCTAGCCCCCTGAATTGACAGATGTCCCAGGTGAATATGTTTCGCACGCAGCTCTGTACGAGACAGCTGATTCGCTTGGGAAGTTAGAACAATCGCCTTTCTCCGATGGCATTCGGGAAAGAATAGTTCAGAAACTTATCTCTTGGATCAGAGATGTGTTTCTTGGTATGTTTCTCTTTTTACGTCGAGAAATCGTTTTAAGAGCA
The DNA here is from genome assembly GCF_902506165.1 of Bosea sp. 29B. NCBI lineage: Bacteria > Pseudomonadati > Pseudomonadota > Alphaproteobacteria > Hyphomicrobiales > Alloboseaceae > Allobosea > Allobosea sp. 29B. The sequence continues at coordinate 5,042,998 of NZ_LR733817.1, forward strand.
ATGTTTCTCGTGAAAAACTGAAATAGAGTTCAAAATAAAAGATATTCCGAAATTATAATTATAAAACGAGTTCCATTTCCAAAAGCATAAAATATCGAAATAAATCGTTCTCTTGAGATGGCTCTGCTCAAATTCTGCCGAGAGTTTTATGTTGGATATGCCGATAAAAAAACACAGGAGGTCAGCGGCCAGTAAGGCGTCAATAGAACGGATCGTGCGAGCCATCTCGGCTCGGAGTGCTTATCTTCAGGGTGATAATAGCACATTATCGGCGTTTGTCTGCCCTGAATCGAGGATGTATTTCCAAAACGTTTTTTTTGAATTGTGAATTCTAACATAAGTTGTATCGTCGATTTTGTTTCGAGTTTTAGAGAGCTGTTGTTGCCGCCCCTTGGGTCGAATAGATAAAGAAATAGGAAAATATTATCCAAATATATATGCTATTTTAATATTTGAAATAAGATTCAAACAATTTGCAGGTGAATGTTTGTGGCGATAAATAAGCTTAGATTCTATAATAGATGATAGTTCTGACTAGATGTGGCTAAATTTTGTTCATCTAAAATGATTCGTATCTGTGCGAATGATGGCGGGCCGCCAAATCATCCTCCTGGTAAGAATTTCGTGATCGATGCGTCCACACGCGCGATTCCGCGGCGAAAGTGGCACGCAAGGCATCGGCTTGCTCGGTTGCCGCTAGGTCAATGTTGATGGCTGTTCACATTTGTCAAGATCTTGGCCGCAACAGAGTTCCGTTGCGTCATTTGGCCGGCAGATTCGGCAGGCGAATGTGCCGAGGACGAGGCTGCGAGATCAGCTTGCGAAAGCGTCGCCAGGCGAAGGGCAGGAAGCTCTGCTCGGCATGATCGGGCGGCGTGCGCAGCAGCAGATCGGGGTCGATCAGCATCGCTCCGCCGGTCAGAGCGGCGAGGCGGCGATTGAAGACGAGGTGCTCGCAGATGGCGGGGCCCGCCTGACGATAGCTGCCGAGACGATACGTCTCGGCGCGATAGAGGCACAGGCCGTTGAAGGTCGAGGCGCAGGCGATCTCGCGATCGGAGGTAAGGGCGCGCTGGTGCGGATAGATGCGTGAGCGGAAGAAGCGGTAGTATCTGACGATGTCGGAGCGGTTTCCCGCGAGTTCATCGAGCAGTGTCGTGAAGGATCTGTGCTCGTCTTCGTAGGCCAGGAGATCGTAATAATGTGGGCGCGAGCTCGCCGACACTCCGAAGACACCCGGCCGATCCAGTTTCGCGGCAGCGGCGAGCAGCGCCGGGATCGGGGGCGGCATGGCGATGACGTTGTCGATGTCGAGCACACAGACGAAGCGGGGCTCGAGGCCCGATGCTTCGAGCTCGCTCTTGAGCCGCTCCCGGCCGAGCGCCATCCGCCTCAGCCGCTCCGGCTCGCTTGCCATGAACGCGGTCGGGACGAGGATGATCTCCCCGCGCATCTGGGCCTGCTCGAGCAACGCCTGCGTTCCGTCATGCGAGCCATTTTCCCCGACGAAGGCGGCAACACTCGAGCCGTTGCGCCGCAGCGTTTGCAGTAGCTCCAGGAAAGGCGGGATCGTGGCGGCACAATCCTTGGCCAGGGCCAGGAAGGCGAAATCCGGCCGGATGTCACCCGCCTGTCTCACCTTGCGGGAGCCCTGATGGCGATCAGCGATTTCGGCAGGAACAGGACGTTCTCGGTCAGGATTTCCGCGTCCGGAAAGAGCTCGGCGAGCTGGGCCCGGTCGAGCATCGTGGTGCCTTCGACGATCTGCATCGCCTGGTCGAGGGAGGCGGCTTTCGCGTAGAAGCCGCGGGCCTTGTTCGACACCATCCGCCGCTGCAGCGGCTGCGGCAGCCAGTGCATGATCGGCGCATTGCTGTGCGGATCGAGCGGAAACCAGAAGTTCGGCGTCTGCACGTAGTAGTTCGGTGCCAGCCGTCTGATTTCAGCCGCAACGCGCTTCATGTCGGCCCAGCGGCCGACATGCTCGATCAGCGAATTGGAGTGGACGAAGTCGAAGCTCTGGTCGCCGAACGCATTGACGTCGCGCGCGTCGCCCTGGACGACATGGAAGCGCGGATCGGGCGAGGGGGGCTTGGCTTCGATGTTCAGGAGCGAGATCTCCACCCCCGAAGGCGGCAGGTCGAACTGCCAGTAATCGGCGTCTCCTCCGAGGTCGAGGATGCGGCAGGAGCCCCGCTTCTCGATCACCGCGTCGATGATCGGGCGGACGTAGGTCTTGAACCGTTCCTCGCGGAACTGGGAACGGCGGAACGAGCGCGGAATCATGTTCATGAGCTCTTCGCCTCGCGATGACGTGCGGTTCCCGTGCGCGATCCTAGCGCCGGGCGTTCAGTTGGCAGCTTGGTCCGACGACTGAACGCTAGGGTTTCTGGACTAAGCCGTTCTGGGCAGGCGGACCCTGGTCGGCCCGGATGATCCGGCCGTTCGCTTCCTGGCCGAGATCGCGGAATTGTTCGTAGGACACCGGCTCTCCGCCCCAGATGAAGAGCGGGGCATTGGTCGGTCCGCTTAGCACATAGGTGTTGCGGTCGAAGCGGTTGCCACCTGTTTCGATGATCCCGAAGTTCGGATTGGAATCGGGAACGTCGCTTGCTCCACCGGACAGGCCGGAGTTTCCGTCGTAGGCGATTTCGTTGTCGTGCACGGAGTTGCGCGCCGTCAGGTAGAACAGCTTCTTTTGGCCGTCCTTCAACCTGGGTTGATCGAGCCGCTCACGGCCCTGGTCGACGATGACGATGCCGGTGCCGCCGGAAGCTACGGTGACCTTGTTGCCGTAGACGCTCACGCCTTCGGACGCGGCGATCTGGATGCCGGCGCCCCAGATCCAGGCGCTGCCCTGCTGGCCGCCGCGTCCGGTCCCGTTCAGGCGAACCGTATTGTTGCGGATGATGGCGTCGAAGCTGATCTCGTAGAAGATTCCGGCGTCAGAATTACGCTCGACGAGGTTGTTCTCGAACAGGACGTTGCGGCAGTCGACATCGCACCAGAGTCCCGAGCCATAATTGTCGTGCACATGGTTGCCGCGCAGCGTCAGGCGCTCGACCTTGCCGGCCTTGACGCCGCCGGCCTCCCAGGCGGCGTCGAAGCCGTAGATGTTGTTCTCGTAGATCTCATTGTCTTCGATCACGACATCGCTGCCATTGGGCGAGATCCCGAGCTGGCCGTTGTGATGCACCTTGTTGCGGCGCACGACGCTCCTCTCGCCGGTCGCGATGCCCGCGCCGCTGTTGAAGCGCACCTCGTTGTCCTCGATCAGCCAGTCGGTAGCGCGTGCGTTCTCGTCGCCGAAGATCGCACCCTGCTGGGCGGGTGTCGCATATTTCTCGACGACCAGGCCTTTGACGGTGACGCCGCGTGCGCCTCGATTGTTGAAAGCATAGAGTACGCGCGTCCGCTCCAGGGTCCGGCCGCGCGGGTCGTCCGCGAGATAGCTCAGCCCTGTCGCGGCATCGGAATAGACGCGGCCCGGCTGCAGCTCGGCACGGTCGGAGACCGGCTCCAGCGGTTGGCCATCGAGAAAGAAGCGTCGCGGATCGTTGCAGCGGGCGCGATTGGGCAGGCAGGAGCCGAACGGCTTGATCCCGAACTGGGGCATGGCGGTCACCCAGAAGGCGTCCTTCCGGCTGATATCGGTGATCAGTTCGGCGCCGTTCAGGACGGCGCCGGGCTGACCGATGAAGGTCTGCCGGTCCTTTGGCGAGACCAACTGGCCCCGATGAGTGCCGGCTGCGATGCAGAATGTTGTGCCCGGTGCAGCCTTGTCGACGAGCGCCTGGATGGATGCGCCGACCGGAACCAGGATCGAACCGGATGGGCAATGCGTATTTTCGGCAGCTTCGGAGCGCGAGCTGCCCAGCAATGTCATCGCTCCGAGAAGAGCTGCACCGGCGATGTGCGCGCCGCCGCGCGTGGCGCGACCGAAGCGGACCGGCGGCTCGACGATGTGCCAGGCGCGGTAGACCATAAGCGAGCCGAAGCCGATTCCGAACAGGATCCAGAAGGGGATGCCGAGCATCGGTCCCTCGAGCGCGACGTCGAAGGAGGCGTCGATAACGATCGAGGCGAGGTAGCAGACCAGGAAGACGAAATAGCGCGCCCAGTCGAGGTCGCCGCGCCGCCAGGCGAGATGGGCAGCGCGCAGCAGCGCGATCGTCCAGCTGCCGATGGTCAGGAGCCAGAGGGCGAGGCCGGGCACGCCGCCCCGGGCGAGATAGGTCATGTGCACGCTGTGAGGGCTGCGCACGGTCGGTCCGCCGCGTTCGAGGCCGACGACGAAGCCGTCCGCCTCCGCCAGGTTCATGCCGAAGCCCTTGCCGGTCCAGAAATAGGGGCCGTGGACAGTGTAGTTGCGGATCGCCTGCCACCAGCCCAGCCGCCATTGCTTGGTCCCGTCGAGATTGTTGGCCTCGCTCGATCCGGCGACGCTGGCGAGGTTCTCGACCACGGCGGCCGCGCTGATCGGTCGCTCGCCACGCGGCAGGTCGATCTCGAGATCGGCGGCGGCAGCCAGGAGCATCACGACCGTGAGGGCGGCGGTGATGGCGGCGAAGCGGCCGATCTGGCCGGTCAGGATCATGGCCAGAACCAGGGGGAGCAGCAGGGCTAGCATGCCGCCGCGGCTCTGGCTGGCGATGAGCAGGGCCGCGCCGAGCGCGACGACGAGCCAGGTCCGGCTGACCTTGCACAGCCCCACCAGGACGAGCACGAGCGCACCGCAGAGATGCGCGGCGAGTTCGCCGGAGCGCACCGAGATGATCTCGACATTCTGGCCCGGGAGCTTCGGGATCGAGGCGAAGAAGAACCGCGCGATCAGGTAGAGGACGATCGCGATCGGGATCAGCACCCGCGCATGGATCCGGAAATAGCCCATGATCTGGGCGATGCGGATCGGACGCTCCACGATCAGTGCTGCGACGATGAAGGCGAAGCCGCCATAGAGCGCGACCGCGCCGTCGCGCAGCGCGTCGACCCCGTAGGCGCCAACGCCTTGCAGCGTCCGCAGCAGGACCCAGCCCATCAGCAGGGCCGCGCTGAGCGCCGGCACGGTTGTGAGCAGCGTCGTGGTGCAGCCCGAGGCGAGGAAGGCGAGCAGGCCGAGTGCGAACAGCATCTCGCCGACGAAGAGCGGTGGCAGGCCGAGATAGGCGAAGCTCTTGCCGAGAACGACATAGCCGGCAAAGCCGAACGCCAGGATCGGCAAATAGCGATCGGTCGCTCGCCGGTCACTCGCGGCGCCAGCCGGTGCTCGTGGCATTCCCTTCACGGTCGACCCTTGCTCTGCGCGGCGGCTGCCGTCCCGGGAGGAGCGTAACTCCCGGCCGGGCCGAAGCAGGCTGGGCATCCGAGGTAGCCATGCCGGCGAGACAACTGGCCCACCTTCCTTCTGGGCAGTCCCTATGCCCAGCGCCGTCAGGATGAGGGCGACGCTAGACTTCGCCCGAGAAGATGCGATCGGACAATCGTCAGCGGAGGCCCGATGACGTTCAGCGCGGGCAAGATGGGTGGGTATTTCGGCCGGGCGCGGCTCGAGCCGGGTCGTATCGGCTCAGATCAGCGCAGGCCGGGCAAGATATCCGAGGGCATGAGGGCACGCCTGCGGGCAATGCGTGATCCGGCGTTGTCCTTTACCGACCAGGCGCTGTCGAGCGCCTGCAATTTCCTGACGACCATCCTGCTCGCCCGCGCGCTCGGGCTCGAAGCCTTCGGGGTCTACACGATGGTCTGGCTCGCGCTCTATCTGGCGATGAGCCTTCAGCTCGGCCTGATCGTCAGCCCGATGATGAGCATCGGCACGAAGGAGCAGGGGGCTGAGGCCGAGGCCTACTACACGATCGTCTTCCTGCATCAGGCCGGTTACGTCGTCGTCGCGACCGCCGCGATCTTCGCCGCCCTGGTCTTCGCGGCAGGCGCGGACTCAGCGCTGGCCGATGCCGCGCTGCCGGGCACGATGGCGGCAGCCTCCTATCTGACGCAGGATTTCCTGCGCCGTTACCTGTTCGCCCGCCGGCGGCCCGCCGGAATCCTGCTGATCGACGCGATCAACCAGCTCCTCAAGCTCGGCGCGCTCGCAGCGCTCTGGCAGACGGGGATGCTCGATGTCGCGAATGCGCTATGGGCTGTTGCCGGCGCTGCCACCGTCTCGACGCTGTGCGGATTGAGCATGTCGGGACCGCTGCTGTGGCGCCGGCAGATCCTGACCAGCGTTACCGTGCGGCAATGGCGCTCGGCGCGCTGGCTCGTCCTGACCGGCTCGGTGCAATGGGTGCTGAGCTATAGCGGGCTCCTGGTGACGGCTGGCCTGTTCGGGCCGAAGGTGCTCGGTGCGCTGCGGGCGGCGCAGAGCCTGCTCGCCGTGCTCAACGTGGTGCGCGAGGCGCTGGAGAACATCGTGCCGCCGATGGCCGGGAAGGCCTTTGCCGAGGGCGGCATGCAAGGTCTCCACCGAACGCTCGGCCGCGCCATGCTGTTCGCCGGCGTCGTCGGGGCCGCGACGGTTCTCGGTCTCGGCCTGTTCGGTCCCTGGCTGCTGCACCAGCTCTATGGCGGCGAGATCCTCGAATTCGACTGGGTGATCATCTGGTACGCCTTCGCCTTCCCGATGGCGCTGACGAGCCTGGTCCTCGGTTGCGCCTTCCGAGCGCTGGAGCGCACGCGGCCGGTCTTCCTCGCATCGCTCGTCGGAGGTTGCTTCAGCCTGCTGACGGTCTATCCGGCGGCGGCGACCTTCGGCGTGGCTGGGCTGATCGCGGTGACCCTCCTCTCGGAACTCGCCGCACTTGTCGTCCTGGTGATGCTCGCGCTGCGGGTTCCGGGCCTGCTCGCCCGCCCGCCGGCTGTGCCGGTCAGCGGCCGCATGATGACGGCGCCCTCGCCATGATGCAGCTGCCACCCTCCCAGGTGCATCTCTGGTGCTGTCGTGTCGATCTGCATCCGATGGAGGCGGCCGAGCGTCGTGCAATCCTGTCGGACGAGGAGCGCGCCCGCGCCGACCGGTTTCATGATGCGAAGGCGCGGGTCGCTTTCGTCGTGGCGCGCAACTGGCTGCGGCGTGTCCTGGCGCTCTACGTCCCGATTCCGCCGCCCCGGCTGCGCTTCGGCGAAACGGCGTTCGGCAAGCCGTTTCTTGTGAACGAGCACAGCGGGCGCCCGATCGCGTTCAATCTCAGCCATTCCGGCGAGCTTGCGATCGTCGCGGTCGCCGAGGGCATGCCGGTCGGCGTCGATATCGAGCGGATCAGGCCGGTTTCGGCCGATCTCCTGGCGGGATGTCTCGCGCCGCGGGAGTTCGCCATGCTCGCGGCTCTGACGCCCGAGCTGCGCGAGGAATCCTTCATCCGCTGCTGGACGCGCAAGGAGGCCTGCCTGAAGGCGATCGGCGTCGGCCTCAACGGCTCGCCATCGAGCTTCGAAGTCTCGCTCGATCCGTTCAGGGCGCGGCTTCTGACGGTGGAATCCGACCCGGCCGAGGCCGATCTCTGGCAGCTCGCCGATCTGGAGCCGGCGCCCGGCTATTGCGGCACGCTGGCCGCGCGCCATCGCGGCTGGTCCCCGGTCTGGATGGCCCGGCCTTGATCCTCGCCGACCAAAGGCGCCGCGATCAGCCCCGGCTCCGCCCTGTGATCTCGATGATGTGTTCGGCCATGGTCCGCGATCCGGCTTCGGAGAAGGCGCCTTCATGGCCTTCGCCGTCGACCGAGACGCAGGGTGTGCCCGGCACGAGATGGCCGGCCCAGCCCAGCGTCGCATCCGGCGGCCAGCCGGCCGGGATTGCGCCGCTCCGGAAGACCAGGACACGCCCGTCATAGTTCGGCAACGCATAGCGCTGGACCAGCGCCTCGAGCTCGTCGGTCGTCCGCCAGAAATCGGCCTCGTCGGCGGCTTCCTCGGCCGGGCGCCAGAAGATCAGGCGCTTCGCCTGCCTGACGGCGGCGGTCGATTGCAGCCAGAACGACATCCGCGTCACGAAGCTGCGTGGCCCGCCCTGCCAGAAGCGCCGGGCGAAGCGGCCCGCGCGCTTCAAGCGGAACCACAGGCGCGCGCCATAGGGCTGCCGCAGGAAGTAGCCGGGCGCCCAGCAGTCGATCAGCATCACCAGATCGACCTGCCTGCCGCTCGCTACCAGCTGCTTTGCGACCTCCACGGTGATCACGCCGGAGCGGCAGAAGCCTGCGAGCCGATATCGGCCGTCCGGCTCCGTCGCGATGATCGCCTCGCAATAGGCCGCGGCGAGTTGTTCGATCGAGCTCGGCGCTGCGCCGTTCACTAGCGGGTCTAGCAATTGCAGCGCGGCGAAAGGCTGGTCGGGGCCGAGTTCCTGCGCCAGCGGCCGATACAGGCGCAGATTATGGGCGGTGTGGTTGAGCGCGAACAAGGTCGGCTGCGTGCCGCCTTTTTGCAGCCACGTCCGGCGCAGGCCCGTCACGTCGATCACCGGCGGCAATGCCGGCGTCGCCGGCAGCCAGAGCGGCGATGCGATCGGCAGGGAGGTCGGTGCCGGGCGCGGCAGATGTGCGGCCGGATTGGCGGCGAGCGTCTCCGCCAGGCTCTCGAACTGCGCCACCAGCTCGCTTGCGGTCGCCTCGTCATAGAGGTCGAGATGATACTCGCAGGTCAGGCGCCAGCCTTCCTCGCGCTCGACCAGGATGAAGTTCAGGTCGTAGAGCGCGCCCGGCAAAGGCGATGGAATCCCCGACAGCTGGAAGCTGTCATTGGCGAGCTCGCCGATGAAGGCGCGCTGGACGATGAAGTTGACTGAGATCGGCGGCCGGCCGGTGTCGCGATGGCTTGGCAGCAGTCCCGTGAGCCTGTCGAACGGCCATTGGTGATGATCGACCGCGTCCTCGAAGGTGTCGCGCGCGGCCTGACAGAGATCGAGAAAGCTCTGCTCGTCGGAAACCTTTGTCCGCAGCACGAGCGTGTTGACGAACGGGCCGACGATCGCCTCCAGCTCGACATCGTCCCGGTTCGCCATCTGCGTGCTCAGCACGAGGTCGCAGGCGCCGGTGCGTTGCCGGAGCAAGGTCAGGAGAACGGCGTAAGCGACTGAAAAGAAGGTCGTACCTTCCTTGCGTGCCAGATCGGCGAGGTTCGCGGTCAGGCGGCGGGGAAGCAGCCGCGACAGCGAGGCGCCGTTTGTGCTCCGCGTCGCCGGCCGTGGACGATCGCCCGGCACCTCGACGGTGGGCAGCTCGGCGAGCTTGCGCTGCCAATAGGCTTCCTCGCGTGCAAGCGCGCCGCCTTCCATGCTGTCCTGGCTGCCTTCGGCGAAATCGGAATATTGCAGGGGAAGCTCGGAGAGGACCGGCTCGCGGCCACGGCCGAGCGCCTGATAGGCTGCGACGAAATCCTTGGCGATGAGACCCATCGACCAGCCGTCGCTGACGATGTGGTGGGCGACGACCAGGATCACCGCCTCGGCGCGGCTCTTGCGCAGCAGCGTCGCCCGCAGCAGCGGTGCTTCGCCGAGATCGAAGCGCGTGCAGGCTTCGCTCTGAGCAATGCGATCAGCCTCCCGGGCCCTGTCCGCCTCCGGCAGGCCGGAGAGATCGATCTCCGGCAGCTTGAAAGGAACCTGCTCGGCAATCGCCTGGACGGGCCGGCCATCCTCCAGCCGGATCGCGGTCCGCAGGGATTCATGGCGATCGAGGATCGCCTGGAACGCATCCTGCGCCAGGGATGCGTCCAGATGACCGCGAATCCGCCATTTCACGGCGATGTTGAGCGCTGGCGTGCCGGGATCCCTGGCGTCGATCTCCCAATAGCGCTGCTGCGCAGATGAGCACCTGGCCGTCATCACGATGTGCTCTGGCTCGCGCAATTGCGGCTCCGGCTCGCGGGTGAACTGGTTTGCCATGATCGCTCACCCTCTCTCGCGCTGCGAGACGGCGCTTGGCTCGTTCGGCTGCTGCGCACCGTCGCGCGGGCGTCGCCATGGCCGCTTCCAGAACGTCGCGGCAGGCGCGGTGGCTTCGGCGGCGGGCTCATCGGGAAGCGCGGCTGCGACGGCGGCGATCGTCCGGTTCCGGAAGAAATCCCGGGCCGCGACCTTGAGGCCTTCGCGGCGGGCACGGCTGGTGATCTGGAAGATGCTGAGGGAATCGGCGCCGAGGTCGAAGAGGTCGTCGTGGACGTCGATGTCCTCGCGCCGCAGCACCTCGCTCCAGATGCGGATCAGCGTGTCCTCGACAGGGGTCCGCGGCGCAGCTGCGTCGGCCGTCTTTTCGGCCCTGGGCGCTGTGCTCTGGGCATCCGGCGCCGGCAGCGCGGCGCGATCGAGCTTGCCGCTCTGATTCAGAGGCAAGGCCGGCAGGCCGACCCAGGCGGTCGGGACCATGTAGTCCGGCAGGTCCTGCGCCAGCGCCGCCCGCAATTCGGCCGGCGGCGGGCTGTCCGCGCTGGTGACGTAGTAGCAGACCAGGCGCGGCTCGCCCGGCACGTCCTCGCGCAGGATCACGGCCGAGACGATGCCGGCCTTGCGGGCGAGGACGGCCTCGATCTCGCCAGGCTCGATGCGGAAGCCGCGCAGCTTCACCTGATGGTCGAGCCGCCCGAGATGCACGATACGGCCGTCGGGGAGATATTTGGCACGGTCGCCAGTGCGGTAGGCCCGGGCGCTGGTGCCGGGATCGACCGGGTTGGCGATGAAGCTCCTGGCGGTGAGTTTGGGATTGTTGGCGTAGCCGCGCGCCAGGCCCGTACCGGCGATCAGCAGCTCTCCGGGGATGCCGACGCCGACAGGCTCGTTGTTGCCGTCGACGATGTAGAACTGCGTGTTGGCGATCGGCAGGCCGATCGTGACGACCTCGTCCTCCGGCTGGATGCGGGCGACCGAGGACCAGATCGTCGTCTCGGTCGGCCCGTACATGTTCCAGAGCTCGCCGCCGCCTTCGAGCAGCTTGCGGGCGAGGTCGAGCGACAGCGCTTCGCCGCCGCAGAGCATGCGCAGGCCCGGCCGTGAGCGGAAACCGGCTTCAAGCAGCAGGCGCCAGGTCATCGGCGTCGCCTGCAGCACGTTGGCGCCGCTCTGCTGCAGCCGTGCCAGTAGCTCGGCGCCGTCCTTGGCTTCGTCAGCGGTCGCGATCGCGACCCGGCCGCCCTGGATCAGCGGCAGCAGCAGTTCGAGCGCGGCGATGTCGAAGGTCACCGTCGTGACGGCGAGCATCGTGTCCGAGCTGGCGAAGCCGGGCTCGCGCGCCATCGCGAAGAGCAGGTTCGACAGCCCGCCATGGCTGACCTCGACGCCCTTCGGCGCCCCGGTCGAGCCGGAGGTGTAGATCACATAGGCGAGCTGATCGGGCCCGATCGCCGCCGTTCTGATCCCGGCGAGGTTCGCCGTGGTCCGGTCGACATCGATCAGCATGACGCTCTCATCTGGCTCGACGATCGCCGGGTCGAGCGGACCCGCGGTCAAAAGTGCGACGGCCTCTGAATCCCGCAGGATCCGCTGGATGCGCGCCTTCGGCATGACGGGATCGAGCGGCACATAGGGGAAGCCGGCCTTGAGCGCGCCGAGCATGCCGGCGATCAGCGCCGGCGAGCGTTCGATTAACAAGCCGATGCGGCTTTCGGGAGCGTCGACGCGCGCCGTCAGCTCGGCCGCGATCCGGTCGGCCCAGGCATTCAGGGCGGCATAGGAGAGCTGCTGCTCGCCGCAGGAGACGGCGATAGCCTCGGGCTGCTGCTGGACCTGGCGTTCGAAGGCCTGGATCGTGCCGTCGTCGCCCTGCAGCGCGACCTGCGTGTCGTTGATCTCGGAGACGAGGCGCTGGCGCTCGTCGCCCTCGATCAGCGGCATCGCCGAGATGACCATGTCGGAATTGGCGACGAAGGCCGCGAGCAGCGTCCGGTAGTGGCCGAGCCAGCGGTCGATCGTCGCCGCGTCGAAGAGATCGGCGCCATAGCAACAGTCGATGCGCAAGCCGTCGTCGGATTCGCCGATGTTGAAATAGAGATCGAAGGTGGAGAAGGCCTTGGGGTTCGGCTCTACACCGGCTTTGACACCGGCACCGAAATCGAGATTGCCCGCCAGCCGCTCGAGATTGAACTGCACCTCGACCAGCGGCAGCCGCCCGGACACCGGCGGGACGCGCAGTCGCTTCAGCAGGGCGCCGAGCGTGAAGCTCTGATGGTCATAGGCGTCGAGGACGAGGCGTCCGACCTTGTCGAGATGGGCCGAGAACGGCTCGGCCGGATCGATGCCGCTGCGGATCGGCAAGAAGTTGACGCAATGGCCGACGGGCGAGGGGCCGTCGAGCTGCGATTGCCCGGCGGCGGGTACGCCGATGACGAGGTCTCGCTGGCCGGAGAGCCGCAGCAGCAGCGCCTGGAAGCTGGCGAAGAGCGTGGCGAAGAGCGTCCGCCGGCGCTTAGCGCCCGCTGCCTTCACCTTGCGATAGAGCTCGGCCTCGATGAAGCTGGTGCGTGTGCCGCCATTGAAGCTGCGCGGCGCCTGCCGTGGCCGGTCGGTTGGCAGTTCGAGCGGGGCGGGAAGCTCCGCGAACATCTTGGTCCAGTAGGCCGCAGCCTCTTCCGTGCGCGGATCCTGCCGCGTTTGCGAGGCGTAGTCCGTGAAGGGCATTGCTGCCGGCAGCGCGTCGATGCCGGAGCGATAAGCCGTTGCGATCTCGTCGAGCAGGATGTTGGTCGACCAGCCGTCGCAGACGATGTGATGCGCCGACAGGATCAGCACATGCTTCTGCTCGCCGAGCCGGATGATCTCGGCTTCGGCCACCGGCCCTTGCACGAGATCGTATGGGCGGCTGGCATAAGCTTGGATCCTGGCCTGCAGCGCGGCCTGCGGGTCGGTCTCGCCGCGCAGGTCGCTGATCGCGACCGGCAACGTCCCCGAGGACGAAACCTGCATCATCTCGCCATCGGGCGAGAAGCGCGCATTGAGGATCGCGTGCCGGCACGCGACCTGCCTGACCGTTTCGGCGAGGCGCAGTGCATCGACGTCACCGTCGAGCGTCAGGCTGATGGATTCGTTGAAAGCGGCGCTGGCCTCGGGACCGGTCTGGTCCGACAGCCAGATCTCGGTCTGGGCCTCGGTCAGCGGAAGCTCGATCTCCGATGTCGGGGCGGGCATGTCCGGCGGCAGGCTTTCGGCGGCCGTTCCGGGCAGCATTCCGTCCCGGCGCATCAAAGCAAGGCTGTCCTCGAAGGCGGCGACGATCGCCGCGATCTCGGCGTCGCCGTGCTGGGTCGTCAGGAAGCAGGGATAGTGTTCCTGGATGAAGATGCCGCGGGCACGCAGATGATAGTGCAGCAGGCTGCCGAGGCGGTGATCACGGCCCGGCTCGAAATAGGCGACGCTGCCATAGCTCTCGATCGGCACGTCCCAGCCGACCCTCGCGAAGGCGCGCCGCAGCGCCTCGACGAGGCCCTGCATGCGCTGCGTCAGCGCCTCGGTCAGCGCCGGCCCGTTCTCCTTGATATGCCGGAGCACGGCGACCGTCGCCGCCAGCGCCAGTGGATGCCTGACGAAAGTCCCGGCGAAGAAGGTGACGCCGACCTCGGGGACGCTGTCGTCGCCGAAGCGCCAGGCGCCGCCATCGAGCGCGTCCATGAAACGCGGCGTGCCGGCCAGCAGGCCGACCGGCAGGCCACCGCCGACGACTTTGCCATAGGTCGCAAGGTCCGGCTTGATGCCGAGCAGGGCCTGCACGCCGGCCGGATGGACGCGGAAGCCGGTGACGACCTCATCGAGCACCAGCGCGGTACCAGCCTTCTCGGTAATGGCGCGCAATTCCTTGAGGAAGGCGACGGGGAGATAGCCCGGCCGCCGGCTCTGCACCGGCTCGACCAGCACCGCAGCGAGCTCATGCGCATGCTCGCGCAGCCAGGCGAGGCTCTCATCTGTGCCGTAGTCCAGGATGGTCATGCGCCCGACGGCGTCCGCCGGAATGCCGGGAGCTGCCGGCACCGAACGGTGCTGCTCGCCGACGCCGCGGACCAGGACTTCGTCGAACTGGCCGTGATAAGCACCTGAGAATGCAACGATCCTGTCACGACCGGTGACAGTGCGGGCGACCCGCATCGCCGCCATCACCGCTTCGGAGCCGGTATTGCAGAAGGCGACGCGGGCATGGCCGGTCAGTTCGCAGAACAGCGTCGAGGCTTCATGCGCGAGCGGCGATTGCGGCCCGATGGCGAAGCCGTCGGTCAGCTGTGCCTGAACCGCCTCGACGACGAAATCGGGCGCATGGCCGAATGCGGTCTGGCCGTAGCCGTTGACGAGATCGACATAGGCGTTGCCGTCGACATCCCAGATTCTGGCGCCCTTCGCCCGTGCGGAGACGATCGGGTAGACCATTTCCTTCCAGTCGGCGGCGAAGCCGGAGACGGTGCGAGGATCGGCCAGGACCGGGCGGTGCTGGTCGGCGAGCCGCTTCGAGGTCGCGGTCTTGCCGACATAAAGCTTCGTCAGTCGGGCGATATGGGCGCGTTGCGTCTCGGTGAGCGCTTCGTTGCCCGTGCGGATCAACGGCTTGAAGCGTGCCGTCGAACCGGCCGTGCCGCTCGCGGCCGGGGAAGCCGGGGCTGGCTGAAGCAGCGTGGCCGCCTGCGGCTGCGGGGCGGTGGAGGGCTGCAAGGCGGGCGCTACGGCTGCGATGGCCGGCGCTGCCGCTTGGCCGCTCAAGGTCTGGAGTTGGCGCTCCATCAGGCGCGACATCACGTCGAGCTGCTCGCGCATCAGCGCGTCTAGGCCCGAGGCGGCCGGCCGCTCAGCCATGATGGCGGGAGCCGTCGCCACGACGGCAGGAGCAGCAGAGAGAGGTGTGGCCGGTGCAGCGGCTTGCACTGCAACAGCCGGCTTCGCCATTTCCTGCGGGCAAAGCTCGGCGATATGGCGCGTGACGTCGTCGACGCTCGGCAGATCGTCGAGCAACTGGCGGAAGCGAATCTGGACGCCGAAGGCCGTCTGCAGGCCCTGTGCGGCCTGCGTCAGCAGGAGTGAGTCGAAGCCGAGCTCGAGGAAGCTCGCGCCCGTCTCGTCCGCGCCGAAGGGCCGCCCGGAAAGGTTCTCGAAGATCGCTGCGACCCGGCCGCCGAGCTCCGAACGGCCCAGGGGGATGTCGGTGTCCGCGGAGGTAGCCATGGCCGGTTCCTGCTCGGGTTGAGTGGGAGGTGTTTGAACGGGCGCAGCCGCGGGCGCGGCCATTGTCTGGGAGGCCGAGGCGGCCGGCGCTTCGACCCAGTGCCGGCTGCGCTCGAACGGATAGGTCGGCAGCGAGACGCGCTTCGGCTTGCCGGCAGCCTGATAGGCCGACCAGTCGGGCACGATCCCGGCGGTCCAGAGGCGGCCGAGCGCGGCGGCGAGCATGGCTTCGGCATCGCCTTGCGCATCGGGCAGGCAGGAGATGGCGGCCCGGCCCGCACCAGCACCTTGCAATGCGAAACTGGCCAGTGCGGCGCCGGGTCCCACTTCGAGCAGGATGGGCGAGAGGCTGCGCACGAGCGTCGCGATGCCATCGGCAAAGCGCACGGGCTCGCGCGCATGCCGCGCCCAATAGGAGGGGTCGGTGGTCTGTTCGGCGCTGACCCAGTCGCCGGTCACGCCGGAGATGTACGGCAGCTCCGGCGCATTGAGGCGAATGGCCGCGACCGCCTCGGTGAAGGGCGCGACCAGCGGGTCGATCATGCCGGAGTGGAAGGCATGCGAGGTCTGCAGGCGGCGATGCGTCGCCCCGCGCTGCGCGAGCTCCGCTTCCAGCGCCTCGATTGCCTCGAACGGCCCGGCGAGCACGCCCATGCCGGGCGCGTTGATCGCCGCCATGCTGACATTGCCCTGCGCCAGCGCCGCAATCTCGGCGTCGGGCAGGCGCACGGCCAGCATCGCACCGCCGGGCAGCTCCTGCATCATCCGGCCGCGCCTGGCAACGAGCGAGAGCGCATCCTCCAGCGAGAAGACGCTGGCGATGCAGGCGGCGGCGAACTCGCCGACGCTGTGGCCGATCATGGCGGAGGGCTGCAGGCCCCAGCTCATCAAAAGCTGCGCCAGGGCGTATTCGACCGTGAAGATCGCCGGCTGGGCGAGCAGCGTCGCCGAGAGCCGCTCCGGATCGCCGCCATTGCTCGGATAGAGCAGGCTGCGCAAGTCGAGCCCGAGCTCGGGCTTGAGCAATTCGCAGCACAGGTCGACCGTCCGGCGGAAGACCGGCTCGCCGGCATAGAGCTCCCGCGCCATCTGCGGATATTGCGAGCCCTGTCCGGGAAACATGAAGACGAGATCGCCGACGCCGGTCACGGCCGTGGCGCGCTCGGTGTTCTGCTTGCGCAGGGCCGCGGCAGCTTCGGCGTGATTGTCGGCGACCACGGCGAGGCGGTGCGGGAAGGAACGCCGTCCCGCCTGCAAAGTGAAGGCGATGTCGGCGAGGTTCTGCTCGGGGTGCGCTTCGACATGCTCCGCCAGCCTGTCCCGCACCCTGCCGAGCGCCGCTGTGCTGCGGGCCGAGAGCGTCAGGAGCTGGTTACGGCGGGCCGGCGCCACGGGCTCAGTTGCAGGTGCTTGCTCCAGCACGAGATGCACATTGGTGCCGCCGAACCCGAAGGCGCTGACGCCGGCGCGGCGCGGCCCGTCCTGACCGGCCCATTCCTGGCGGTGGTCGGCGATAAAGAACGGGCTGTCGGGCAACTCCAGCGCCGGGTTCGGCTGCGTGACGTGCAGGCTCGCCGGCAGCATCCCGTTCTTCACCGCGAGCGCGGTCTTGATCAGCCCGGTGACGCCGGCCGCGGCGTCGAGATGGCCGACATTGGATTTGACCGAGCCGAGCGCGCAGAAGCCGCGGTCCTCGGTCGTCAGCCGGAAGGCGGCGGTGAGGCCGGCGACCTCGATCGGGTCGCCCATCGGCGTGCCGGTGCCGTGGCACTCGACATAGCCGATCGAGCGCGCATCGACATCGGCGGCGGCATGCGCCATGGCGATTGCCGCGGCCTGGCCGTCGACGCTCGGCGCGGTGAAGCCGACCTTGCCTGCGCCGTCATTGTTGACGCCGACACCGCGAATGACGGCGTAGATCTGGTCGCGATCCGCAACCGCATCCTCCAGCCGCTTCAGGACGACGAGGCCGGCGCCGCTGCCGAAGATCGTTCCGTTGGCGCCGGCGTCGAAGGGGCGGCAATGGCCGTCCGTCGAGACGATGCCGCCCTCCTGGGCGAGATAGCCGCGTCGCTGCGGGAAGGTGATCGAGACGCCGCCCGCCAGGGCCATGTCGCAGCCATGGCAGAGCAGGTTCTGCACGGCCTGGGCGACCGCCAAGAGCGAGGTCGAACAGGCAGACTGGACGGCAACGCAGGGGCCGGTGAGGCCGAGCTTGTAACCGATCCGCGTCGCGGTGAAATCCGCGGCCGAACCGACCAGCAGCGGCAGGTTGCCGATCTGGAAGCCTGAGGTGTAGTCGGCGATCGCCGAGCGGTCGTGCAGCAGGTTCTGCAGCAGATAGGTGCTGGAGGTGGCGCCGGCGAAGACGCCGATGCAGTGGCCGGGCGCCGCGGGGTCGTAGCCGGCATCCTCGAGCGCTTCCCAGGCGCATTCCAGCAGCAGGCGCTGCTGCGGATCGGTGAGCGCGGCCTCGCGCGGCATCATGCCGAAGAAGGGTGCATCGAACTGGTCGATGCCGTCGAGCACGGGCTTCGCCGCAACGAAGTTCGGGAGCGCGCGTGTTGCCGCGTCGAAGCCATCCTCGAGCGCGGCGGGATCGAACCTCGTGATCGACTCCACACCGTCCAGCAGGTTCTGCCAGAGCGTGCCGACGGTCGGTGCGCCGGGGAAGCGGCCGGCCAGGCCGATGATCGCGACGGCGCGCTCGGGGAGGGGATCAGTCATGCGAGCCGCCTATCGACGTGCTTTCAGGGAAGGATGCGGGCAGGCCGCGCGAGCGCAGGCCGCGTTCGCGTGCCGCGGCGAGGCTGCCGAGCACGCTCGGCTTCTGCGGCGTCAGATGGCCGGCCAGCGCCCGCACATTCGGGTAACGGTAGAGGTCGACCAGG
This sequence comes from Bosea sp. 29B, assembly GCF_902506165.1. Lineage (NCBI taxonomy): Bacteria > Pseudomonadati > Pseudomonadota > Alphaproteobacteria > Hyphomicrobiales > Alloboseaceae > Allobosea > Allobosea sp. 29B. The sequence goes on from NZ_LR733817.1 coordinate 5,061,007, forward strand.
GCGAACCAGGGCAGATCCCGGACGAGGCGCCGGTGCAATTCGGCGACGAGCAGGGAATTGCCGCCGAGATCGAAGAAATTGTCGTCGATGCCGACGATGTCGATCTGGAAGACATCGGCGACGGCATCGGCGAAGCGCCGCTCCATCGCATTGCGGGGCGCAGCATAGGGCGCTGCCGTCTCTGGCCGGGCGCGGCCGGGCGCCGGCAGCGCGACGCGGTCGAGCTTGCCGTTCACGGTCAGCGGGATATCAGGCACGAAGACGAACGCCGCGGGCACCATATGCGCCGGCAGGGTCTCGCCGAGATGGGCCTTCAGCGCTGCGGGGGAGGGACGCTCCGCGCCATCGGCCACGAGATAGCCGACGAGCCGCTCGTTCCCGTCGTCGGAGCGGAGCAGCACGGCGGCCTGCCTGATTCCGGGATGCGCCATCAGCGCCGTCTCGATCTCGCCGAGCTCGACGCGGAAGCCGCGGATCTTCACCTGCTGGTCCGCCCGCCCGAGATATTCGTAGTCGTCGTCCTCGACCTGCCGAGCAAGGTCACCCGAACGGTAGAGCCGGGCGCCGGGCTCCTCCGGATGCGGCACGAAGCGCGCGGCGTTGAGCTCGGGACGGTTGAGATAGCCGCGGGCGAGCCCGGCTCCCGCCACGAAGATCTCGCCGATCTCGCCCCGCGGCACCGGACGCATGGTCTCGCCGTCGAGCAGCAGGAGCTTGAGGTCCGGGATCGGCCGCCCGATCAGGCTCGACCGCTGTTCCGTATCTGTGGGCGAGAGGGGGCGATAGGTGACGTGCACCGTCGTCTCCGTGATCCCGTACATGTTGACGAGATGGGCATGCTCGCCGCGGCGCTGGTACCAGCCGGCGAGGCGGCGCGGATCGAGCGCTTCGCCGCCGAAGATCACCAGCCGCAGGGAGAGCTGGTCGCGTCCGCCGCGGTCATGATCGGCGCGGTCGAGGGCCGCGAAGGCCGACGGTGTCTGGTTGAGCACCGTGACGCCCTCGTCGGCGAGCAGCCGCAAAAAGGCGGCGGGGTCCCGCGTCGTGCTCTCCGGCACGATCACGAGACGCCCGCCGTGAAGCAGCGCCCCCCAGATCTCCCAGACCGAGAAGTCGAACGAGACGGAGTGGAACAGGGTCCAGACATCGCTGGGCCGGAAGCCGAACCAGCCATCCGTCGCACTGAACAGCCGCGTCACTGCGGCATGCTCGAGGGCGACGCCTTTCGGCTTGCCGGTCGAGCCGGAGGTGTAGATCACATAGGCGAGGTCGCTGGCCGCAGCCGCGCGCCGCGTCGGCGAAGCTGCCGCCCTGGCGTCTTCGGCCGGATGCGGATCGATCCGTTGCCGGCCGGGCGGCAGCCAGTCGGCGTGCTCGGAGGCGATGATGAGCGAGGCATCGGCATCCTCGACCATGAAGGCGAGGCGCTCGCCCGGATAGGCCGGGTCTAGCGGGAGATAGCCGGCGCCGCTCTTCAGGATCGCGACCAGCGCGATGATGAGGTCGAGCGAGCGCGGCAGGCAGAGCCCGACCATTGCGCCGGGGCCGGCGCCCATCGCGGTCAACTGCTCGGCCAGTCGTTCGGCGCGCGCATCAAGGTCCGCATAGGAGAGATGGGTCGCGCCGAAGGACAAGGCGACGGCGCGTGGCCGGGCCGCGACTTGCGCGGCGAAGAGGTCGACCAGGGTCGCTGGCGCGGTTCGCGGCGCCTCTCGCCGGGTGACTTGCGGGCGGGCGGCTCCAGCGAGATCGGGAGCGGCGGACGCCCGAGGCCGGCGACGACGCGGGGCCTGGCGGGCAGATTTCCTGTCGATGGTCTGTGTCATGCAGGGAAGGCTATGCGCCAAGCCCGCGCGACAACATTGGAGCAGGTGGAGTAACGCCATCTTCCCATGGGGTAGGCGCACCCGGCGCGGATGACACATGCCAAGCGCGCTCAGCCGGGCAAAGCATGCCCGAAAGGGCTGTGGATGCGGGGGCGTGGTTCGGGGACGTCAGGATCCTAGCCGGAAGTAGAGCCCCGAATAGGTCTCGACATGGCATTCCGGATGGAACGGCACGTCGAGGCTGCGTGGCTTCTCCCAGGAATCCACGAGCTCATAGCCGAGCGCGAGCAGGCCATCGATGAAGCCGGTGCGCGCCGGAACGCTGTAAGGACAGAACGAGACCTCGCCCGTTCGCGTGATCACCGACTGGATCGTCGCGAAGGAGTGCCGCGCGTGGAGCGGCGTGCGCTGGACGATCAGGTGCCGGGGGCGCTTCGGCCAGGCCTTCAGCCTCTCGTGCAGATAGTTCTCCGGCAGGTATTGCAGCGAGCCCGCTGCGAGCAGGATCTCCATGCCGCAGCCGTCGTCGGCGCTGTTGGTGAAGCGCAGGCGTGGCGTGGGCTGCCGTGCGGCGATCGCCTGTCCCGCCCGGGTGATGTGCGGCAGGTCGAAGACGGTCCAGCGGAAGTCATCGGGAAAGCCGAGATACCGGTCGTATTGGCGGAAGGCGTGCCCGACATAGCCGCCGAGATCGAGCAGCGTCCGGGCGCCTTCGTCGAGCGCGCCGCGCAGCCAGAACAGTACCGGATACTCGGTCGCCGGCATCGGCTCGATTCCGCCGGCCATGGTGGTGTAGTGGTCGATGTCCGCCATCGCGTCATGGTCGAAGCCGGACAGGCCGGTCGGCAAGGCACGCTCGGCCGCCTCGAAGCCGGCAAACCTGCCGCTGTAGCCGCAGTGATATTGGCCGGCGCGAAAGCGGGCCTCGTAGAGCTTCCGGCGGAACTGGGCGATGCCGGGCCAGTGCGCCGAGGCTGTGCGGGCGCTCAGGCGCAGGCTCTGTTTCCATGTGGCGCTGGCGGGCATCGTTCAGGCCTCGCCGGCGCGTTTCGCCTCGGGGCGAGGGCTCGGTTTCAGTAGCGGCGCCTTGCCGCGCGGCGAGACCTCGGCGGTGCCGGCCCGCTCGGGCCGCGGCGCGAAACCCAGCAGCCTGGCGGCAGGCGTGGCGAAAAGCACGGCCAGGACGAGCAGGAGCAGGGCGACGGTTGCCCGCAGGCGGGAAGGGGCCGGCGCGCTGTGCGAAGCGGGCGCGGAGGAGGTCGAGGATTGTGCCGCCTTGTTCGGAGTTGGCGCGGGCGGTGCCCGCCGGATGGGCGCACCGAACACGGCCTTGGTCAGCTCCGCGCCGCCTTCGTCGATAGCGAGCCAATGCTTCGCGAAGGCGGAGTTCCGGACCGCCGGAAGAAAGGGGGCGGTGCGTGCGCTGCTGCCATCGTCCCGGCTGTGCTTCTCCGAACTCGTCAAGAGTGCCTCCGTCCTGGCCGGGAGAGGGCTTGCTCTCCCCGTCGTCTTGAGATCGCCCGATCATTGAACTGGATCGCGCTCGGCCACGTCGTCGACGACTGCCTTTTCAGGCATGGCGGCGCAGCCGGCGTGAGCCGTGACAGGGTCATTGCTGGCTGGCGAGGCCGGTGAGCTGGCGCACCGGCGTCTTTGCCGCCTCCCCTGGAAGGGAGCTCTCCGCAGCGCGCGTCTTCGGGGTCACCTGGACGATGTCGCCGGGTTGCAGGGTGGTTTCGAAATTCGCTTGGATCGTCACCGGCGTGAGGCCGGCCTGTCGCGTGATCCTGATGTCCCAATCCGCCGCCGTACCGGAGCCCTGGCTCGCCACAAGCCTGCGACGCCGGCTTTCAGCGATCTCGCGCGCGGTCGGCAGGCTGCGCTCGACCTCGAGGATCTTTTGCCGGGTGTCCTGCAGCTCGAGCACGACACGGCGCATATAGGTCGTGTCGAGCTCGCGCAGCCGCAGCGTCAGCTCGCCGAGCGCCGTCTCGCTCTTGGCCAGCTCCGCCCGCAGGCGCGCCGCTTCGCCCTGCGTGCGGGTATAGTCGCGCTCGCGCTCGACCTGGACGGTACGCAAGCCGTGGCCGGTCGTCGCCAGCTTGTTGTATTCGCTCGATTGCTCGCGCGTCAGCTCGACCTGCCGCTCGACCAGTCGAGCTTGCTCGGTCAGGGCGGCCTTTTCGGACTGGAGCCGCGCGACCTGCTGGCTCAGCAAATCGCGCTCGCCCTCGCGCGCCCGGCGCTGGAAGTCGAGGATCTCCTGTTCGCCGGCCAGAATCTGGACGCTGCCTGCGCTTCGTGCATCGGCCACGAGCTGCTTGACGCCGTCGCGCTCGGCTTCGAGGCGCTGGCGGCGTGCCGTCAACGTCTGGAGCGAGGCGGTGAGCAGCTGCTCGCGCTCGTCGGCGAGCAGGAGCTCGGATTTGAGGACGGCGATCGACTCGTCGCCCACCCGATAGCCGCCGGCCAGTGCGACCGCCGCGAGGACGTTGAGCCCGTGCCGGAAGGGATAGGTCCCCGGCGAGCGCACCTCGCCCATGATGTAGACCGGCTTCAGCTCGGCGATCCGCAGGCTGACCACGGCATCGCGCAGATAGCCGTCCATCAGCGCGCTGCGGATTCGCGCTTCCGCTTCCGACGCCGAGAGCCCGGCGATCCTGATCCGCCCGGCCAGCGGCATGTTGACCGCGCCAGAGCCGTCGAGGACGAAGTCGCCGGAGAGATCACTCTGCCCGAAGACCGAGATCGTGACCTTGTCGCCGATCGAGAGCGTGTCGGCTGCCTCGCGCTCGGCGGCCGAGACGGTCACGACCAGGATGAGTGCCCAAGCCACCAGCGCCAGGATGAGCGGCTGGAGCCAATGCCATCCCGATGGGACGGCGAGTGCCGCGGCGCGCGAGGCATGGTGAGGTTTCCGGGGGTGGATTGACGTGTCCAAAGCCGGCTCCGATCGTCGTGCCCGAAGAGGGGCGATGCGATGCCGGCAGGATGTCAGGGCAGGGCCGCTTTCCGCATTGGCATTCGGGCCAAGGCGTGTCGCTACCGGATTAATCCCATAGTCGAGCGCGGCAGCCATCCTCGGGCCGAGGTGCCATTCGCGTCGCGTGGGAGTAGCCCTTCCTTGTTCGCGCCGGGGCGCTCACCTCCCAAAGCGTCCTTTGAGAAGGCGGCGCTTGCGGCAAAGCTTTTGGCTCCCTCCCGTGCACGATCCGGCGGAGCTCAGACATGCAGAAGCGTATCCTTGTCACAGGTGGCGCCGGCTTCGTTGGCTGCCACCTCTGTGAGCGGCTGGTCGCCCAGGGGCACCAGGTCATTGCGGTCGACAACTATTATACCGGGCGCCGCGAGAACCTGACGGCGTTGCTCGGCCTGCCCAATTTCGAGACGCTCAGGCACGATGTGACCTTCCCGCTCTATCTCGAGGTCGACGAGATCTACAATCTCGCCTGTCCGGCCTCGCCGGTGCATTATCAGCGCGACCCCGTGCAGACCACGAAGACCAGCGTGCTCGGCGCGATCAACATGCTCGGCATGGCCAAGCGGCTCGGCATCCCGATCTTGCAGGCATCGACCAGCGAGATCTACGGCGACCCGGACGTCCATCCGCAGGTCGAGGATTATCGCGGGCTCGTCAGCATCAGCGGTCCGCGCGCCTGCTATGACGAAGGCAAGCGCTGCGCCGAGACGCTGTTCTACGACTACAAGCGGCGCCATGGCGTCGAGATCCGCGTCGCCCGCATCTTCAACACCTACGGGCCGCGGATGAATCTGGAGGATGGCCGCGTCGTCTCCAACTTCATCGTCCAGGCGCTGCGCAACGAGCCGATCACGCTCTATGGCGATGGCCGCCAGACCCGCGCATTCTGCTTCGTCGACGACCTGGTCGAAGGCCTGATGCGGCTGATGAACGTGACCCAGCCTTTGGACAGCGCGGTCAATCTCGGCAATCCGGTCGAGACCTCCATGGCCGAGATCGCCGAGCTGATCATCTCGCTGACGGGCTCGCGCTCGCCGATCGTCTTCAGGCCGCTGCCGCAGGACGATCCGCGCCAGCGCTGCCCCGACATCAGCAAGGCGCACGAGCTGCTGCACTGGCGGCCCAAGGTGCCCCTGCGGGATGGGCTCAAGCGCACGATCGCCTATTTCGAAGGTGTGCTGTCGAAGATGCACGACCCCGTGCGTAGGGTCGAGGTCGCGAGGGTGAGCTCGTGACGCAGGACGGCACGCTTCCCCGCGCACGCATCATGGGCGTCAACGTCAGCGCCATCACCATGGCGGACGCCCTCGGCGCGGTCGAGGGCTGGATCGCCCGCAAGGCCCGGAACTATGTCTGCATCACCGGCGTCCACGGCGTGATCGAGAGCCAGTCGGATCCCAGGCTGATGGCGATCCATGAGCGTGCGGGGATGGCAACGCCCGACGGCATGCCGCTGGTCTGGATGGCCCGCAAGCTCGGCCATGGCCGGACCGAGCGGGTCTACGGCCCGGACCTGATGCTGCGTCTCACGGCGTTGTCGGCCGAGAAGGGCTATCGCCAATATTATTTCGGTGGCGCGCCCGGCCTTGCCGAGCGCCTGCGCGAGCGTCTCACCGCGCGCTTTCCCGGACTTTCTGTCGCGGGCACCTTCTCGCCGCCGTTCCGTCCTTCATCGGCGGCGGAGGACGAGGAGATCGTGCGCATGATCAACGCCGCCAAACCGGACATCGTCTGGGTCGGGCTCAGCACGCCGAAGCAGGAATACTGGATGGCCGCGCATCTCGACCGGATCGAGGCGCCGGTCATGATCGGTGTCGGCGCCGCATTCGATTTCCTCGCCGGCACCAAGCGCCAGGCCCCGGCCTGGATGCAGAAGCGCGGGCTCGAATGGCTGTTCAGGCTGCTCTCGGAACCGCGGCGGCTCTGGCGCCGCTACGGCAAGATCGTGCCGCAGTTCATGCTCGGCGCCAGCCTGCAACTGCTCCGGCAGAGGACCGCGCTGGCTGCTACCTCCAAAAGGTAGGTCTAACCCCAAGAGATAGCTCGTCCCAAAAGGGTTATAGTTCCGTTTAACCACCTGATTTAAAAAGATAAAAACGCTATCACTGAGTCCCATTCTTCAGTGGAGCGAAGTAATGTCCAAGAAATCTGTGCTGGTTACTGGCGCTGGCGGCTTTATCGGCTTCCATCTTGTCAATTACCTCAAGGATCGAGGCTATTGGGTCCGAGGAGTCGATATCAAGGACCCGGAGTACCAAGCCAGCGCGGCGGATGAATTCCGCATTCTCGACCTGCGCGAGATGGATGATTGCCGTGAAGCGGTCCACGGCATGGACGAGGTCTACAATCTCGCCGCCGACATGGGTGGCATCGGCTACATCTCCGGCGCGCACGCCTCGATCACCTTCAACAACACGATGATCAGCGCGCAGATGCTGAAGGCGGCCTACGACGCCAAGGTCAAGCGCTTCCTGTTCTCGTCCTCGGCCTGCGTCTATCCGCAATATCTTCAGGACGTGCCTACGGTCGTGCCCCTGAAGGAGGACGATGCCTTCCCCGCCGATCCCGAGCCGGGATACGGGCTGGAGAAGCTCTACACCGAGAAGCTGTGCGAGTATTTCACCCAGGACTACGGCTTCCAGACCCGGCTGGTCCGCTTCCACAATGTCTACGGGCCGCTCGGCACCTGGGACGGCGGCAAGGAGAAGGCGCCGGCCGCGATCTGCCGCAAGGTCGCGATGGCGAAGTCGGGCGAGACGATCGAGGTCTGGGGTGACGGCAAGCAGACCCGCTCCTTCATGTACATCGACGACTGCGTCGAGGGCATCTACCGCATCATGCGCTCTGACTATTCCGGGCCGCTCAACCTCGGTACGGACGAGCTGGTCGATGTCAGCGGGCTGGTCGACATCATCGCCGGGATCTCCGGAAAGACGATCCACAAGCGCTTCAACATCAATCGTCCGCAAGGCGTGCGCGGTCGCAACAGCGACAACAACCGCCTGCGCGAGGTCCTCGGCTGGGAACCCTCGATCCATCTCGGCGAGGGGTTGATCCCGACCTATGCCTGGATCTCGGGCGAGGTGAAGGCGAGGGCCGAGCGCGAGGCCGGCATCGAGCACATCCCCACGATCGCGGCGCAGTAGCGCCGCTTTTCCGCCTGGAGCATTTTCGAGCGAGGTGGATACCGGCTCGCGGGAAGAAAATGCGACAAAACAAAGAGTTGGGGCATGTCTGCGCTTCAAGGAAGTGCGGACATGCTCAGCCGAGCGAGATCCCAGGAGTCTGTCATGCCGGATGTAGTCACGACTGTCGTGCCCACCTCTATCGGCATGGCAAAGCCGGGCCGGGTGCTCGGCGCCAATGTCACGCCAGCCGAGCGGCGGCGGCTTGTCGCCGCCGCTCTGATGGTCGGGGACCTCGTCACGCTGACCATCGTCGCCGGGTTGCTGCAGTTGGGCGCGGCTATCGCCGTGTCGGATACCGACACCAATATGGCGAGCCTGATGCTGGTCTGGGCCCTGGCGCTATGCGGTGCCTTGGGCGGCTTCGGGCTTTATGGTTCCGACCGGTCCGAACCGGTCGACCGCTTGCGCCGGCGCACGCTCGGCAACGTCGTCGCCGCTGCCGTGGTGCTCGCCTGGCTCGCGCTGGATGATCCGGCCAGCCATCTCTGGGGCTTCGTGGTCGCCGGCGCGGGGTTGTCGGTGGTGCTCGGCTATTATGTCGAGGCGCTGGTTCGCGGCGCGTTGGTGCGGCGCGATCTCTGGTCCGCCCCGACCGTGCTCTACGGCACGATGCCGGCCTGCCTGGCCCTGGCGCGCGATCTGGCTTTGCACCCGGAGCTCGGCCTGAAGCCGGTCGCCATCCTCACCGACGAGGAGGCCGATGTGCTCACCGAGGCTTTGGAGACTGCGGGCCTTCCGGTGATCACCCGCGGCCAGGCCAACATTATCTCGCCGGGGATCGAGGTCGCGCTCTGCGCCTCGGGGGATCTCCATGTCGAGAAGGCCGACTGGCTGGCCCGCCTGCCGCTTCGCCAGATCTTCGTGGTCCACGACGCCTCGATGCTGCAGGTCCTCAATCCCCAATTGCGGGCCATGGGCGGGCTGCTCGGCCTCGAATTGCGCAGTGCCATCCACATGCCGCGCAACCTGCGCCTGAAACGGGTGCTCGACCTCGTCGTCACGATCCCGCTCGCCCTTCTGGCTCTGCCCGTGATCGCAGTGATCGCATTGGCGGTGAAGGCGGTCGACAACGGGCCCGCCTTCTATGCCCAGCCGCGGATCGGCCGGAACGGCCACGTCTTCAAGGTCTACAAGCTGCGCAGCATGTATGCCGACGCCGAGGCGCGGCTCGCCGCGCATCTGGAGGCCGATAGCGCGGCGCGGCATGAATGGGAGCGCTTCTTCAAGCTGTCGAACGACCCCCGGATCCTGCCGCGGATCGGCCAGCTCATCCGCCGCACCAGCCTCGATGAATTGCCGCAGCTCTGGAACGTCCTGCGCGGCGAGATGAGCATCGTCGGGCCGAGGCCGTTCCCAGCCTATCACAACCAGTGCTTCGACACCGCATTCCAGGCGCTGCGCACCAGCGTGCCGCCCGGCCTGACCGGCCTCTGGCAGGTCACGGACCGCAGCGACGGCGATCTCGTCGTCCAGAAGCGGCAGGACAGCTTCTACATCCACAACTGGTCGTTCTGGCTGGATTTCTACGTGCTGCTGCAGACGGTCCCGGCCGTTCTGCATGGGCGCGGCGCGAAATAGCGCGCAAGGCGATCTGAGCCGGAGCCGGTCGCTCGCGAGGCGCCGGCCGGTTCGGTCGGTATCCCCGGGTGAAACCGCAGGCGAGGCACGAGGCCATGGATCTATTCAGCGACATGCGAGGCCCCCGTCAGCCTGTGACGCTCGCCAGGCACTATGATGTGGTGACCTTCGACTTTCTCTCCATGCTTTGGCGCCGCAGATTGCTGATCGCCGCAGTCACCTGCGGGGTCATGCTGATGGCGGCCCTCTATCTGATGGTGACGCCGCAGCGCTACACCGCCGACCTGGTGCTGCAATTCGACTTCACGCGCGAAGACAGCGGCGGGGGCGGCAAGGCGAGCAGCGTCGCGCTCGATGCCTCGACGCTGGTCGAAAGCGAGGCGCGGATCATCCGCTCGCTCGCGACGGCGCGCGCCGTCGCGGCGCGCCTGGGTCTCGACCAGGAGACAAGGACGCAGTCCTCCGGCCTTCTCGGAGGGGCGGCCGAACTGATCTTTCCGTCGGCTGTGCGCAGGACGTTGCGCGACCTCACCGGTTTTGGCGATGCCGCCGAGCCGACCCAGCGCGACATCGCCGCCCAGCGGCTGCTCGCGTCGCTCGGCGTCAGCAACGATACCAAGGCCTATCTGGTCACGCTGACCTATCGCGACACCGATCCCGACCGTGCGGCGCTGATCGTCAACACCTTCGGGAACGAGTATCTGCGTCGAAAGATGGAGGCTACGGCGAACGCCTCGCAGCGCTCCAGCCAGTGGTATGGCGCGCAGGCCCAGGAGGCCCGCGCCAATCTGGGACGGATCGAGAAGGAGATCGAAACCTTCCGAGTACGGACCGGCTTCGTCGAGCTCGGACAGGACGGTGCCGACATCCAGCAGCAGCAGCTTCGCGACATGCTGACCCAGCTCAACACGGTTTCCGCCGCGCGGCTCGCCGAGGAGACCCGCCTGCAGCGCGCGCGGGTCTCGCTTGCGGCCGGCAACGTCCCGCAGACCAGCGATCTCGGCAGCTCGCCGGTGGTCCAGCAGCTCCTCGACGAAGAGGGCAAGGCCCGCCGGGCGCTCGACGAGATGGTCGCAGTGTCGGGCGAGCGTCATCCGGCGGTGCAGCGGCTGCGGCTGTCGCTGACGGCGGTACAGGAGCGGCTGCAGAAGCAGCTGGCGCAATCCGTCGCCAATATCGAGACCGACGTCCAGGCCGCCCGCGCCGCCGAGGCTGCGCTGCGCGAACGCGTCGCGGCGCTGCAGACCAAGTCGATCGAGGCGAGGGGGCTGGAAGGACAGCTGCGCACCCTGCAGGCCGAAGCGACGGCGGCGCGCGACCGCCTGAAGCAGCTTTCGGATGCCCATCAGCAGGCCAGCGCCGTGAGCGAATTGCGGCCGATCATCGCCCAGATCGTCGCGCCGGCCGACATTCCCTCGCTGCCGAGCTCGATCAAGCCGTCGCTGGTGCTGGGGCTGGCCATGGCGGGTGGGCTGATGGCCGGGGCAGGGCTCTCCTATCTGCTGGAGAAGCGCGATCGCGGCTTCCGCAGCGAGAACGAGTTCGCCACCGAGACGAGAACCAACTGCGTCGGCCTTCTGCCGAATCTCGAGCATTATCCGGGCGGGCTGGAGAGCCTGGTCTTCGCCGAGGCGGTGCGCTCGATGGTGGCCGAGCTGTTTCCGGCCAGCAATCCGCCCAAATTCGTGCTGATCACCTCGTCGGCGCCGGGGGAGGGCAAGTCCTTCGTCGCCTCCGCCATGGCGCGCGTGCTGGCGATGATGGGCCAGCGGGTCCTGGTCGTGGATGGCTCGCCGCGGCGTCTTCTCCTCGGCCAGAACTTCCCGCACGAGGCGCTGCTCGACCAGTGCCTGCCGCAGGTCGGCGACGCCGGCGGTCCGGGAACGAGCCCGGTCGCCACGGTCCGGCGCGCGTCCGGCCTGCGCGACAGCCAGAACGTTTATTCGAATCCGGCTTTCGAGGCGATGTTGCGCGAGGCGCGGGCGCGCTACGACGTCATCCTGTTCGAGGTGGCGCCAGTGCTGCTCTCCGCCGACAGCGCCTTGCTGCGCGAGCACGCCGATACCGTGCTGCATGTGGTCAGATGGAACGACACGCTGAAGAGCACCGTTTCCGCGACGCTCGACCATCTCGGCAAGCTCGGTCTGGATGTCGCAGGCGTCGTGCTCAACGGCGTCGATCTCGAGGAGCAGGGCCGGTACGACGTGTCTGACCGCGGCCGGGTCTATCGCAACTACAAGTCCTTCTATCAGGCTTCGGCATGAGCCGGCTCTTGCATCGTTATGCAGCGCTGCTTGCGCCCCCGGACATTGGCGCGCCTGCGCCATCGACGGGGGGCGGGTTCAGCTGCAAGGAATGCGGGTCGCCCGCGGTCCATCTGCCGAGCGACCTGTCACCCGAGGCGCTGGTCATCTGCGATGGCTGCCAGCGCCCCGTCGGAACGCTGGCGGCTTTCCGCGCCTATGTCGATCGCCTGGCTGCGAGTGCCCGGTTCTGCGACCATCATTTGACGGTCTGCCATTCGGACGGTGGAACCGGGGCGGACCCGACCGCGTTGACATAAGCGGTGATTTCGCCTTCTGGTTTCGAGAATAAGGCCATTTGAGGGCCCGATCTGTGAGGCAAACCGCTGCCTCGGAGCGTATGAGGCCAATCCATCAACAGGATGAGGCTGGCGACGCCAAGAATTAATCCATTGATATATTGTGCCAAAACAAGAGGATTAGTTCGTTTGGACTAATCCCTCGGAGTAAGCGTTCGTCGGTTTAGGTGGCGCCGAATCAGGTCTCAAGGGTATCTAGGCAGCGATCACTTAATGTGTTCCCGCCAAAAAAGGAGCCCCTTTATGGCCACAATTTATGTCTCGACCACCGGAAACGATAACAATACAGGATCGGATGCAAATTCAGCTTTCCAGACTTTGGAGCGGGCGGTGGAAGCCATGCACCAGAGCAATGGTGCAGACACGATCTACATTGCCGGTGGCACCTATTATGTGGACGACGCACTCCAGCTGACCTCCGCCGATTCCGGTTCGTCCTTCGTAGCGATGTCCGGACAGAACGTCGTCATCAGCGGCGGCACGCAAGTGACCGGCTGGACTGAAGGTGCAAACGGCATCTGGACGGCGCATGTCGATGCCGAGGACGTCCAGCAGTTCACCGTCAACGGCGAGAAGCAGACCGAGAGCCGCTACCCCGACGTCGATCCGAACGATCCGGTTCATGGCGGCTGGCTCTGGGGGCAGGATCTCCCGGCAGGATACGACGCCCAGAAGTCGATGGCGTACAACCCGTCGGATTACCCGGCCGGCGAGGAGCCGAAAGCCGGCGACACGGTCACGGTCTTCACCGAGAACGGCTATTCCAGCGAGGTGCTGACCGTCGCCTCGGTCCAGGGCAATGTGATGACCTTCACCACGGAGGCCAATTACGATCTTGGCGCCGCGAGCCGCTACTATGTTTCGCAGGACACGCCGGACAATGTTGGCGAGTGGTCCTACGACGCCGAGACGCAGACCATTTCGTACAAGGCTCCGGACGGCTTCACCGGCCAGGGCGGCGTCGTCTCCGGCGATCACAGCATCTTCGTCGTCGACGGCGCCGACAACGTCTCCTTTAAGGGCATGACCTTCACCGACACCGCTTCGAAGTCGGGCGACCCCGAGACCGCTGCGATCGAGGCGCATGACGCAACCGGACTGGTCGTCGAGGGCAACCACTTCACCAATGTCGGCGTCGGCGTCGCCCTGCATGGCGACAGCAGCGGGAATACCGTCTCGGGCAACAGCTTCGAGCATACCTGGTCGAGCGCCGTCGCGATGACGGCAGGAACGAGCGACAACCGCGTCACGAACAATACCGTCGACCATTCGAACGAGGTGTTCGTCCAGTACGGCTCGATCGACATGACGGAGTCGGCGGGCAACCAGATCGATCACAACACGATCACGAACGTGCCGCGCTTCGGCATCTCCGAGGTCAACTACGATCCCGACATCCAGTCCGGCGGAAACACCATCGAATACAACGACATCCGCCATTCCGGGCAGCAGACGCCCGATACCGGCGCCATCTACCTGTTCTCGGCCGACGATTCCGGCGCGGACGGCAGCGTCATCCGCTACAACACCATCGTCGACACCGGTGGAACGAACACCAAGGATGGCGGCTTCGCGGAAGACTGGAGCTCCGGCATCTATCTCGACAACATGGCGAGCAATGCCCAGATCTACGGCAATTTCGTTCAGGGGACGACGTTCAGCGGCATCCTCGTCCATGGCGGATCGAACAACGAGATCCACGACAACACGCTGCTCGACAACGGCAAGTACGGGATCTCGACGATCACGGCCGACGACCACGCGATCAATGGCAACGAGACCTACAACAACTTCATCCAGGTCTCCGGAGACGGCAGCAACACGATCGATACCGACCAGACCGATCCGAGCCTGATCCACGATAACGTCTACTACAACCCGGATGGTGGCGAGCTGACCATCGCCGACGTCTCGCTGGCGAGCTTCCAGCGCCAGGGCGGCGATATCGGCAGTGCCGAGACGAGCCAAGCGGGCTTCGTCGATGCGGCGAACGGCAATTATGGCTTCGTCTCAGGGTCGATGGCGCAGGCGCATGGCATCGACTCCGTGCCGTTCGACTCGGTCGGTTCGGCGCTGACCGGGACCTCGCCCGAGGTCGAGACACCATCCAGCGGGAACGGGAGCGGCACGCCGCCGACGACCTCCGAGCCGGTTACGGAGACGCCTCCGGTGACCGCCGAGCCGTCGACGCCGAGCGAGGAGACGCCGACGACGCCTGCGACCGGGGAGGGCACGACGCCCGGCACCTCCGAGCCTGGCAGCGAGACCCCGCCGGTCACCGCCGAGCCCGAAACGCCGCAATCGGAAACGCCGGTCTCCAATCCGTCCGAGAACCCGGACGTGATCACCATTCCCGAGGTCGACGCCGGTACGGGTGGTACGGACGCGGAAACTCCGTCGAATTCCGGACATGGTGGCTGGAGCGGCCATGGTGGCTGGGGCGGCCTCAGTGGCGGCCGCTGGTCCTGGGATGGCGGCTCATCGCGCGGCGACGACCATAGCGGCGGCCGCAACTGGTCGCGGGACAGTCAGGTGGCCAGCGATGACACCAGCCGTAATGACTGGCGAGGCAGCCAGTCGCGCCATGACGACGACAACGACCACCACAGCCACAGCCAGCTCTCGCACTGGCACTGGTAGCGCCTGAAGCATCGGACCGAAAAGTGGAGTCCACTTTTCGGGAAATCCGATGCTGAAACAAAGAGCTAGATCGCCATTTCGCGTCCGTTAGAACGCACGGCGATCTAGCCGCTGCCTCGAGGCGACCCGGCCGTGATGGCCGGGTCGCCAATCTCCGCGACGAGCTTCGCGGGGGCCATGCCTTCCTCTCCCAATGATTGCCGCCCGCCCGGATACGCCGGCGTCGACGGCTGCAATCGCGCCAAGGAAACCGACGGACATGCTCTCGCAAACGGTTCGCAAGCTGACGCCCGCATTCGCATCGCTGTTCGGGCTTTCCTTCGTGCTGAACCTGTTCGTCTTCGTCTCCCCGCTCTACACGATGCAAATCTATGACAGGGTGCTGACCAGCCGGAACGGCACCACGCTGGTCATGCTGTCACTGATCGTGCTCGCCCTGTTCGCGGCCTATGCCGCACTCGAGCATTTCCGCAGCCGGGCGCTGGTCCAGCTCGGCCTGTGCGTCGACAAGGCGCTGTCCGAGCCTGCCTTCGAAGCGGCCTTCAACGGCGCGCTCGACGCGAAGGGCTCGCCGACCCTGCCCATTCGCGATGTCGAGACATTGCGGGCGACTCTCTCCGGCAGCCTGGTGCCGTCGCTGATGGATGCGCCCTGGATTCCGATCTATCTCGCCCTCTGCTTCATCCTGCATCCGGCGATCGGCGCCGTCGCCACGCTAGGCGCCATCGCGATCCTGGGTGTCGCCCTACTGAACGAGCGCATCACCAAGGGATCGCTGATCCGCGCTTCCGAGCTCGGCCACGGCGCGAACGAGCGGCTGACGGCCTCGCTGCGCAACGCCGAGATCATCAAGGCGCTCGGCATGGGCCAGCCGATCCGCGAGCAATGGCAGCGCCAGCGTGGCCAGGCGCTGGCGTACCACACGGCCGCGGCCGATTGGGGCGGGACGCTGCTGGCGGCGACGAAGCTGTTGCGGCTGACGCTGCAATGCGCGGTGCTCGGCGTCGGCGCCTATCTCGCGATCAACCAGAACCTCGCGGCCGGCGCGATGTTCGCGGCATCGCTGATCATGGGCCGCGCGCTCGCGCCCATCGAGGGCGCCGTCGGCCAATGGAAGAGCTTCGTCTCCGCCCGCAGCGCCTTGCAGCGCCTGAACCGGACCCTGAAGGCGCCGTCGGATGATATGACGCCGATGACCTTGCCGAACCCGGCCGGCTCGCTGCGGGTCGAGGGCCTGAGCGTGCGCAGCCCGAACGGGAAGACCTTGCTGCTGCACAACGTCTCGTTCGAGGTCGAGCCCGGCGAGATCGCTGCCGTGGTCGGGCTGACCGGCTCCGGCAAGTCGTCGCTGGCCCGGGCGCTGGTCGGCGTCTGGTCCCCGGCCCATGGCGTGGTGCGGCTCGACGGCAACGACATCAGGCATTTCCCCGACGAGCAGCGCGGCCGCATCCTCGGCTATCTGCCGCAGGATGTGGAACTGTTCGCCGGCAGCGTGCGCGACAACGTCACCCGCTTCGACCCCGACGCGACCGACGAGGCCGCCGTCGCTGCCGCCTCGGCCGCCTCGGCGCATGAGCTGATCCAGGGCTTCCCGGACGGCTATGCCACGCAGATCGGCGAGGGCGGAGCGATCCTCTCCGGCGGGCAGCGCCAGCGCATCGGGCTGGCACGCGCGCTTTACGGGCAGCCAGCGCTGGTCGTGCTCGACGAGCCGAACGCCAATCTCGACATGGATGGCGATGCCGCGCTGGCGCGCTCCTTGGCCGGCCTGCGCGATGCCGGCGCGATCGTCGTCGTGATCACCCATCGCCCGCAACTGCTCTCGCAGGTCGACAAGATCATCCTGATGCAGAAGGGCCAGGCCGTCAGGGTCGGCGGGCGCGACGAAATCCTGCCGGTGCTGCTGCAGCCGGGCAATGGCGCACGCATCCAGCCGCCACAGCGCGGCCAGACGGGACAGGTCGAGCCGCTCTCGGCAGCAAGGTGGGCACGTCGATGAATTCCGTCCTGAACAAGCTGAAGCTCGTCCCGAACACAATGAAATCCATCCTGAACCGGCTGGCCTGGCGCCGGCGCCTCGAACCCCTGTTCACGGTCGCGAGGCAATGGCTCCAGCGCACGAGCTTGCCCGCTGCGGGGGATGGCGATTGGCGCGCCCCGGTGCGCAAGGGCTATGTCGTGGTCGGCCTCGCGCTGGGGGCCGGCGGCCTCTGGTCGGTGACCGCGCGCCTCGACAGCGCCGTGGTGGCGCATGGCAGCATCGTCGTCGAGAGCGATCGCAAGGCCGTGCAGCATCTCGAAGGCGGGCTCGTCGAGGCGATCGCGGTGCGCGACGGGGCCGACGTCAAGGCTGGCGAAACCCTGCTGCGCCTCGATACGACGCAGGCGGCGGCGCAGCGCAGCGTGGCGCGGCTGATCGTGCTGCAGGCCCTGGGTGAGGAAGCGCGCTTCACGGCCGAAATCGACCGGCTCGACCGCATCACTTTCCCGAGCGAACTGCTCGACACCGCTGAAACAAAGGAGGCACGCCGGGTCATGCTCGACCAGGAGCGCCTGTTCAAGGAACGGCAATCCACGCAGAAGCTGGAGGTCTCGATCCTGAAGGAGCGGCTGACGCAGTCCGAAAAGCAGTACCAGTCGAACGAAGCGCAGCGCGAGGCCGCGATCGGGCAGGCCGCGAGCATCAACGAGGAGCTCGTCAGCCTGCGGCCTCTTGCCGACAAGGGCTATGTCGCCGCGACGCGGATCAACCCGCTAAAGCGCTCGCTGACCGAATTGCAGGGTCGCATGGGCTCGCTGGAGGCCGATCTGGCGCGGCTTTCGGTCGCCAATGACGAGATCAGGCTCCAGATGAGCCAGATCGGCCTGAAAGCCTCCGAAGAAGCCTCGACCAAGCTCGCCGAATGCCGGGTCAAGCTCGCCGATGCCCGCGAGAAGCTGCGCATGGCAGAGGATGTGCTGGCGCGCGCGGAAGTCCGTGCGCCGCGGGCCGGGCGGGTGGTGGCTTCGAAGATCCATACCGTCGGCGCCGTGGTCAAGCCGGGCGAGACTCTGATGGAGATCGTGCCGCAGGACGACGAGCTCATCGTCACTGCCAAGGTCTCGCCGATGGACGTGAACAACTTGCATCCGGGCATGGCCGCGGAGGTGCGCCTGCCGTCGTTCAAGGGCCGGGCGACGCCGTTCACCGTCGGTGAGGTCAAATCCGTCGCGGCGGACGCGCTGCGCGACGATGTCCTGCAGCAGATGGTCTACGAATTGCGCGTCAGCGTCTCGGCCTCGGGCTTCCCGCCCAAGGTCAGGGCCAAGCTCCGGCCCGGCATGCCGGCCGAGGTCTATGTCCCGACCGGCGAGCGCACTGCCATCGCCTATCTGATGCAGCCGCTGACCGACTCGATGCGGTCGAGCTTCCGGGAGGAGTGAGCGCAGACGGGGTAGGGCGATCGGAGGAGCCGATCGCCCGACGATGCGGCAACTTCGCTCGGGAGATCAGCCGAGATGGCCGCTTGAGCCCGGCGGTTTCTCTTCCAGTATTGCGGCGCGATCAGCAGCCGCTTTCTGGGAGCAGGGCCCATGCCGAAGATCATCCCGGTCGTGATATGCACGGGACATGGCGCCGGCCTGTGGCCGATCGCGCGCGAGACGATGCCCAAGCAGTTCATCCCGCTCTTCGGCCGGGACTCAACCTTCCAGCGCACGCTTCGGCTCCTGTCCGATCCTGGCGTGTTCGACACACCGATCGTGGTTACGAACGCGGAGCAGCGCTTCACCGTCGCCGACCAGTTGCAGGCGATCGGCCTGCGCGCCGAGATCGTGCTGGAGCCGGCTGGGCGCGGCGCCCATTCCGCCGCGGCGATCGCGGCCGAGCTTGGCTTGGCCCGGAGTGAATCCGCGCTCGTTGGCATCTTCCCCGCCGACCATGTCGTGCAGGACGGCAAGCTCTTCGTCGAAACCTGCGCCAGGGCCGCGGCAGTCGCCGCACAGGGTCGTATCGTCGCGATCGGCATACCTCCATGCTATCCGGCGACCGCGTATGGCTATATCCGCCCGGGAACCGAGATCGCCGAGGGTGTACGCGGGGTCGAGGACGTGGCGGCAAAGCCTGACGCGGCGCTGGCGGCGCGCTATCTCGCCGACGGCTATCTCTGGAACTCCGGCAATGTCGTCTTCGACGCGGCGACGATGCAGGTGAGGCTCCAGGCGGCTACCAGGGCGCCGATCGGCAACGGTAAAGCTAACGGGGTCAATCTCGGCATCCGCATGCTCGAAGCCGACGGTTCCGCCGATTTGCCGGCGATCGCGGCAGAGCCTCAGGTGCTGGAGCAGGCCGATACGGCGGCGGTGATTGCCGGTCATTTCGGCTGGTCGGATGTCGGCAACTGGAGCGCGGTCTGGCAGCTTTCCGAGAAGGGCGCGCACGGCAACGTCGTCCAGGGACGCGGCTACGTGCTCGATGGCGCGAACAACCTGGTCCGCTCAGAGGATGCGGTCGTCGCCATCGCCGGGCTGGACGATGTCGCCGTCATCGCGACCCGCGACGCCATCCTGGTGACGTCGAAAGCCAAGGCCGACAAGGTCAAGGACGTCGTCGCGCTGGTCGCGGCGAACCATGAGCCGGAAGCAGCCAGCCATCGCGAGATCCACCGGCCCTGGGGCAAGTATCTCTCCGTCGATCTCGACGAGCGCCATCAGGTCAAGCGGATCACTGTCAAGCCGAACGGCGTGCTCTCCCTGCAGAAGCATCATCACCGCGCCGAGCACTGGGTCGTGGTCCGCGGCACCGCGCAGGTGACTCGCGACCATGAGACCATCCTCGTGCACGAGAACGAGGCGATCTACCTGCCGATCGGCTGCGTCCATCGCATGGCCAATCCAGGCAAGATCCCGCTCGAGATCATCGAGGTGCAGGTCGGCTCCTATCTCGGTGAGGACGACATCATCCGCATCGAGGACATCTATCAGCGCTGCTGAAAGCGCCGCAGCTACCGCACCTCGTTGACGTAGATATGGGCTCGCGTCGTGGCGCGATGCCAGCCGAGGATCGTCGGGATACCGGCCTGGTCGTAGGCGACCTCGTCGATCGTCAGCACCGGATCACCAGCGGCGAGCGCCAATAGCGCGACGTCCTCCTCGCTTGCGAGGTCGGCGGTGATCTGCTCGCGCATGGCCGAAATCCGGATGCCGTAGCGCTCGAGCAGGTGGAGGTAGAGCAAAGGCGGCAACTCGGCGATGTCGCGCGGCCAGTCCGGCAGCCGCTCCTGCGCCAGCAGCAGCTTGTCGTGCATCACCGGGTGGCCGTCGGCATGGCGGATGCGGTGGACGCTGATCACGCCGCCGGCCTTGATCTGGAGAGCCTCGGCCTGTGCTTGCGTGGCAGGCAGGGCCTCGACACTGAGGAACTGGCTGGTCGAGCGCACCAGGCTGCCATCGGCCCGGTGGAGGCGAAAATACTGGAAGACGAAGCGCAGGCTGTGATGCGGCGTGCGTCCGGTCACCACCGTCCCGGTCTTGCGGCGGCGCGTCAGCAGCCCCTCCGCCACCAGATCGGCCATCGCCCGGCGGACCGTGCCGACGGCGATGCCGAAGCCCTGGGCCAGCGAGGTCTCGCTCGGCAGCACCATGCCGGGCGGCCATTCGCCGACGAGGATCGCCTCCGACATGTGCCGTTTCACGCGCTCATAGAGCGGTGCGGCTTCCCCAGCGCCGAAATTCGGCAGGGTCGGTGCCGAGGCCCCGGCGCCGTTGCCCGTTCCGGCGGCAGTGGCCGTCGCTTTTTTGGCATTGACAGGAGGCATGCCGATCGTTCCTATTTCTATATAGTTTATATGAAAGAGAGGTATCCGCAAATGGCGTTGCCAACTGCGGCTTTTCGAGGGTTCCATCGCAGATCACGCTGCCGCTGGACAAGCACGGCGTCGTTGGGCTGAGCGATGAGTGAGCCCGCATCCCTGTCGCGTGGTGAAAAGGCGCTGGCCGAGGCCAGCAGCTGGATCGCCGACAATATCGAAGGCGCCGTCGCCGAGCTCGGCCGAATGATCGCGGTCGACACCTCGTTCCCGCCGGGCCTGGGCTATGACGGCTTCGCCGGGCTGATGGAGGAACTCGTCGCACCGCTCGGCTTCGCGACCGAGCGCGTGACCGTGCCCGAGAGCCGGTGGAAGGTGCCGAACGGTCCGGCCGCCGGCCCGCGCACCAACCTGATCGCCAGCCGCGCCAGTGGCCGGCCGGTCTGCGGCCTCTACTTCCATGTCGACACCGTTCCTGCTGCGGCCGGCTGGGAAAGCAACCCGCTCGTGATGGGACGCGATGGCGATTGCCTGATCGGACTTGGCGCGGCCGACATGAAGGGCTGCATCGCCGCGATCCTCCTGGCCTTGCGTGCGGCGAGGGCCTGCGGTGTCGCGCTCGCTTATGACCCCATGTTGCTGTTCTGCACCGATGAGGAGGGCGGCCTTTATCCCGGCATCCGCTATCTCGCCGAGCAGGGGAATCTCCCCGGCCACATCCTCAACTTCAATGGCAGCGCCGAGGCGCGGATCTGGGCCGGCTGCTTTGGCCTGTTCAATCTGCTGGTGCGCATCCACGGCCAGGCTGTTCACGCCGGCGAGGGTAATCGCAAGGGCTCCGGCCTCAACGCGATCGAGGGCGCCCTGCCGCTGCTCAATGCGCTGATGGAGCTGAAGGCACAGATCGCGACCCGGACCTCCGCCTTACCGCCACCGCCCGGCAAACCGCGGCTTACCGCCCAGCTCAACCTGGCCGCGATCGAGGGCGGCACCGCCGGCGGCCAGGTTCCTGCGCTCCTCGAACTGACGATCAACCGGCGCTATGCCCCCGAGGAACGCTTCGAGGCGGCGTTGGCCGAGATCGAGGCGGTGATCCACCGCAGCGTCGCCGCCGTGCCGGGCCTCACAGTCGAGACCGCCTTGGTCGGCCATCTCATGCCGACTGCCGATCCGGCCGGCCCACATTGGCTGCGCTGGCAGGCGGCGATGGGGCAGGGCTTCGGCTACGCGCCCGAGGATTTCCGGCGCTGGGGCGCGGCGAGTTGCTCCGATTTCGGCTGGGTCCAGCGCGCGACCGGCCAGCAGGAGGTGCTGCTCGGCGGTCTTGGCCGGCCCGACCGCAACATCCATTCGCCCGGCGAATACACGACGGTGCCTGACATCGTCTCGCTGGCGCAGGCCGTGCTGTCCTATCTCGCCGCCGATTTCAGGCCCGATCTCAACCCCGACATCCCGCCGTCCCAGAGCTGAAGGAGCGCCCCATGCCGAGCATCCATCGTCGCGATTTCCTCGCCGCTTCCGCCGCGCTGAGCGGTCTCGCTTTGTCCGGCGTGCCGGCCTTCGCCCAGGCGCCGCGCCGTGGCGGCACGCTGCGCGTCAGCGTCGACCAGGCGGTCGCCAAGCTCAACCCGCTCGTCACCCGGGTGAACCCGGAATATCTCGTCGCCGAACTGCTCTATTCCGGCCT
Organism: Bosea sp. 29B; assembly: GCF_902506165.1. Taxonomy (NCBI): domain Bacteria; kingdom Pseudomonadati; phylum Pseudomonadota; class Alphaproteobacteria; order Hyphomicrobiales; family Alloboseaceae; genus Allobosea; species Allobosea sp. 29B. The sequence goes on from NZ_LR733817.1 coordinate 5,083,294, forward strand.
GACCCGGCTGAAGCCCGACATGAGCGCTGAGTCGGATCTCGCTGAATCCTGGACGAATTCCGCTGACCTGACCGAATGGACTTTCGCCCTGCGCAAAGGCCTGACCTTCCATGACGGCTCGCCCTGCACCGCAGCAGACGTCGTCGCGACCTTCGAGGCGATCCTCGACGCCAAGACCGCCTCGCCCGCCCGCCAGAATGTCGGGCCGATCGCCAAGGTCACCGCCAAGGACGACGCCACCGTCGTCTTCAACCTGTCGGCGCCGTTCGCCGACCTGCCGGTGACGCTGGCCTACACCAACGCCAAGATCGTGCCGGCCGCCGTGATCAAAGGCGGGCTAGAGAAGCTCGACCGCCAGGCGGTCGGCACCGGCCCGTTCAAGCTCGTCTCCTTCGAGCCGGAACGCCTGATCGTCGTCGCTCGCAACGAGGCCTTCTATGACAAGGACCGGCCTTATCTCGACCGGATCGAGGTCGTGATCTACCCGGACGTCAGCGCCGAGGCTTCCGCACTGATCTCGGGCGACACCGACCTCATCACCACCACGCCGCCGACCGAGTTCGGGCGCCTGCAGAAGGCGTCGGGCGTCAAGGCGCTGCGCGTGCCCTCGGGCCAGTTCTGCAACGTCAATTTCGGCTGCGACCAGAAGCCGTTCAATGACGTGCGCGTGCGCCAGGCGCTGGCGCTCACCGTCGATCGTGCCGCGATGGTCGACTTCGTCACCGAGGGCTTCGGCTCGGCCGGCAACGACACGCCGCTCAACCCCGCCTATCGCTTCTATGCCGACCTGCCGGCCAAGAAGGCCGACATCGCCAAGGCCAAGGGGCTGCTCGCCGAGGCCGGCTATCAGAAGGGGCTCGAAGCGACGCTGATCGCCTCCGACCGGCCGGGCCAGCGCACCCAGCTCGCGGTCGCGCTGCGCGAGATGGCCAAGCCCGCCGGCTTCGACATCAAGGTCGAGACCATGCCGCACGCGACCTATCTCGACCAGGTCTGGAAGAAGGGCTCGTTCTATGTCGGCTTCTACAACATGCAGGCGACGGCCGACGCCATCTTCTCGCTGCTCTACACCTCCAACGCCGCTTGGAACGAGACGCGCTGGAACAACGCCGTCTTCGACAAGCTGGTCTTCGAGGCCAGGGCCACGGTCGACGAGGCCAAGCGCCGCGCGCTCTACGGCGAGGCGCAGAAGCTGATGAACGCCGAGGTGCCCTCGATCATCCCGGCCTTCTTTGATCTGCTTGGCGCCCAGCGCGACTGGGTCGAGGGCTATCAGCTGCACCCGCGCGGCGCCGTCTTCCGGCTCGACCATGTCTCGCTCGGCGCCAAGGCGCCGAAGCGCGGCTGAGCCGGACGGGATCGCAGCGCCGTGTCGCCGGCTTACGTCCTCAAGCGCATCCTGCTGATCGGCTACACGTTGCTCGTCGTGTCGCTGATCGTCTTCGCGATCACCCAGGTCCTGCCGGCCGATGCGGCTGTGATGATGCTGGGCGAGAATGCGACGCCGGACGCGCTGGCGGCGCTGCGCGCCAAGATGGGGCTGAACGACCCCATCTGGATGCAGTACCTGCACTGGCTCTCCGGCGTGGTGCGCGGCGATTTCGGCGTCTCGATGCGCACCGGCCAGCCGGTCGCCCCGGCGATGCTGGAGGCGCTCGGCCGTTCGCTACTGCTCGCTTTGTTCTCGATCACGCTGATGCTGGCGGTGGCGATCCCGCTCGGCATCGTTGCCGCGGTCAGGCGGGGCAGGGCGGCCGATCTCGGCGTCGGCTTCCTCTCCTATGTCGGCGTCTCCTTGCCAGAGTTCGTCACCGCGACGCTGATCGTGCTGGTGCTGGCCGACTGGCTGCAATGGCTGCCGGCGACCGGCTACGTGCCGCTGACCGAGGATCCGCTGCGGGGCCTGAAGCACCTCGTCCTGCCGGTGCTGACGGTGTCGCTGATCCTGATCGCGCATGTCTCGCGCATGGTGCGCTCCGAGCTCGTCGATGTCTTGCACTCCGACTACATCCGCGCTGCCCGGCTGAAGGGTCTGTCGAAGCGGCAGGTGCTGTTCAAGCATGCGTTGCGCAATGCGCTGCTGCCGACCATCACCATCGTGGCGCTCGATGTCGGCTATCTGCTCGGCGGCGTCATCGTGGTTGAGGAAATCTTCGCGCTGCCCGGGATCGGCCGGCAGCTCATCGTCGCGATCCAGGCGCGAGACCTGCCCTCGATCCAGGCCGGGGCGCTGATCATGGCGACGACCTATGCCATCGCCAATTTCCTCGCCGACATCGCCTATGCCTGGCTCGACCGGAGGATCCAGTATGATTGAGATCCTCAGGCGCATGCTGCGCTCGCCGCAAGGCGCGCTCGGCCTCCTGATCGTCGGGCTGATTCTGCTCGTCGTGATCGCCGGCCCTTGGTTCGCGCCGCAAGATCCCGAGAAGATGGCGCCCTTGATGCGCTACAAGCCGCCGAGCGCACAGTTCTGGCTCGGCACCGACCAGTATGGCCGCGATATCCTGAGCCGGCTTCTGCACGGCGCCCGCGCCACAGTTCTGCTTGCCGTGCTGGCGACCGCGCTCGGCACGCTGGTCGGGGCGGTCATCGGCACCGTCTCGGCCTTCCTCGGCGGGCGCAGCGACGAGGCGATCATGCGCACCGTCGACGCGATCATGTCGATCCCGAGCCTGCTGCTGGCGCTGCTGATCGTGAACCTGCTCGGCAAGAGCAGTCTCAACGCGCTCTTCGCCATCGCGCTCGCCTTCGCGCCGGGCATGGCGCGCGTCACCCGCTCGGTCGCGCTCTCCGTGCGCAAGCAGGACTATGTCAACGCCGCGATCGCGCGTGGCGAGAGCGCCGCCTTCATCGTCGGGCGCGAGATGCTGCCCAATGTGATCGCGCCAATCATTGTCGAGATGACGATCCGCGTCGCCTTCGCGGTGATGCTGTTCGCGACGCTCTCCTTCCTCGGCCTCGGCGCCCAGCCGCCGGCGTCCGAATGGGGGCTGATGGTCTCGGAAGCCCGGCGCTTCATGCACTTGAGCCCCTGGATGATCCTGTGGCCGAGCCTTGCGGTCGCGCTGGTCGCGATCGGCTTCAACCTGCTCGGCGACGGCCTGCGCGATGTGCTGAACCCGAGGAGCTGAGCGATGAGCGAACCGATCCTCGACATCGCCGGCTATAGCCTCGACTACGCGACACCGACGGGCTTCACCCGTGCGCTCGACGAGGTCACGCTGGCGATCGCCAAGGGCGAGGTGCTCGGCCTCGTCGGCGAATCCGGCTCCGGCAAGACCTCGCTTGCCTGGGCGATCATGCACCATCTGCCGAAGAACGCGCGTGAGGCCGGCAGCATCTGCCTGACCGGGCAGGACCTGCTCAAGGCCTCGGAGGCGCAGATCGAGGCGATCCGCGGCAGACGGATCGGCATGGTCTTCCAGGACCCGAGCACCTCGCTCAATCCGACGCTGCCGCTCGGCGAGCAGCTCGCCGAGGTGCTTGTGCGCCATCGCGGCCTGACGCGCCGCCAGGCCTGGGCGGAGGGTGAGGAGCGCCTCGCCCATGTCGGCCTCAAGGTGCCCGGACAGATGATGCGGCGCTATCCGCACGAGGCCTCGGGCGGCGAGAAGCAGCGCGTCGTCATCGCCACCGCCTTCGCCTGCCAGCCCGAATGCATCATCTTCGACGAACCGACGACGGCGCTCGACGTCATCACCGCCCGGCAGATCCTCGACCTGTTCAAGACCCTGCAAGAGGAGACCGGCGTCGCCTCGCTCTACATCTCGCATGATCTCGCGCTGGTCTCGCAGATCGCGACCAGGGTCGCAGTGATCCATCGCGGCAGGGTCGTCGAGCAGGGTGGCGTGGCCGAGGTCTTCGCCCGTCCGCGCGACGCCTATACGCAAAGGCTGCTCGCCGCCGTGCCGCGACCTGACAATCGCCTTGTCGAGGCGGCTCCCGAGGCTGCGGACAAGCCGCTGGTCGAGGTCGAGAAGGTCAGCGTCCATTATGGCCGCAAGCCCTTCCTCGGGCGCCTGCTCGGTCGGACGAACACGCAGTTCACCGGCAATCGCGAGGTCAGCCTGTCGGTGAAGCCGGGCGAGATCCTCGGCATCGTCGGCGAATCCGGCTCGGGCAAGTCGACGCTCGCCAAGGCGATGACGGGCCTCAACCGCTTCGAGGGCGAGATCCACTTTGCCGGCCGCAGGATCACCGGTCTCTCCGACATGGACCGGGCCTACCGCCGCGACGTCCAGATCATCTTCCAGCACCCGGATTCCTCGCTCAATCCGCGCCAGCGTATCCGCGAGATCCTGTCGCGGCCGCTCGCGCTCTATGGCGGGCCGGGGGCGCGCAAGGATGCTGCCGCGATCGGCGCGCTGCTGGAGCAGGTGCGCCTGCCGGCATCCTATGCCGAGCGCTATCCGCACCAGCTCTCCGGCGGCGAGAAACAGCGCGTCGCCATCGCGCGCGCCTTCGCCTCCAGGCCGAAGCTGGTGATCTGCGACGAGATCACCTCGGCGCTCGACGTTTCCGTGCAGGCTTCGGTGATCGAGCTTCTGGTCGACCTGCAGAAGCGCTTCGGCACGGCCTATCTCTTCATCACCCACGACCTCAACCTGGTCCGCCAGATCGCCCACCGCATCGCGGTGATGTATCGCGGCGACCTCGTCGATCTCGTCGATGTCGCCGCGCTCTCCGGCGCCGACCTCCATCCCTACACCCGCTCCCTGCTCGCCGCCGTGCCCGCTCCGGCTACGGCCGCCGCCTGACCTTGCGAGGCTGACGATGAACCCCCGTGACCTGATCCACGTGCTCGACGAGAAGGCCTGCCTCGCGCTGCTCTCCGACTGGGTGAAGCACAAGAGCTACAGCGAGACCGAAGGTGAGAAGGCGCTCGTCCACCATGTCGTCGGTCAGATGCAGGCGATGGGCATCGAGGCGGAAGCGCAGCCCTTCGACGACGGGCGCCGAGCCAACGCGATCGGCCGCTGGAAGGGTACTGGCGGCGGCAAGAGCCTGCTCTTCAACGGCCATCTCGACACCAATCCGGCGACCGAGGGCTGGACGGTCGATCCCTGGGGCGGGGTGGTCGACGACGAGTTCATCTACGGCATCGGCGTCTCCAACATGAAGGCAGGCGACGCCGCCTCCTATTGCGCGGTCAAGACACTGCGCGACGCCGGCGTGAAGCTGAAGGGCGACGTGATCCTGACCTATGTCGTCGGCGAATTGCAGGGCGGCGTCGGCACGGTCGCTGCGATCCGCAACGGCATCCGCGCCGACTATTTCGTCAACAGCGAGCCGACCGACGTGCAGGCCGTGACCATGCACGCCTGTGCCTTCTCCTTCGTCATCGAGCTCACCGGCAACACCCGCCATCTCTCCAAGCGCGAGCAGGCGGTCGATGCGATCATGGCCGCCTGCGACCTGATCCCGCGGCTCAACGCCATGACCTTCTCCGGCGCGCCATCGCCCGAGCATGAATCGATCAACCGCGTCCATGTCGGCGTCGTCCATGGTGCGCTCGGCAAGGAGCTGCACGAATGGCGCGCTCCGCAGGTCTCGGACTATTGCAAGCTCAAGGGTTCCGGCCGCTACGCGCCGGGGCAGACGGAAGCCGGTGCGCTTGCCGACATGCAGCGCGAGCTCGCTGCGCTCGAGCAGCGCTTCCCCGGCCTCAAGGCCTCGATCCGCATCGAGAAGAAGGAAGGGCACCAGTCGATGCCGGCCTTCGAGGTCGCCAAGGACGCCCGGATCGTAAAGACCGTCAACGCGGCCTACCAGGTGGTGCGCAGCGAGACGCAACCGACCGGCGCGATCAAGCCGCCCGGCTTCTTCGGCACCGATGCCGGCCATCTCTATGCCGAGGCTGGCATGGAAGGCATCGTCTGCGGCCCGGGCGGGCGCTACAACACCATGCCTGACGAGCGAGTCGAGATCCGCGACTTCCTCGACATGGTCCGCATCTACATGCTGACCATTCTCGACATCTGCGAAGTGGCGTGAGCCCGCTCTTCCCGCGCGAGGAGTTTGCCGGTCGGGTCGCCCAGGCCCGGGCCGCGATGGCGGAGGTGGACGCCGAGCTGCTGCTGGTGGACCATGCCGAATTCCTGGCCTGGCTGACCGGCTACACCGTCTCGGAGACGATGTACCGCGCCGCCTTCCTGCCGCGGGAGGGCGAGCCCTGGTTCGTGCTGCGCGCGCTCGACGCCGGCCCCTGCCGCGATGCCTGCTGGTTCGCCGACATCGTCGGCTTCGCCGATGCGGCCGAGCCGCATGAAGTGATGGCAGGGGAAATCCGCCGGCGCGGCTTCGCACAGGCTGCGATCGGCGCCGATCACGCCTCCTATGGCTTCATAGCTGCAGCGCGCGAGCGCTTCGCCGGGCTGCTGCCAGAGGCGCGTTTCGTTGATTTGCCGCGTGCGAGCGACCTGCTGCGGGCGGTGAAATCGCCGGCCGAGATCGCATTGATCGCGCAGGCGTCGAGGATCGCCGACAAGGCCATGGCTGCAATCGCGGCCCAGGCCCGGCCAGGATTCTCGCCGCGCGCCGCCGCTGCGATCGCCGCCGCCTGCTTCCTGGAGAACGGTGCCGACACCGGCGAGACCGGGCCGATCCTGCCCGGCGTCGGCGATCACGAATTCCTGCACGGCGTCATGACCGGCCGGCCGCTCGCCGAAGGCGACATTCTGCATGTCGAGCTGATCCCGAAGGTCCGCAATTATGGTGCCCGGCTGATGCGGCCGGTCCTGATCGGGGCGGATCGGCGCGGCCTCGCGCCACTGGCCGCGCGCCTCGTCGCCTTGCAGGACAAGCAATTCGCCACGATGCGCCCGGGCGCCCTGGCCTGCGAGGTCGATGCCGTCCTGCGCGAGGCCGTGCTGGCGGAGGGCCTGCGCCCGGTCTACGACAACGTTACCGGCTACACGCTCGGCCTCTATGGCCGCACGCCACGCACCAGCGACTTCTCTCGCGTCTTCCTGCCGAATGCCCGCTGGCGGCTGGAGCAGGGCATGGTCTTCCACATGTATGTCTCGGCTGGCGGCCTCGGCTTCAGCGAGACCATCGTCGTCGAGGCAGAAGGCTGCCGGAGGCTGACTGCGGCGCCGCGCAAGCTGCTGACCGACCGCATCGACTGAGAGACGGCGAGGCGCGGGCCGGTCGCCTGCCGGCGTCCCTGTGTCTTTTTCAATTAGCGTTGACTAATGAATTAGTGATTGCTAATTGATTTCCCATGCTTGAGATCGCTTCCGTCTCCACTGTCATGCGTGCGCTCGCCGACCCGACACGTCGGGCCGTGTTCGAGCGGATCTCGGCCTGTGACGAGATTACCGTCGCCGAACTCACTCGCGGCAGCGGCGTGACGCAGGGCGCCATCTCGCAGCATCTCAAATCACTGAAGCAGGCGGGCCTCGTCGCCGAGCGGCCGGAGGGCCGTAATGTCTTCTATCGCGCCGAGCCGGAAGGCCTGGCGCCGCTCGTCGACTGGATCGGCCATTACGGCGTGTTCTGGCGCGAGCGCTTCGCCAACCTCCGCACCCTTCTCAAGGAGATCGACCCATGACCGCTCTCGACCTGCAGCCCACGACACAGGACATCGTCGTCGACGAAATCCTTCCGCACGCCCCGGAGACGATCTGGAAGGCGCTTACCTCGAGCGCGCTGATCGCCCGCTGGATCATGGAGCCCTCCGGCTTCGCACCGGTCGCCGGGACCCGCTTCACCTTCAAGACGACGCCGGCCGGCGCCTGGGACGGCACGATCCGCTGTGAGGTGCTGGAGGTGACCCCGAACGAATGCCTGGCCTACTCCTGGAAGGGCGGAGACGACGGCAATGCCGGCTACGGCTCCCGGCTCGACACGGTCGTCACCTGGACGCTGTCCAAGGCAGCGAACGGCACCCGCGTGCGCCTCGTCCACTCAGGTTTCGAGCTGCCGCGCAACGAGGCCGCCTTCACCAATATGGGCCGCGGCTGGAAGAGCATCCTGCCCCGCCTCGGGGATGTCGCTGGCGAGCCGGCCTGACATCGCGAGACTGCCGTCTACCACTGATCTGTCGAGGACATGATGATGAGCCATGCCTACACCGGCGGCTGCGCCTGCCGCGCGATCCGCTATGAGATTTCGGCCGAGCCGGTCGAGAGCAATGACTGCCAATGCCGCCAGTGCCAGCAGCAGAGCGGCACCGGCCACAGCTCCTATCTGAGCTTCGTCGGAGCGTCCGTCACGGTCGAGGGCAAGGCCAGCACTTGGGACGTGGTCGGCGAAGGCGGCACGGTCAAGCGCTGCGCCTTCTGCCCAACCTGCGGCTCACCAGTCTACCTGAGCTTCCCGGACATTCCCGACCTGTTCATCATCCGCGCCGGCAGCCTCGACGAGCCCGGCCGCTACAAGCCGGAGATGGTGTTCTGGCATTCGGTCGCCCAGCCCTGGGACCATGTGCCTCCAGGCATTCCGAGGCACGAGAAGCTGCCGCCGCGATGAGGGCAGGGCACGGCGGCCTGCCCAGCCTCAATAGGGCAGGCCGACATAGTTTTCGGCGATGCTGGTGAGCGCGGCCTGCGACTGCGTGAGGTAGTCGAACTCGGCGCGCCTGATCCGCTGGTCGAAGGCGCTGGCCTCCGGGAAGAGGTGGAGCAGATTGGTCATCGACCAGGAGAAGCGCACCGCCTTCCAGACGCGCGCCAGCGCCCGGCCGGAATAGGCGTCGAGTCCGGCATCGGAGCGCTCGGCATAGTGCTCGCGCAGCGCCTCGAACAGGTAATGCACGTCGCTGGCGGCCAGGTTCAGCCCCTTGGCGCCGGTCGGCGGCACGATGTGGCCGGCATCGCCGGCGAGGAACAGCCGGCCGAAGCGTAAGGGTTCGGCGACGAAGCTGCGCAGCGGCGCGATGCTCTTCTCCAGCGACGGCCCCGGCATCACCGCCGCCGCGACGTCCGCCGGCACGCGCCGGCGCAACTCGTCGAAGAAGCGCTCGTCCGGCCAGGCTTCGACCTTCTCGTCGAGCGGCACCTGGACATAGTAGCGGCTGCGGGTCTGCGAGCGCATCGAGCACAGCGCGAAGCCGAAGGGCGAGCTGGCATAGATCAGCTCATGCGCTGCCGGCGGCCGGTCGACCAGCAGGCCAAGCCAGCCGAAGGGATAGACGCGCTCGAAGGTCTCGATCGCACCTGACGGCACCGAGGCGCGGCAGATGCCGTGGAAGCCGTCGCAGCCGGCGATGAAGTCGCAGGCGATCTCGCGCCGCTTGCCCTCGACGATGAAGCTGACGCGCGGCGATGTACCGTCGAAATCATGGAGCTGGACGTCCTCGGCCTCGTAGAACGTCGTCGTGCCGGCCGCCTGCCTTGCCTCCATCAGGTCCTGCGTCACCTCGGTCTGGCCGTAGACCGTCACCTGCTGGCCGGTCAGGCCCTTGAGGTCGACGCGCTGCAGGCGCCCTTCGAAGGCGAGCGAGAAACCGTCATGCGGCAGGCCCTCTTCGGCGAGGCGCTGGCCGACGCCGGCTTCGTGCAGGAGGTTGACCGTGCCCTGCTCAAGCACGCCGGCGCGGATGCGCGAGAGCACATAATCGGTGCTCTTGCGTTCGAGGATGACGTTGTCGATGCCCTGGCGGCTCAGCAATTGGCCGAGCAGCAGGCCCGACGGCCCCGCTCCGACGATCACGACCTGGGTGCGCATGGCGTTCTCCCATGAATCCAGTGCTCGCCGAGCCCCGGTACTTTCACACGAATCTGCCATTGCGAGCGCTTGACCGGAATGGAGCTTTCACCCAACCTCTTGGACAAAACGAATATCGGATTGTGCGATGACGCTCGCCTCGGTGCCCGCCTACTGGCTCTATGACGAGCCACGCGAGCAGCGTTTCCCGGATGCGCTGCATATCGAGCGGATCAGCGCTCGCAGCGCCCCGCGCGACTGGCGAATCGAGCCGCATCGCCATCAGGACATGGCCCAGTTCTTCCTGATCGCCTCGGGCGGCGGGCTGGTGCGGATCGACGGCACGGACCATCGGCTCATCCCCGGCACGGTTCTGCTGTTGCCGCCGCTGGCGATCCACGAGTTCCGCTTCGAGCCGGATACCGAAGGCTTCGTCGCCAGCGTCGCAAGTCCGACCCTGGCGCCACTGATCGAGGCGGAACCCGCGCTCGGCGCCGTGCTCGGCGAGGCGTTCGTCGGCAGGCGCGGGCCGGGCGATGCCAGCATCATCGAGCTCGCGGCGATGATGGAAGCGGCGCTTGCCGAGTTCGGCCGCAATCGTGGCAGCCGCGAGCTCGCGCTCGCCGCCCATGCGCGCCTGATCGCGATCTGGTTCACCCGCACCGCGCGCTCTCATGCGGTCGCGATCAGCGGCGCGGGTGACGCGCGTGCCGTCCTGGTCCGCCGCTTCATCGAGCGGGTCGAGAGCCATTTCCACACGCATGAGCCGCTCGATGCCTATGCACGCGATCTTGGCGTCACCGGCCCGCATCTGACCCGCGTCTGCCGCGAATTGCTCGGCCATTCGGCGATGCGGGTGATCCAGGGGCGGCTGATGATCGAGGCGCGGCGGGACCTCGTCTACACCCGCTCGCCGGTCTCGCAGATCGCCTTCCGGCTCGGCTTCTCCGACCCGGCCTATTTCTCCCGCTTCTTCGCCGCCCGGGTGGGGATGTCGCCCTCGGAATACCGGGCGGCCGGGTGAGGGGGATTGCATTTGTTCTTTATTTGTTCTAGATACTGGAGATGGGAAAACCGTCTCCAGATCAACCAGGTCTGTTCGGTTGGGATCCCTGGTATGGGATCGCGGCGGACCGCGACTGGTCGAAAACCCTAATTGTACCCGGTTGGGTCAGATACTTCTTCGCGCTGGTGCCGCCGCCGGAGCACGCTGCGGCAATCCACGCTTTCGCGCATGCTCTGCGCAGATCGCACGGCTTGCGCGGGTGGCCAATCGGACCGGAACGCTATCACCTCACTTTGGGGGGCATCGAGCGTTACGGCGGGGCCACCGATGAGGAGATCGCGACCTTGGAGAGGATCGCCGCGTCCATTGTCGCGCCGAGTTTCTCTGTCGCCTTCGACCATGTCGCGGGGTATGGCGGCCCGGGCGATCGGCAGGCCATCTTTCTGGAGACGAGCGAGACGTTCTCGATCCTCGATAGGCTTCAGAGGAGGCTATGTCGCGAGATGCGGGCGAGAGGTTTTTGGATGCCATCCAAATTCGGGCCGCACGTGACGCTGCTCTACGATGAATGCCCATTCGACAAGCCGATAATCCCCCCTGAGAGCTTTCCAGTCCGGGAGTTCGTGCTCATCCGCAGCGTCCATGGCGCAAGCCATCACGACCATCTTGCTCGCTGGCCGTTGCGCGATCGCGCCGACGTAATCTAGACGCCCTCCGCATTCTCCGGTGCCGTGCGCGGGACAGTGCGCAGCACCTCGGCCGTGATGCCGCCCTGGGCCAGGCGCTCGAGCCCGCCCATGCCCTCGATGTCGAAGACGAAGAGCGCCGTGTTGCAATGGCCGCCGAGCCGGCGGATCAGCCGCGCCGTCGCCAGCGCCGTGCCGCCCGAGATCAAACAATCGTCGACGATCGCGACATGGCGGCCTGCCAGCCGGGCGCCTTTCGAGATCACGACGCCTTCGCCGAGCTCGTAATTCGCCATGATGCTGCGCATCACCTCGTTGCGCAGCGAATCGACCTTGCGGATGTCGATGAAGCCGAGGCCGTTGCGATAGGCCAGTGCCCCCGCAAGGCCGAGCCCGCCAATGTCGAGACCGGCCAGCACCTCGATCCCGGCCGGGATCCGCGACGCGAGGGCGTCGATGATCGGGCGGGTTCGGGCCGCTTCGCTGGTCGCGGTGGAGAGGTCGGGAAAATCCACTCCGGCAGCAGGATGATTCTTCCAGGAGCGGAACGGAATATCGAGGTCGTCGTCGCGGTTCGCGACCTGTTGCAGCCGATCGATCATGATACGCCCATGCGATTCCCTGCTCGCCCGATACCCGCCATCGTTGCCGATCGGATGACGGAACGCGAGGGGCGTCGAATTGCCGTGCACCTCGTGCACCGAGGCCCGGCGGAGACGTCGCTTGATCTCCGGAAAGGCCCATGCCACCCCCGCGCCGACGGCAATCAGGGACGGTCGGGACGATGGTCACGCTCTACGGCATCAAGAACTGCGACACGATGAAGAAGGCCTGGAGCTGGCTCGACGCGCACGAGATTTCCTACACCTTCCACGATTATCGCGTCTCCGGCATCGACAAGCCCAAGCTCGAGGCCTGGTGCCGCGAGCTCGGCTGGGAGAAGGTGCTCAATAAGGGAAGCACCACCTTCCGCGAGCTGCCCGAGGCCGACAGGCAGGGTCTCGACGAGAAGAAGGCGATCGCACTGATGCTGGCGCAGCCGACCATGATCAAGCGCCCGGTGCTCGATCTCGGCGACCGCCGCATCCTCGCCTTCAAGCCCGACGTCTACGCAGCCGCATTCTCCCGGGCGCGATAATCTGAGAGCAAGCGGACCTGTGTCTTGTCGATCAGGGAACCGGCAGACTGACCGGGTTTAATTAGCTGGCTGTTCAAGGTTTTATTGAACGATATGCGGGATGTCGGATCTCCGCTCTGCACGGCAAATTGCATTACCTTCAGTCTCCTATGGCCCGTTTCGTCACATTGGGGCGGTGCCGTGGCTGATATTGGCTGCGTGGATGCGTGTGCTCGCATTCGCCGGCGGACTGATCGCTGTGCCCGCGATCGTGATCGCCGACGTCTCATTGCTGATGGCCTTCGTGACCGTGACGTGGCGCATGGTCATGGCCAGCCATGGTCGAACCGGCCTTGGACAATTGGGGTTGCCCGCGAAGCTCAAGATGGCGCGGAGCGTGCTGCTGCCCGTATTTGGTCTGCTGGTCATGGCCGCGATTGTTGCCGCTGGATCCGGCCTTTTCGCCCGGCCGCAGGAGTTCATTCTGGGATTTGACGGCATCGCCTTCGATCAGCGGACGCACCCCGGCCGGGTCTGGAGCGCTTTCGTCGCGGCTGTTGTCCTGATGATGGTTCTGCAGGTCGATGAAAACGCCAAGCCCAGCTTGCCTCGTGCAATCAAGGAGATCGGTCGACATGCTCTCTGGCTCGTGCCTGGCATTCTTCTGGCAGCCGCGGTTTCGATCCTGCTCCATCCGATCCAGGGCTGGTTTCGGGAGCTGATCGTCGACGCCTGGTTTAAGAAAGGAGCACCGCAGGACCTCAAGATCGTGCTCTTCTTCAGCTATGTCCTGATTTTCGCGACGATCCGGCTCTGGCTGACGGTTGCAATTCTCGTGTTCGCGTTGCGGCAATCTTACCGCACTCGGATGAGCGCCTGAGGGCGGCCGCCACGGCACGGATGGCCTTTCGCAAGGCTGCCGATTGCGCTACCTCGCGAACCATGACCTCACTGCCTGACATGTCCGAGCCGCAGGTGTCACAACCCGGCGCGACCGATTTCAGCTTCCATCTCCTCGGCCAGGACGGCTCTGCCCGCACCGGCGAGGTCCGCATGCCGCGCGGCGTGATCCGCACGCCGGCCTTCATGCCGGTCGGCACCGCCGCGACGGTCAAGGGCATGTATCCCGAGCAGGTCAAGGCGCTCGGCGCCGATGTCGTGCTCGGCAACACCTATCACCTGATGCTGCGGCCGGGTGCCGAGCGCGTCGCCAGGCTCGGCGGCCTGCACAAGTTCATGAACTGGCCGCATCCGATCCTGACCGATTCCGGCGGATTCCAGGTGATGTCGCTGGCCAATCTGCGCAAGCTGACCGAGGAGGGCGTTACCTTCCAGTCCCACATCGATGGCTCGAAACATGTGCTGACGCCGGAGCGCTCGGTCGAGATTCAGAACCTGCTCGGCTCCGACATCGTCATGCAGCTCGACGAATGCGTCTCGCTGCCCTGCGAGGACAAGGTCGCGCAGAAGGCGATGCATCTGTCGCTTCGTTGGGCCGAGCGCTGCAAGAAGGCTTTTGGCGATCCGGCGGGCAGGGCGCTGTTCGGCATCGTCCAGGGCGGCGCCGTGCCGGCGCTTCGCGTCGAGAGCGCCCGCGAGCTCGCCGCCATGGACCTCAAGGGCTACGCGATCGGCGGCCTCGCGGTCGGCGAGCCGCAGGATGTGATGCTGGCGATGATCGAGACGGTCGAGCCGCATCTGCCCAGTGAGAAGCCGCGCTATCTGATGGGCGTCGGCACGCCGGACGACATCGTCGAGGCGGTCAGGCGCGGCGTCGACATGTTCGATTGCGTGATGCCGACACGTGCCGGCCGCCACGGCCAGATCTTCACCCGCTTCGGCCGGATGAACCTGAAGAACGCCAAGCACGCCGAGGATGCCAGGCCGGTCGATCCGCAATCCTCCTGCCCGGCGGCGAACAGCTATTCGCGCGCCTATCTGCACCATCTGGTCAAGGCCGAAGAGATGCTCGGCAAGATGCTGCTGACCTGGGTGAACCTCGCCTATTACCAGGAGCTGATGGCGGGCCTGCGCGCTGCCATCGCCGCAGGGCGCCTGGAAGACTTCATCGCTGAAACGAAAGAAGGCTGGGCCAAAGGCGAGCCGGCGTGATCGATCCCTGGCTCGGTCTGCTGCTGCTGAAGATGGCGGTCGCGGCCGCCATCGTCGTCAGCTGCTCGATGCTGGCCGAGCGATCGGGACCGTTGCTCGCGGCGATGATCGCGACGCTGCCGATCTCGGCCGGGCCGGTCTATGTCTTCCTGGCGCTCGATCACGACTCCGCCTTCATCTCGGCGAGCGCGCTCGCCAGCATGAGCTCTAATCTCTCCAATGCCGGTCTATCGCTGGTCTATGTGCTGCTGGCGCAGCGTTTCGGAACGGTGACCTGCCTGGTTGCGGCGCTGCTGACCTTCTTCCTGCTCGTCTCCGGCCTGCAGGCGTTGGCCTTAGCCTTCAGTGTCATGCTTGTGGCGACACCGATCGTCTTCCTGATCCTGCACCGCATCGTTCGGCCTTATCTCGCGGCACGTCCTGCGATCACGCCGCGGCGGCCCTGGTATGCCATCCCGCTGCGGGCCGCTGCGGTCGCAGCCCTGGCCGGAACGGTTACCACCATCAGCGCGCGCGTCGGCCCGGCCTGGTCGGGCGTGCTGGCGACCTTTCCGATCGTGCTGTCGAGCCTGATCGCGATCCTGCAGCCGCGCATCGGCGGGCCGGCCAGCGCCGCGGTCATCGCCAACAGCCTGCTGGGGCTGCTCGGTTTCGGCTTCGCGATGGCGCTGGTCCATGTCACGGCCGTGCCGCTCGGCTCCTGGCTGGCGCTCGGCCTCGGCCTGCTGGTCTGCGTCGTCTGGAATCTCGGCCTGATGTCACTGGCGCGACGCCGGCGCCGGGTATCGTAGGCCTCTGCCGCGGCTGCGGTCGTCGAAGCGAGGAGTTTGGCACGATGTATCAGAGGATCGTGCAGGCGCGGGTGCGTGCGCTGTTCGACGCGGTGAACAGGGGCGACGCGGAGCCGGTGATCGCCGCCTTCGCGCGAACCTTCGAGCATCGCTTCCTCGGCGACGACCACGCGCTTGGTGGTTCGCGCACCTCGCTTTCGGCGGTGCGCGACTGGTATGAGCGTCTCTACCGGCTGCTGCCCGACATCCACTTCGATCTCGAGCGGATCGATGTCGCCGGACCGCCATGGAACGCGGTCGTGGTCGTGGATTGGCGCGAGACCAACAGCGGCACCGATGGCGTGCGCACCTTCAACCGCGGCCACCACGTCCTGCATCTCGCCTGGGGGCGAGCGACGCGCCTGTTGATCTGCCCGGATACGACGCTGCTCGTGGCGACGCTCGACCGGCTCTTTGCAGCCGGCAATCTGGAGGCGCATGCCCCGCCGATCACGGGATGATCCGGCTCTAGGGCGCCGCTGGGCGACGCCATGAGGCGACGAACAGCCCGGCGATGATCAGCGCGATGCCGCCGATCTGCAGCCCGCTCGGGATCTCGCCGAGCACGGGAATCGCAAGCAACGTACCGACGACCGGGATCATCGGCGGAAAGCGTCCTGCGACGGAGGGGCCGAGTATCGGCGTCGACCAGCTCCAGATCCACAGGCCGACGATGACGTTGAGCACGCCCTGATTGATCGCGTGCAGCAGCAGGACCCACCAGGGTGCGACGTCGAAGCCGCGGAAATAGAAGGCGAAGTAGATCGGCAGATAGGCCATCGATAGCACGGAGACGACGGCCGTGGCCTTGAGGGCGTTGACCCGCCAGAGCTGGATCAGCAGCGGATAGCCGCCCCAGACCAGTCCGACGCCGAGGAAGCAGAGATCGCCGAAGACGATGCTCGGGTTGGAATGCGTCGTGCCGGCAATGCCGAGGCAGGCGAGGCCGATGAGCACCGCGATCACGCCGAGCACGAGCTGCCGCGTCAAGAGCGCGCCGAACAGGACGACGCTGCCGACGATGCCGATCACCGTGACGGTGCCCGGCCCGATCACCGCGCCATGGGCGGCGGGAGCATAGGTCAGTCCCGTCATGAGCAGGAAGCTCATCGGGAAACCGCTCATCACCGCCAGGACCAGACCGCGCTTCCAGCCGAGACCGGCGCAATCGCGCAATCCCCCGCCCATCATGAAGCTAGGCAGCAGCAGGAAGCCGGCGGTGACGAAGCGCAGCGCCAGCATGTCGTGCGATGACAGGCCGTTCAGCACGGCGTGACGGCTGACGACGAAATTCGCCCCGAAGATCAGCATGGCGAAGGCCATGCCGGCAAAGGCGAGTTGCCGGCGCCAGCGCAGCCGCTCGTCCGAAAGGGGCACGGATTGATGCATGCTCTAGCTTAGTTCGAAGCTGGAGCATGCGGTTAGTGGTATCAGCGCATGGCGTGGCCGCGCCGCTGGCTATTGCAGCGCAACAAACTCAGGCCAGCGCCTTCAGCGCCGAGCGGCCGGCATAGACCGCCTGCGCGCCGAGCTCTTCCTCGATGCGCAGCAGCTGGTTGTACTTCGCCGTCCGGTCGGAGCGGGCCAGCGAGCCGGTCTTGATCTGCCCGCAATTGGTCGCGACGGCGAGGTCGGCGATGGTCGCGTCCTCGGTCTCGCCCGAGCGATGCGACATCACCGCGGTGTAGCCGGCGCGCTGGGCCATCTCGACGGCGGCCAGCGTCTCGGTCAGCGTGCCGATCTGGTTGACCTTTACCAGGATCGAGTTCGCCGTCTTCGACTTGATGCCTTGCGACAGGCGGGTGACATTGGTGACGAAGAGATCGTCGCCGACGAGCTGGCACTTGTTGCCGACGAGATCGGTCAGCGCCTTCCAGCCTTCCCAGTCGTCTTCGGCCATGCCGTCCTCGATCGAGACGATCGGATAGCCGGCGACCAGCTTTGCGAGGTACTTCGCCTGTGCCTTCGGGTCGCGGGTTTTGCGTTCGCCTTCATAGACATAGGCGCCGTCCTTGAAGAACTCGGTCGCGGCGCAGTCGAGCGCCAGCGCGACGTCTTCGCCGGGCTTGTAGCCGGCCTTCTCGACCGCCTGCATGACGAAGTCGAGCGCCGCTTCCGCCGACTTGATGTTGGGAGCAAAGCCACCTTCGTCGCCGACATTGGTATTGTGGCCAGCGTCGTGCAGGGCCTTCTTCAGCGTGTGGAAGATTTCAGCACCCATCCGCAGCCCCTCGGCGAAGGAGGGCGCGCCGATCGGCATCACCATGAATTCCTGGAAGTCGATCGGGTTGTCGGCATGGGCGCCGCCATTGACGATGTTCATCATCGGCACCGGCAGGACGCGGGCCGAGGTTCCACCGACATAGCGATAGAGCGGCAGGCCCGAAGCGTCCGCCGCAGCCTTGGCGACGGCGAGCGAGACGCCCAGAATGGCGTTGGCGCCGAGCCTGCTCTTGTTCGGCGTGCCATCGAGCTCGATCATCGCCTGGTCGATCGCGGCCTGGTCCTCGGCGTCCATCGCGACGATCGCCTCGGCGATGTCGACGTTGACGGCTTCGACCGCCTTCAGCACGCCCTTGCCGAGATAGCGGCTCTTGTCGCCGTCGCGCAGCTCGACCGCCTCATGCGCGCCGGTCGAGGCGCCCGACGGCACAGCGGCGCGGCCCATCGAGCCGTCTTCGAGCACGACATCGACCTCGACCGTCGGGTTGCCGCGGGAATCGAGGATCTGGCGGCCGATGATGTCGATGATCGCGGTCATGGCAGGCTCCGGAGCTTAGGTGGGCAAGGGATGTCGCGCTTCTAGACACAAGCGGCGGCGACGGGAAGGGGCGGTGGCATTTATCCGGGCCGGGGATTAAAAGCCGCGACAACTCAGCGTCCGCCCACGGCGGATGTGCATCGATCAGGACCACGACATGACCATCGACGCCTCGACCCTCCAGCTCGGCAAGGCGAGCGAATTGCCGCGCTCGCCGGAGGAAGCTCGCCTCGACCGCGTGCCGAACCCGCATGCTGGCACCGACTATCTCGCCCGCTTTACCTGCCCGGAGTTCACCTCGATCTGCCCGGTCACCGGCCAGCCCGATTTCGGCATCCTGGTGATCGACTATCTGCCGGGCGACTGGCTGGTCGAATCGAAGTCGCTCAAGCTCTATCTCGGCGCCTTCCGCAATCACGGTGCCTTCCACGAGGACTGCACCGTCGGCATCGGCAAGACGCTGGTCGAGCTGCTCGAGCCGAAATGGTTCCGCATCGGCGGCTACTGGTATCCGCGCGGCGGCATCCCGATCGACGTCTTCTTCCAGACCGGCGAGGCTCCGAAAGGCCTCTGGCTGCCCGACCAGGGCGTCGCGCCCTATCGCGGGCGCTGACGCTCAGGACTGAAGCTCTAAGTCCGGCTTCCGGCCAAGGGCAGGATGCGCGGCGCCAGCACGCCAAGCACCGCGATCCCGGCGGCAAAGATCAGGATGGCGCTGCTGGTGCCGAACAGATGCAGGGCGGCGCCCATCAGCACCGGCCCAAGCGCATGGCCACAGAACAGCGCGCAGGCGAACAGCGCCACGGCCGAGCCGCGGGCGGTCGGCGCGAGTTCGGTCGCCTGCGCCTGGAAGGTGCCGTGCATCAGGAAGAAGCCGAAGCCACTCAGCGTGAAGATCGCGACCGCACTCCACCAGGGCAGGAAGGCGAGCGAGAACAGGGCATAGGCGAAGCCCATCACGATGCCGCCCAGGGTCGTCATCCGGGTCGGCCCGAGCCGCTCGACCAGGATCCGGGTCAGGACGCCGTAGATGATGCCGCCGAGCCCGGTGCCGGCGATGACGAGGCCGGCTTGTGACGGGCCGACATCGGCGCGCTCGTGCAGGATTGCGGCGATATAGGGCGGCATGCCGAAGATCAGGCTGCCCTCGACCACGACGAGACCATAGAGCAGCTTCGAGCGTGGATTGGCGAAGACGGCGGCATAGCTGGTCAGCGCGGTCTTGAAGCTGAGCGGCGGGCGCGACGCGTTCGGCCGGGGCTTCAGCACCAGCACGACCAGCATCCCGGCGATTCCGGCGATCGCACCCGCCATCACGAAGACGTAGCGCCAGCCGAGGTGCTCGGCGATCAGCCCGGAGCAGGCGGCGCCGACCATCTGCCCGACGATCATCAGCACCAGGAAGCGGCCGAGCATGATCTGGCGTTCGGCCATGGGCGCGCGGTCGCCGATCGCCGCCATCGCGACAGGAATGACGCCGCCTGCAGCGATGCCGGCGACCGTGCGGACGCCCGTCAGCATCTCGAAAGAGCCGGCGAAGCCGGCGGCCAGTGAGAGCAGGGCGAGCGCGCCGAGGCAGACCGCGATCGTTCGCAGCTTGCCGATCGAATCCGCGATCGGGCCGAGAAAGGGCTGGCCAACCGCATAGGCGAAGGCGAAGGCCGTCGCGACCGCGGCGACCTGCGCGATGCTGCGCGTGAACTCCGCCGCCAGCGTCGGTACCAGCGGGTCGAGCAGACGCATGGTGAAGGTCGAGGCGAAGCCGCACGCCCCGAGCACCAGGATGAGTGACTTCAGCGAACCTTGCGGGGGCGCGGGCGGAACGGTACTGGCGGGCGTCTCAGACATACGCCAGCGTAGAATGCGTCGTGCGCTTGGCAAGCCGGTCGAACTCTTGCAGTTCTGCGATCAGTGCATGGAAGTCACGCAGTGGCACCATGTTCGGCCCGTCAGACGGGGCGTTGTCGGGGTCGGGATGGGTCTCGATGAAGACGCCGGCGACGCCGACCGCGACCGCGGCACGCGCCAGCACCGGCACGAATTCGCGCTGGCCGCCGGTCGAGGCGCCTTTGCCGCCGGGCTGCTGCACCGAATGGGTGGCGTCGAAGATCACGGGCGCGCCGATCTCGGCCATGATCGGCAGGGCGCGCATGTCGGTGACCAGCGTGTTGTAGCCGAAAGAGGCGCCGCGCTCGGTCAGCATCACGTTCGGATTGCCGCTCTCGGTCACCTTGGCGGCGACGTTGACCATGTCCCACGGAGCCAGGAACTGGCCCTTCTTGACGTTGACGACGCGGCCGGTCTTGGCGGCGGCGACGAGCAGGTCGGTCTGCCGGCAGAGGAAGGCCGGAATCTGCAGGATGTCGACCACCTCGGCGACCGGCGCGCACTGGCTCACATCGTGGATGTCGGTCAGCACTGGCAAGCCAGTGCGCTCGCGGATCTCGGCGTAGACGGGCAGGGCGGCTTCCAGGCCGATGCCACGCTGGCCCTTCACGCTGGTGCGGTTGGCCTTGTCGAACGAAGCCTTGAAGACCAGCCCGATGCCGAGCTTCTCGGACGTCTCCTTCAGCGCCAGGGCGATCTCCAGCGCGTGATCGCGGCTCTCCATCTGGCAGGGGCCGGCGATCAAGGCGAGCGGCAGGCCGTTACCGAATCGGACGGGCCTGGCGAGGTCGGCGCCCACGGTGACGATGGCGTTGGCGGTCATGGCAGGCTCCTGGCTGAGGCGGCTGGTTTAGAAGCCGCTCACTTGGCTGGCAAGCGCCGCCATGGCCAGCGCGTGACGCCGGAAGCGTGCAGCGCCGCCCAGATCAGCACCGGCTGCAGGGCTAGGCGAGGGCCATGATCCCACCAGCTGCTCGGCAATCCCGGAAGGACGACACCTTCTAGGGCGTGCTTGAGATTGGCCGGGAACACACAGAGCGCATAGAGCGCAAGGCCGGTTCCTGCGGTCTTGCGCAGCCGCGGAATCAACAGGCCGAGTGCGCCGAGAATTTCGGCGATGCCCGTCGCGATCACGGTTCCGTATGGCGCAGGGACCCAATCCGGCACGATCGGCAGGAAGGCTGCAGGCGAGCGCAGATGCAGCAGTCCGGCAGCAAGATAAAACGCCGCCAGCAGCCAGAGCAGGCCCTGCTGCCCCGCAGTCATCACTCACGTCACCTCGAACCAGCTCCACAGCCCGCGGTCGAAGCGCTCCAGCACGGTCGATGAGATCAGCCAGCGGCCGGGATTGTCGGCGATGAAGGCGATATGCAGGCGCTTGCCCTCGGGGATTTGCACTGTGTCGAGGAAATAGGGCTCCCAGCCGTCGTCGAGCGGATGCAGCAGGCGGAAGCAGTGGCCGTGGACATGGAAGGGCTGCAGGAAGGCGGTCTTGTTGGTGATGCCGATCACCACCGGTGATCCGCGCTTGACGCTGAACAGCGGCTTGCCCTTCGGATCGCCCTGGCCGCCATTGACGGTCCAGGGCCTGGCGAGGTCGAGGCCGGCGAGATCGAGCTTGTTCTCCGGCGTGACCTTGGCGCCGCCCTCGATGATCATCTCGGAGCGCCTGGCGTCCTGGAGCCTGACCGCCGCCGGCAGCGCCGGATTGAGCGGCATGGCCGTGATCGCCGGGCGCGCCGGCTTCGCCGTCCCGTCGCTGACGAAGCGCACCAGCGGCACGCCGGGGCCGATCAGCGCGGTGACGCTGGCGGCGGCGCCGACCGTCTCGGGCATGTCGAAGATCACGTCGTAGCGCGTGCCCGGCGCGAAAGGCAGCTGACCCCGGACCGGTTCGAAGGTCTCGGTCGGCTGGCCGTCGACCGCGGCGACGAAAGCCTTCATCTCGTCGAAGCGCAGCCGCATGATCCGGGCATTGCAGGCATTAGCAAGCCGAAGCCGGACGCGGGCGCCCGGCGGCAGCTTGACCGGCAGTGGCGGCGGCTTGCCGTTGACCGTCAGCCAGCTGCCGAGTCGGCCGGCCGCGGCGCCGTCCTGTGCGTCCACCGCAAAGGGTAGAAGTTTCTGGTCGTCGCCGAGCAGCCAGTCGCCGATCAGGGCGGGCAAATCGAGATCGACTGCGGGCGGCTCCTTCTCCTCGACGATGAGCAGGCCGGAGAGCCCGCGCCCGGCCGGCTCGGACGATCCGCCGAGCAGCATCGGCCGATAAAGGAATGTGCCGGAATCAGGTGGCGTCAGTCGGTATTCGAATTGCCCGCCGGGAGGCACCGGCTCCTGGCTGAAGCCGCCGACACCGTCCATGGCGTGGTCGGCGCGCAGGCCGTGCCAATGCAGCGAAAGCGGCTTGTCGGTCCGATTCTGCAGGTTGAGACGCAAGGTCTCGCCCTGCTTCACCTTGAGGACGGGTCCCGGGGTCGCACCATCGAAGGACCAGATCTCGGTCTCGGGCGCCGGCGCCGGTCGCAAGCGCAGCTTGGCGGGGGCGGCGACGAGATTCGGTGCGGCGCCTGCCGACGCGGCTTGCGGGGCAGCCGGCGACTGTTGGGCCAGTGCGGACAGCGGCGAGAGCAGGGTCGCCATGCCGGCGCCCTGTGCGATGACGAGGCGTCGACTGGGATGAGGGCGCGAGGCCGGCGGCGAAGCGTCTTTGCTCATGCTCGCGACATAGCCTCACCGGGTCATTCTGGCGAGCGTAAAGCCGCGCGGGGGCCGCCTTCGCAGAAGTGTCGCATTTTTTTGCTGCATGACGCGCCCGAAATGGTATAGCGGCGCGGCCTACGGTGCTGCTGTCGCGAGGACTGCGATGTGGCGCACCGGGTCGGCGGGCGTGGCGGAACTGGTAGACGCACTGGTTTTAGGTACCAGCGGCGAAAGTCGTGGGGGTTCGAGTCCCTCCGCCCGCACCAGGATTCGGATTTCGCGAGCGCGGCGGCGGTCACCCGGCGTCGCGCTTTGGACATTGAAGTAAAGAGCTGTTGAGCGGATCAGAGCGATGAACGTGACCGAAACCCTGTCCCAGGGCCTCAAGCGCGAATTTCAGGTGGTGCTGAACGCCACCGACCTCAAGACCAGGCTGGATGACGGCCTCGCCGGTCTGCAGGGCAAGGCCCGCATCAACGGCTTCCGTCCCGGCAAGGTTCCGGTCGGCCATCTGCGCCGGCTCTACGGCCGCTCGGTCATGGCCGATGTCGTCCAGAACGCCGTCAACGAGGCGAACCAGAAGATCGTCGCCGACAACGGCCTGAAGCTCGCCTTCGAGCCGCAGATCAAGTTCCCCGAGAACAAGGACGAGATCGAGGCCGCGATGGAGGCCAAGGGCGATCTCGCCTTCACCGTCGCGCTCGAAGTTCTGCCGAAGATCGAAGTCGCCGACGTCTCCGACGTCTCGCTCGAGAAGCCGGTCGCGGAGGTCCCCGAGGCCGATGTCGATGCCGCGCTGGAGCGCATGGCCTCGCAGAATCGCGCCTTCGAGTCGAAGAAGGACGGCGCCAAGGCCGCCAAGGGCGATCGCCTGCTGATCTCCTTCGTCGGCACGCTCGAAGGCAAGCCTTTCGACGGCGGCACCGGCTCGGAAATCCCGCTCGAACTCGGTGCGGGCCAGTTCATCCCGGGCTTCGAAGAGCAGCTCGAGGGCGTCAAGAAGGGTGAGCAGCGCACCGTTTCGGTGACCTTCCCCGAGAACTATGCGGCTGAGAACCTCGCCGGCAAGCCGGCCGAGTTCGCCGTCACCGTCGACGATGTCCAGGCTCCGGGCGAGCTGAAGATCGACGACGAGCTCGCCAAGGGCTTCGGCATGGAGTCGCTCGACGCGCTCAAGACCGCGATTCGCGAGCAGATCGGCCGCGAGTTCGGCGAGCAGTCGCGCCGCAAGATCAAGAAGGCCCTGCTCGACGCGCTCGACGGCAAGTACAGCTTCGACCTGCCGCCGACCCTGGTCGAGCAGGAGTTCGCGGCGGTCTGGAGCCAGGTCGAGGCGGACATGAAGAACGCCAACAAGACCTTTGCCGACGAGAACACCACCGAGGACGAGGCTCGCGCCGAGTATCGCAGGATCGCCGAGCGCCGCGTGCGCCTCGGCCTGGTGCTGGCCGAAATCGGCGAGCAGGCCAAGGTCCAGATCTCGGATGACGAGGTGACTCAGGCCCTGATCGCGCGCGCCCGCCAGTTCCCGGGCCAGGAGAAGGAAGTCTGGGAGTTCTATCGCAAGAACCCGCAGGCGCTCGCCGAGATCCGCGCCCCGATCTTCGAGGAGAAGGTCGTCGACCATCTGCTCGGTCAGGTGAAGGTCTCCGACAAGTCGGTCTCGCGCGAGGCGCTCTTCGCCGACGACGAGGACGAAGGCGCTGCCGAGGCCAAGCCGAAGGCCGCCAAGGCGAAGAAGACCAAGAAGGCTGCGACCGAGGCGGCGGACGAGGCCTCGGCCTGATCCTTCCCAGCTGATCGATGATATCGGCGCCGTCCGCACTCTGCGGGCGGCGCTTCCCTTTTCAGCCGCCGCAGGCATGCTTATGTGGGGTCTTCGCCGCTATCGGCTGATTCCCGCCCGCTTTGACCCCAAGGACCGACGATGATGCGTGACCCGATCGAGACCTATAACAATCTCGTCCCGATGGTGGTCGAGCAGTCGAGCCGCGGCGAGCGCGCCTTCGACATTTATTCGCGCCTGCTGCGCGAGCGCATCATCTTCCTGACCGGCCCGGTCGAGGATTACTCCGCCTCGCTCATCGTGGCGCAGTTGCTGTTCCTCGAGGCCGAGAACCCGAAGAAGGAAATCTCCTTCTACATCAACTCGCCCGGCGGCGTGGTCACTTCCGGCCTGTCGATCTACGACACCATGCAGTTCATCCGCTGCCCGGTGACAACGCTCTGCGTCGGCCAGGCCGCCTCGATGGGCTCGCTCCTGCTGACCGCCGGCGCCAAGGACATGCGCTTCGCGCTGCCGAACGCCCGCATCATGGTCCATCAGCCGTCCGGCGGCTTCCAGGGCCAGGTCACAGACATCCTGATCCATGCCCGTGAGGTCGAGAGCCTGAAGCGGCGCCTGAACGAGATCTACGTCAAGCACACCGGCCGCTCCTACGAGGATATCGAGGCGGCGCTGGAGCGCGACAATTTCATGACCGCCGACCAGGCCAAGGAGTTCGGCCTGATCGACAAGGTCATCGACAAGCGCGCGGACGAGGCGGCCTGAGGTCGTTAGAGGTACACGCGCCTGTGGGTTGGCGAGCGGCTCCCGAAGGGCCATATTGCCTTGAGACTAGGCCCCATGTTTGCATGGGGCATCTGAAGGGCGCGGCAAGGCGCTCGAGCGGTCCGATTTTGGGTCAGTTTCGTCGCCACCTGCGCCAGAGCGACGCGTTAACCTAAAAATCGTGATCTGAGCGCCTATTATGACGGGGAGACGACATCAGCCCGCCGTTATTCGGTGGCGGATTTTGTCCTCCGAGATGGAGAATCACGATGACTAAGGCCAGCGGCGGCGATTCCAAGAGCACGCTCTACTGCTCCTTCTGCGGCAAGAGCCAGCACGAAGTCCGCAAGCTGATCGCGGGCCCGACCGTGTTCATCTGCGATGAATGCGTCGAGCTCTGCATGGACATCATCCGCGAGGAATCGAAGTCCGCGCTGGTGAAGTCCAAGGACGGCGTGCCGACCCCGAAGGAGATCCGCAAGGTTCTCGACGACTACGTCATCGGCCAGGACCACGCCAAGAAGGTCCTCTCGGTCGCGGTCCACAACCACTACAAGCGGCTCAGCCACGCGACGAAGCACAACGACGTCGAGCTGGCGAAGTCGAACATCCTGCTGATCGGGCCGACCGGCTCGGGCAAGACGCTGCTCGCGCAGACGCTCGCCCGCATCCTCGACGTGCCGTTCACCATGGCCGATGCGACGACGCTGACCGAGGCCGGCTATGTCGGCGAGGATGTCGAGAACATCATCCTGAAGCTGCTCCAGGCCTCCGACTACAATGTCGAGCGGGCGCAGCGCGGCATCGTCTACATCGACGAGATCGACAAGATCAGCCGCAAGTCGGACAACCCCTCGATCACCCGCGACGTCTCGGGCGAGGGCGTGCAGCAGGCGCTGCTCAAGATCATGGAAGGCACTGTCGCCTCCGTGCCGCCGCAGGGCGGGCGCAAGCATCCGCAGCAGGAGTTCCTGCAGGTCGACACCACCAACATCCTGTTCATCTGCGGCGGCGCCTTCGCCGGGCTGGACAAGATCATCTCCAGCCGCGGCAAGGGCACCTCGATCGGCTTCGGCGCGACCGTGAAGTCTCCTGACGACCGCCGCACCGGCGCGATCTTCCGCGAGGTCGAGCCGGAGGACCTGCTCAAGTTCGGCCTGATCCCGGAATTCGTCGGCCGTCTGCCTGTGCTGGCGACGCTCGAGGACCTCGACGAGGCTGCGCTCAAGACCATCCTCACCGAGCCGAAGAACGCGCTGGTCAAGCAGTATCAGCGTCTGTTCGAGATGGAGGACACCGAGCTCACCTTCACCGACGAGGCCGTCAGCCTGATCGCCCGCAAGGCGATCGAGCGCAAGACCGGCGCGCGTGGCCTGCGCTCGATCATGGAAGGCATCCTGCTCGAGACCATGTACGAGCTGCCGGGGCTGGAAGGCGTCGAGCAGGTCGTCATCGGGCCCGAGGCGGTCGAGTCGAAGTCGCGTCCGCTGTTCATCTATGCGGACCGCGAAGAAGAGACCAAGTCGGCCTCTGCCTGAGCAATAACCGGATTCCGGTTCAGTTCGGAACGCGCGCCCCTGGCGCGCGTTTTGCTTTGTGGGTCTGGGTGTTTAGGGCTACCCCGAAACTGCTTTTGCCCTGCCGGATCCCTCACGGCCTCGTGTGCCGATTGCGGCAGAAGCTGTGGTGGACTGCGTGAGGCGTCGCTTGAAAGCCGGCGTCGAAACATCCACCTTATGATCACCTGTGAGACTCGCGTGCCTGTCGAGGGCGCGATCCGCGGGGGCGCCTGGCGCGAATGGTCGCGCCGCGCGGTACGTCCGCTCGATTGCCTTTCAAAGGGGTCGGCCGGGCGAAAACTTGAAGGACTAGACATGACTGGCTCGACGCCCCGCGCCCCGCTCGTCCCCGGCACGACCGATACCTATCCGGTCCTCCCGCTGCGCGACATCGTCGTATTCCCGCACATGATCGTGCCGCTCTTCGTCGGCCGCGAGAAGTCCATTCGCGCGCTCGAGGAAGTCGTCAAGAACGATGGCCTGATCCTGCTCGCCACGCAGAAGAACGCCGGCGACGACGATCCGGAAACCGGCGACATCTATGAAATCGGCACGCTCGCCCGCGTGCTGCAGCTGCTCAAGCTGCCCGACTCGACCGTGAAGGTGCTCGTCGAGGGCATCGGCCGGGCCAAGGCGACGACCTATACCGCGACCGACAACTTCTATGAAGCGCAGGCCGAGGCCCTCGCCGAGGAGGATGGCAAGAAGGTCGAGGTCGAGGCGCTCGCCCGCTCGGTCGTCAGCGAGTTCGAGAACTATGTGAAGCTCAACAAGAAGATCTCGCCCGAGATCGTCGCGGCGGTCTCGCAGATCGACGAGCCGGCCAAGCTCGCTGATACGGTCGCCTCGCATCTGGCGGTCAAGATCGCCGACCGTCAGGCCGTGCTCGAGGTGATGAACGTCGCGCACCGGCTCGAGAAGGTGCTCTCTTTGATGGAGAGCGAGATGTCGGTGCTGCAGGTCGAGAAGCGCATCCGCTCGCGCGTCAAGCGCCAGATGGAGAAGACCCAGCGCGAGTACTATCTCAACGAGCAGATGAAGGCGATCCAGAAGGAGCTGGGCGACGGCGAGGAAGGCCGTGACGAGCTGGCCGAGCTGGAAGAGCGCATCGCCAAGACCAAGCTGACCAAGGAAGCGCGCGACAAGGCGCTCGCCGAGGTCAAGAAGCTCAGGCAGATGTCGCCGATGTCGGCCGAAGCCACGGTCGTGCGCAACTATCTCGACTGGCTGCTCGGCATCCCGTGGGGCAAGAAGTCCAAGATCAAGAAGGACCTCGCTGCAGCCCAGAAGGTGCTCGACGACGACCATTTCGGCCTCGACAAGGTCAAGGACCGCATCGTCGAATATCTCGCCGTGCAGCAGCGCGCCAACCGGCTCGCCGGCCCGATCCTGTGCCTTGTCGGCCCTCCGGGCGTCGGCAAGACCTCGCTCGGCAAGTCGATCGCCAAGGCGACCGGCCGCGAGTTCGTGCGCATGTCGCTCGGCGGCGTGCGTGACGAGGCCGAGATCCGCGGCCACCGCCGCACCTATATCGGCTCGATGCCCGGCAAGATCATCCAGTCGATGAAGAAGGCCAAGACCTCGAACCCGCTCATCCTGCTCGACGAGATCGACAAGATGGGCCAGGACTTCCGCGGCGATCCGTCGGCGGCCCTGCTCGAGGTGCTCGATCCCGAGCAGAACTCGACCTTCAACGACCACTACCTCGAGGTCGACTACGACCTGTCGAACGTGATGTTCGTGACCACGGCGAACACGCTGAACATCCCGCCGGCCCTTTTGGACCGCATGGAGGTGATCCGTATCGCCGGCTACACCGAGGACGAGAAGGCCGAGATCGCGCGCCGCCACCTGATTCCGGGGACGATCGCCAAGCACGGCCTGCAGTCCAAGGAATGGTCGATCGACGACGAGGCCCTGACGACGCTGGTCCGGCGCTATACCCGCGAGGCCGGCGTTCGTAACCTCGAGCGCGAGATCGCCAACACCGTCCGCAAGGCGGTGAAGGAGATCGTGCTGACCAAGAAGAAGAAGGTCGCGGTCACGCCTGCGGTGCTGGAAGATTATCTCGGCCCGCCGCGCTATCGCTATGGCATGGCGGAGACCGAGGATCAGGTCGGTGTCGTCACCGGCCTGGCCTGGACCGAGGTCGGCGGCGAGATGCTGACGATCGAAGGCGTGATGATGCCCGGCAAGGGCAAGATGACCGTCACCGGCAACCTGCGCGACGTGATGAAGGAATCGATCTCGGCGGCGGCGTCCTATGTCCGCTCCCGCGCCATCGATTTTGGCATCGAGCCGCCGCTGTTCGATCGGCGCGACATCCACGTCCATCTTCCCGAGGGGGCGACCCCGAAGGATGGTCCGTCGGCGGGCATTGGCATGGCCACGGCTATCGTCTCGGTCATGACCGGCATCCCGGTCCGCCGCGATGTCGCCATGACCGGCGAGGTCACGCTGCGGGGCAGGGCGCTGCCGATCGGCGGCCTCAAGGAGAAGCTGCTCGCCGCTCTGCGCGGCGGCATCAAGAAGGTGCTGATCCCGGAGGACAACGCCAAGGATCTGGTCGATCTGCCGAAGTCCGTGAAGAACGGGCTCGAGATCGTCCCGGTCTCGCGGATGGACCAGGTGCTCCAGCACGCGCTGGTGCGGCAGCCGACGCCGATCGTCTGGGAAGAGGACTTGAAGGCACCTGTGCCCAAGGGCGCCGAGGACGACGCAGCTGCGGCTGGCATCGCCCACTGAGCCCAGCGCTCGCGAGTTGAGAGGCCGCCGGCATCGCCGGCGGCCTTTTTTGTTGGCCGGGCCTTGAGCCGCACCCTGCGTCATAGCTTAGCGCTGGGTCAGGAGGTGCCGATGAGCGTGCGAAACACGGGTGAGATCTGGCTCGAGGCCAATGAGTGCGCAGCCCGGATCGGTCTGTCGAAGCGGGCTTTGCGGCTCTACGAAGAGCACGGCCTGATCCGGCCGCGGCGAACGCAGAAGGGCTGGCGCCTCTACGGCGCCGACGAGATCGCCCGTTTGCACGAGATCCTGGCGCTGAAGCGGTTGGGGTTCAGCTTGAAGCGGATCACCGCGCTGCTGCAGGGCAAGGCGGTCGATCTCGCCGGAGTCCTCGGCATCCAGCACGACCTGCTGACAGACCAGCGCGAGCGGGCCGAGCAGGGGCTTACCCTAGTCCGCGCCGCGCAGGCCAAGCTCGCCACCGGTACCTCCCTCACTGCCAACGAACTGATCAGGCTCGCGAAGGAGGCCAACATGACCGAGACCAGCACTGACACCGTCGCCTGGCGGCGCTACGAGCAGGCGCGGCCGCGCACCGAGGTCAAGATCGATCCGCGCCGCTTCGAGCGCTGCACCGGCTTCTACCGCCATCCCGCCGGGTTGATCATGGCCGTTACCCAGGAGGGAGAGCGCTTCTTCCTGCAGCTCACGGGGCAGCCCAAGGTAGAGCTCTTCGCCGAGAGCGAGAGCAATTTCTTCCTGAAGGTCGTACCGGCGCAACTCACCTTCGCGGCGATTGGTAACGACTCGGCCGAGGCGCTGACCCTTCATCAGGGCGGACACGACACAGTCGCCACGCGCATCGATGAGGCGGAGGCGAGGCACCAGAGTAAGAAGCTTGGCGAGCGCGTGCGCAATCGGGTTCCGCATCCGCGCAGCGAAGAGACCTTGCGTGAGGTCCTCGAACAGCAGCAACGCGGCACCATGCCGTTCGAGCTTCTGAGCGACGAGCTGGCGGAGATCGTGCGCGAGCAGCAGCCGATCGTCAGCGCCGAGCTCGAATCGAAAGGCAGTTTGCAATCGCTCGGATTCCGCCGCGTCGGCGAGGACGGCGTCGACATCTACGAGGCGCAGTTCGCCCGAGGCTCCCTGCAATGCGGCATCGGCTTCGGCGGGGATGGCCGGGTCCACACGCTGTGGATGCTGCCGGCCTGAGTCGCACGATGGGAAGGGTTGGTGGGCGGTGACGGGCTCGAACCGCCGACATCTTCGGTGTAAACGAAGCGCTCTACCGACTGAGCTAACCGCCCTTGCCCGCCGTTTAAGGCTACGGGGCCGGCTTCGCAAGCCACAGGACGCAGAGTGCGCAGCCTTTGCCCAGCGGCGAGCCTAGTGGGCGAGGCAGGTGGCGGTCTGAACGGCTCCAGGCCGCCATGCCAGAACGACGCAATTGTGGAGACCGCAGCCCAGATTCGCCGTCGCTGGCCGGGCACGCCGATTGATCCGCGTGCGTCGCCTCGATCGCAGAGCTGGAAAACTGCCAGTTTCAGCCTCTTTCCACGGACTTTGGAGATGATCGATATTTTGGCGGCTTCAGTGCTTGACAGTCAGGGCCGGGGGCCATAATCCCAACGCCGCCGGGGACGAGTTCCTCCGCCGCCCGCGCGGGCGTAGCTCAGTTGGTTAGAGTGCCGGCCTGTCACGCCGGAGGTCGCGGGTTCGAGCCCCGTCGCCCGCGCCATTTTCAGCACATGATCCCAGTATGTTGAAGCTGTTGCTTCATGTCATGCTGAAGCTGTTCGGATGCAGCCTCGCATCCTCCCGCAAATTGCGCGCCCTGTCGGAAGCGGCTCCTGGTTCGGCTCCCCGTCGTGCGGCAGGACGGTCGCCAATGCCGCGCTGAGGCGGCCAGGAGAGCGATCGGTAAGGTCCGGATCGCTCAAGCCCATGAGCTCCGGGCAGGGCCCGGCATCCGCTCACCAGGGCCGGCG
Source organism: Bosea sp. 29B (assembly GCF_902506165.1). Taxonomy (NCBI): domain Bacteria; kingdom Pseudomonadati; phylum Pseudomonadota; class Alphaproteobacteria; order Hyphomicrobiales; family Alloboseaceae; genus Allobosea; species Allobosea sp. 29B. The sequence continues at coordinate 5,114,869 of NZ_LR733817.1, forward strand.
CGGGCCGGTGTCGATATGGATCAGCCCGTTCCAGTAGACCTTGTTGCCGCCGACCTCGGGCAGGGTGCGGGCCCATTCCAGGACGGTGCGCGGCCTGACGCCGGGCACACGGAAATCCATCGCCTCGCAGCGCTTGTGGAAGGAGCCGCGCCGCGCCCGCCAGGGCGGGCGCCAGGTCGAGGTCACCTTCACCGCCCCGTATTTGTCCGAAATCTTGCCGAGAATCGCCTTCAGCACCGGCGGCAGGCAGACGATCGAGGTGCCTGGATCGGTCGAGATGCCTGGCCTGTCGGGCTTCTCGTTGGGATCGAAGGCGGGTTCCTCGGTGGTCTGCCCCGGCGCGCGCTGCGGCCATTCCGGCCCTTCGTCGTCGTCGGGCTGGGCGAGAGTGGGCGCGGGGCCCGGTGTCGTCACGACGCTGGCTTCGACCGGAGCCTGTGGAAGCACGACGACCGGCGGTGCGCCCGGCTTGACCTGCAGGTCGAGATCGAACGGACGCCCGGGCGGCAATGGCGCAAGCATCATCTGGGCCGTGGCCTCGGCGCCGAACGCCATCGCGACGGCGCAGGCGAGCGCTGTCCTCCGCATTGCGCTCATGCGATCCGGGATGCCGATGGCAGGGCTGCGGCCAAGAGCGCGCGATCACGATGCGTTGTTGGCCACGGCATTCCCGCAACGGTGCTCCTGACGCATCGGCGCGCTTGCCGACGAATCGTGCCGGCGCCGAAGACTTGACGTTACGTCCCCGTTTGCCATGCTTCTGCGCGCTGCGACAACCGTCTTGCACCGGGCGCGGCCGATCACGAAAATCGGCGCCGAAACAGCCGGGAATCGTGACGCTTCCACGGGCGGCTCGCGCATATGCGGCAAAGACATGGCTACAGGCGCGTTGTGCGGCGCGGCGAACCCTTGCGTGATTCTAAAGCAGGGTCTAATCGACTGGCGAGATTGAGGGCGCCAGTCGCGGCGCCAGGTTGAAGCGGGGTGACAGATGCAAGCTCTTCCTGTGCAGTCCCTGCTGTCGGACTATCTGCCTCTGGTGATCTTCATTGGCCTGTCGCTGGTGATCGGCCTCGCGCTGCTGATCGCGCCTTTCGCCGTGGCTTATTCCAAGCCGGACGCCGAGAAGCTCTCGGCTTATGAATGCGGCTTCAACGCCTTCGACGACGCACGCATGAAGTTCGATGTGCGCTTCTATCTCGTCGCCATCCTCTTCATCATCTTCGATCTCGAGGTCGCCTTCCTCTTCCCCTGGGCTGTCGCTTTCGGCGGCCTCGGCTGGGTCGGCTTCTGGTCGATGATGGTGTTCCTCGGCGTGCTGACGGTCGGCTTCGTCTACGAGTGGCGCAAGGGCGCGCTCGAGTGGGATTGATCGCTTTGTCGCAGAGACCTGATACGCTCCGGTCCGTGTTCTTGCATTCGACGAAACCTAAAGGTTCGAACTGATGGCCATGACAGCGATCGATCGTGGTGATCCGCTGGTTGCGCCCGCGCCGCGGGGCCTGCTCGGCCCGGACGGCAAGCCGCTCGGCGCCCGCGATCCCTACTTCGCCGAGATCAACAACGAGCTGGCCGACAAGGGCTTCCTCGTCACGGCGAGCGACGACCTGATCAACTGGGCCCGCACCGGCTCGCTGATGTGGATGACCTTCGGTCTCGCCTGCTGCGCGGTCGAGATGATGCAGCTCTCCATGCCGCGCTACGACGTCGAGCGTTTCGGCTTCGCCCCGCGCGCCAGCCCACGGCAATCGGACGTGATGATCGTCGCCGGCACGCTGACCAACAAGATGGCTCCGGCCCTGCGCAAGGTCTACGACCAGATGCCGGAGCCGCGCTACGTCATCTCGATGGGCTCCTGCGCCAATGGCGGCGGCTATTACCACTACAGCTATTCGGTGGTGCGCGGCTGCGACCGCATCGTGCCGATCGACGTCTATGTGCCGGGCTGCCCGCCGACCGCGGAAGCGCTGCTCTACGGCGTCTTGCTGCTGCAGAAGAAGATTCGGCGGACCGGGACGATCGAGCGGTAAGACAAGGGCGTCATGCTCGGGCTCGACCCGAGCATCTCCTGACGGAGAGGCGCAGGTTGCGAAGACAGGATTGAGCTCGATCCTGCATGAGATGGTCGGGTCAAGCCCGACCATGACGCGGAACGGGCAACGAAGGTGAGACGATGAGCGAAGCGCTCGTACAACTCGGCGAAGAGATCAAGGCGGCACTGCCCGGCGCGGTGACCGATATCGTCGTCGCCTATGACGAGCTGACCGTGCTCGCCGAGGCGGCTTCGATCGTGCGGGTCCTCAAGACCCTTTATGACGATCAGCGCTTCCGCTTCGTCAACTTCACCGACATTGCCGGAGCCGACTATCCGCAGCGCGAGAAGCGCTTCGAGGTCGTCTACCACCTGCTCTCGCCGCGCCATAACCGGCGCATCCGCGTCAAGGTCATGGCGGATGAGGCGACCCCGGTCCCCTCCGTGATCGAGGTCTTCCCGGCCGCGAACTGGTACGAGCGCGAGGCCTACGATTTCTACGGCATCCTGTTCTCGAACCATCCGGACCTGCGCCGCATCCTCACCGATTACGGTTTCGAGGGCTATCCGCTGCGCAAGGACTTCCCGCTGACCGGCTTCGTCGAGGTCCGCTACGACGATGAGCAGAAACGCGTCGTCTACGAGCCGGTGAAGCTGAACCAGGAGTTCCGCAACTTCGACTTCCTCTCGCCCTGGGAAGGGACGGAATATGTCCTGCCGGGCGATGAGAAGGCCAAGGCGGGCTGAGCGGATGGGCGAAGGCCACAAACTCTCCGGCGGTTGTCTCTGCGGCTCCGTTCGCTTCACGGCGACGCTGGCCAAGCCCGAGATGGACGTCTGCCATTGTGACATGTGTCGCAAATGGAGCGGCGGCGTGCTGATGACGGTGCCTTGCGCGGACGTCGCGGTGGCCGACGAGACGCATCTTGCCGTCTACACCTCCTCGGAATGGGGCGAGCGCATCTTCTGCCGAAACTGCGGCACCAGCCTGTTCTGGCGCCAGCGTTCGGGGCAGGGCCATGTCGCCGTGGCATTCCCGAGCCTCGACGATCCTTCCGACCTCGTCTTCGCCGAAGAGATCTTCATCGACGAGAAGCCTGACCTCTACGCCTTCGCGGGCGAGCGCCGGCGCAAGACCGGTGAGCAGGTGATCGCCGAATTCCATGCCGCCCAGGAAGGCCGGACATGACCGAACACAACATCCGCAATTTCTCGATCAATTTCGGCCCGCAGCATCCGGCCGCGCACGGCGTGCTGCGCCTGGTGCTGGAGCTCGACGGCGAGATCGTCGAGCGTGTCGATCCGCATATCGGCCTCTTACATCGCGGCACCGAGAAGCTGATCGAGCACAAGACCTATCTCCAGGCCGTGCCCTATTTCGACCGGCTCGACTATGTCGCGCCGATGAACCAGGAGCATGCCTTCGCGCTAGGCGTCGAGAAGCTGATGGGCGTGACCGTGCCGCGCCGCGGCCAGCTCATCCGCGTGCTCTATTCCGAGATCGGCCGCATCCTCTCGCACATCCTCAACGTCACCACGCAGGCGATGGACGTCGGCGCGCTCACCCCGCCGCTCTGGGGTTTCGAGGAGCGCGAGAAGCTGATGATCTTCTACGAGAGGGCCTGCGGCGCGCGCATGCATGCGGCCTATGTCCGGCCGGGTGGCGTCCACCAGGACCTGCCGACCTCGCTGATCCACGACATCGCCGAGTGGTGCGATCCGTTCCTCAAGGTCTGCGACGACCTCGAAGGCCTGCTCACCGACAACCGCATCTTCAAGCAGCGCAACGTCGACATCGGCGTCGTCGATCTCGAAACCTGCTGGAAATGGGGCTTCTCGGGCGTGATGGTGCGCGGCTCCGGCGCGCCCTGGGACCTGCGCAAGGCGCAGCCTTACGAGTGCTACGAGGAGATGGAATTCGACATCCCCGTCGGCAAGAACGGCGACTGCTACGATCGCTACTGCATCCGCATGGAAGAGATGCGCCAGTCGGTCCGCATCATGAAGCAGTGCTGCGAGAAGCTGCTCTCCGCCGACGGCGGCGGACCGATCTCCTCGCTCGACGGCAAGATGGTGCCGCCCAAGCGCGGCGAGATGAAGCGCTCGATGGAAGCGCTGATCCACCACTTCAAGCTCTACACCGAGGGCTACAAGGTGCCCGAGGGCGAGGTCTACGCCGCCGTCGAGGCGCCGAAGGGCGAATTCGGCGTCTATCTCGTCTCCGACGGCACCAACAAGCCCTATCGCTGCAAGATCAAGGCGCCGGGCTTCGCCCATCTCCAGGCCATGGATTTCATGTGCCGCAAGCACATGCTCGCCGACGTCTCCGCGATCCTCGGCTCCCTCGATATCGTCTTTGGTGAGGTGGACCGCTGATGTCCGTCCGTCGTCTCGCGCCCGATCACGTTCAGCCTGCCTCTTTCGCCTTCACCGCGGCGAACGAGAACTGGGCCGATCAGCAGATCGCCAAATATCCCGAAGGCCGCCAGGCCTCGGCCGTGATCCCGCTGCTCTGGAAGGCGCAGGAGCAGCATCATGGCTGGCTGCCGCGCGCCGCAATCGAGGCGGTTGCCCATAAGCTCGGCATGGCGCCGATGCGGGTGCTGGAGGTCGCGACCTTCTACACCATGTTCAATCTGCAGCCGGTCGGCACGCATTTCGTCCAGCTCTGCGGCACGACGCCCTGCGCGCTGCGCGGCGCCGAGGCGCTGAAGAAGGTCTGCGAGGACGTGATCGGCCCACAATCGACCGTCACCCCGGACGGCAAGCTGTCCTGGCTCGAGGTCGAGTGCCTCGGCGCCTGCTGCAACGCCCCGATGGCGCAGATCAATTTCGACTATTACGAAGACCTGAATCCTGCGAATTTCCGCAAACTGCTCGAGGATCTGCGCCACGGCCGCCCGACCAAGCCCGGCCCGCAGGTCGACCGCTCCTGCTCGGAGCCGCTCGGCGGCGGCGACACGCTGAAGGATCCGGCCCTGTACAATGGCTCGGTGATCGGCGCCGGCGACTGGCAGAAGCGCATTAGCAGGCAGCGCGAAGAGGCCGCGATCAGGATCGCCAGCGAAAAGGCTGCGGCCGAGGCCAAGGCCAAGGCGGAAGCTGAGACGGCTGCCGCGACCGCCAAGGCTGGCCCGACCGACGTCAAGACCGCGCCGGCTCCCGAAGCCGCTGCGCCGGCGCGTCCCAAGCCGTCCGAGCCGAACCAGCCGGCGAGCGCCGCGCAGGATACCCCGTCCGCGACCAGCAAGGCGATCAAGGACACTCCGGCCAAGGCGCCGGCGGCCAAGGCTGCTCCGGCTGCCGAGCCGGCTCCCGCCGTGGCCGAGTCCAAGCCGCAACTGCTCACCGCTGCCCGCGGCGGCAAGGGCGATGATCTCGAGCTGATCTGGGGCGTCGGTCCCAAGCTCGGCAAGATGCTCAACGAGATGGGCATCTGGCACTTCGACCAGGTTGCCGCCTGGACCCCGGCCGAGCTCGCCTGGGTCGACGCCCGGCTGACCGGATTCAAGGGCAGGGCGGTCCGTGACGACTGGATCTCGCAGGCGAAGAAGCTCGCTACCGGCTGGCGGCCGGAGAGCAAGCTCGGCGACAAGCCGGCGAACTGAGGCGAACAACGATGCTTGCTGATCGCGACCGCATCTTCACCAATCTCTACGGCCTTCACGACTTGTCGCTGAAGGGCGCCATGCAGCGTGGCGCCTGGGACGGCACCAAGTTCCTGCTCGAGCAGGGCCGCGACTGGATCATCGACGAGATGAAGAAGTCGGGCCTGCGCGGGCGCGGCGGCGCCGGCTTCCCGACCGGCCTGAAATGGTCGTTCATGCCCAAGCAGAGCGACGGGCGCCCGCACTATCTCGTCGTCAACGCCGACGAGTCGGAGCCGGGCACCTGCAAGGATCGCGAGATCATGCGCAACGACCCGCATACGCTGGTCGAGGGCTGCCTGATCGCCTCCTTCGCCATGGGCGCGCATGCGGCCTACATCTACATCCGCGGCGAATATGTCCGCGAGCGCGAGGCGCTGCAGCGCGCTGTCGACGAGGCCTATGAGGCGAACCTCATCGGCAAGAACAACAAGCACGGCTATCCCTTTGATCTCTACGTGCATCACGGCGCCGGCGCCTATATCTGCGGCGAAGAGACGGCGCTGCTGGAGAGCCTTGAGGGCAAGAAGGGCATGCCGCGGCTGAAGCCGCCTTTCCCGGCCAATGTCGGCCTCTATGGCTGCCCGACCACCGTCAACAACGTCGAGTCGATCGCGGTCGCGCCGACCATCCTGCGCCGTGGCGCCAGCTGGTTCTCCTCGATCGGCACGCCCAACAATGTCGGCACCAAGCTGTTCTGCGTCTCCGGCCATGTGAACAAGCCCTGCAACGTCGAAGAGGCGATGGGCCTGACTTTCCGCGAACTGATCGATCGCCATTGCGGCGGCATCCGCGGCGGCTGGGACAATCTGAAAGCGGTCATCCCTGGCGGTTCCTCGGTGCGAATGGTGCCGGCCGAGCAGATCATCGACACGCCGATGGACTTCGACTCGCTCTCCAAGCTGAAGTCGGGCCTCGGCACGGCGGCGGTGATCGTCATGGACAAGTCGACCGACATCATCCGCGCCATCGCCCGCATCAGCTATTTCTACAAGCATGAGAGCTGCGGCCAGTGCACGCCTTGCCGCGAGGGCACCGGCTGGATGTGGCGCGTCGTCAACCGCATGGCGGAAGGGCGCGCCCAGAAGCGCGAGATCGACATGCTGCTCGATGTTTCCAAGCAGATCGAGGGCCACACCATCTGCGCGCTGGGCGATGCTGCCGCCTGGCCGATCCAGGGCCTGATCAACCATTTCCGTCACGAGATCGAGCAGCGCATCGACGACTATGCCGCCAATCCGCATGGCGAGCCGGTCAGGCTCATGGCGGCGGAGTGAGACCATGACCAAACTCCTCATCGACGGCATCGAGGTCGACGTCCCGCCGGAGTACACCGTGCTCCAGGCCTGCGAGGCGGCGGGCGCCGAGGTGCCGCGCTTCTGCTTCCATGAGCGGCTCTCGATCGCCGGCAATTGCCGCATGTGCCTGGTCGAGGTGAAGGGCGGCCCGCCGAAGCCGCAGGCCTCCTGCGCCATTGGCGTGCGCGATCTGCGTCCTGGCCCGAACGGCGAGCCGCCGGTGGTGCTGACCAAGTCGCCCATGGTCAAGAAGGCGCGCGAAGGGGTGATGGAGTTCCTGCTCATCAACCACCCGCTCGACTGCCCGATCTGCGACCAGGGCGGCGAGTGCGACCTGCAGGACCAGGCCATGGCCTACGGCGTCGACACCTCGCGCTATGCCGAGAACAAGCGCGCCGTCGAGGACAAGTATATCGGCCCGCTGGTCAAGACCTCGATGACGCGCTGCATCCAGTGCACGCGTTGCGTCCGCTTCACCACCGAGGTCGCCGGCGCCTCCGACCTCGGCGCGATCGGCCGCGGCGAGGACATGGAGATCACCACCTATCTCGAGCACGCGATGAGCTCGGAGCTGCAGGGCAATGTCGTCGACCTCTGCCCGGTCGGCGCCCTGACCTCCAAGCCCTATCAGAACAAGGCCCGGCCCTGGGAGCTGACCAAGACCGAATCCATCGACGTGATGGACGCGGTCGGCTCGGCGATCCGCGTCGACTCGCGTGGCCGTGAGGTGATGCGCGTGCTGCCGCGCATCAACGAGGCGGTGAACGAAGAGTGGATCTCCGACAAGACCCGGCATATCGCCGACGGGCTCAGGACCCAGCGTCTCGACCGGCCCTATATCCGCGAGAATGGCGCGCTGCGCGCTGCGAGCTGGACCGAGGCGCTCGCGCTGGTCGCGGGCAAGCTCAAGGCCGCCAAGCCTGAGCGCATCGGCGCGATCGCCGGCGATCTCGCCGCTGTCGAGGAGATGTATGCCCTCAAGGCGCTGATCTCAGGCCTCGGCTCGACCAATCTCGATTGCCGCCAGGACGGCGCGAAGCTCGACCCGGCCTTCGGCCGCGCCAGCTACATCCTCAACACCGGCATTGCCGGCATCGAGGACGCGACCTCGCTGCTGATCATCGGCTCGAACCCGCGTCGCGAGGCGCCGATCGTCAATGCCCGCATCCGCAAGCGCTGGCTGCGCGGCGACTTCAAGGTCTCGCTGATCGGCGAGAAGGTCGACCTGACCTATGCCTATGACTATCTCGGCGCCGGCGCCGAGACCCTGGCCGATCTGGTCAAGCGTGCCGGTGCCGCCGGCGAGCGGCCGATGGTACTGGTCGGGCAGGGCGCTCTGACCCGCGCCGACGGCGCCGCCGTGCTCTCGCTCGCGGCCAAGGCGGCCGAGGTGCTCGGAGCGGTCAAGGACGGCTGGAACGGTTTTGGCGTCCTGCACACTGCGGCTGCCCGCGTCGGCGGCCTCGATCTCGGCTTCGTGCCGGGTGAGGGCGGTCTCGACGTTGCCGGCATGACCAGGGAGGGCGCGCTCGACGTGCTCTTCCTGCTCGGCGCCGACGAGGTCGAGGTATCGGCCGGCGCCTTCGTGATCTACCAGGGTAGCCATGGCGACAAGGGCGCGCACCGCGCCGACGTGATCCTGCCGGGCGCGGCCTATACCGAGAAGTCCGGCACTTTCGTCAACACCGAGGGGCGGGTGCAGATGGCGGCGCGCGCCACCTTCCCGCCGGGCGATGCCAAGGAGGACTGGGCGATCCTGCGGGCGCTCTCCGCTTCGCTCGGCAAGCCGCTGCCCTTCGACTCGCTGTCGGCTTTGCGCCGCGAGCTCTATGCCGCCCATCCGCATTTCGCTGCGGTCGACACGGTCGCGCAGAGCGATCGCGCCGGGCTGGCGAAGCTGGCGGGGCAGGGCGGCGCAACCGACAAGGCGGGCTTTACCCCGGCGGTCGCCGATTTCTACACCACGAACCCCATTGCCCGCGCTTCGGCGGTGATGGCGGAATGCTCGGCGCTGGCCTCCGGCCGCATGCGCCAGGCGGCGGAGTAAGCCTCGATGAACTGGGACCTCGTCCTCGATCTCGCGATCATCGCCGGCAAGAGCCTGCTGCTCCTGGTCGCGCTGCTGGTCTTCATCGCCTTCATGCTGCTCGCCGACCGTAAGGTCTGGGCGGCGGTGCAGCTGCGCCGCGGCCCGAACGTGGTCGGCCCCTTCGGCCTGCTGCAGAGCTTCGCCGACCTGCTGAAATTCGTCTTCAAGGAGCCGATCATCCCGTCGGGCTCCAACAAGGGCGTGTTCCTGCTGGCGCCGCTGGTCACCTGCTTGCTCGCGCTGGCGGCCTGGGCGGTGATCCCGGTGGCGGAAGGCTGGGCGATCGCCGACATCAATGTCGGCGTGCTCTACATCTTCGCGATCTCTTCGCTCGGCGTCTACGGCATCATCATGGGCGGCTGGGCTTCGAACTCGAAGTACCCGTTCCTCAGCGCGCTGCGCTCGGCGGCGCAGATGGTCTCCTACGAGGTCTCGATCGGCTTCGTGATCGTCACCGTGCTGCTCTGCGTCGGCTCGCTGAACCTGTCGGCGATCGTCGAGGCGCAGAATACCAAGGCGGGCCTATTCGGCTGGTACTGGCTGCCGCTCTTCCCGATGTTCATTGTCTTCTTCGTCTCGGCTCTGGCCGAGACGAACCGGCCGCCCTTCGATCTGGCCGAGGCGGAATCGGAGCTCGTCGCGGGCTTCATGGTCGAATACTCCTCGACCCCATACCTGCTGTTCATGCTCGGCGAATACGTGGCGATCATGACCATGTGCGCGCTGACCACGATCCTGTTCCTCGGGGGCTGGCTGCCGCCGTTCCCGATCGCGCCCTTCACCTGGCTGCCGGGCGTGGTCTGGTTCGTGCTCAAGGTCATGCTGGTCTTCTTCATGTTCGCCATGGTGAAGGCCTTCGTGCCGCGCTACCGCTATGACCAGTTGATGCGGTTGGGCTGGAAAGTCTTCCTGCCGCTGTCGCTGGCTTGCGTCGTGATCGTGGCGGCGGTGCTGCAGATCACGGGTTGGGGCCCCGCGCCCTGATGGCGGGGCAGGCCGGCCTGATCGGAGCCCTGATCGGCTTCGTCGTCGGCCTGATCGAGTACCGGCTCGTTACGGGCGTTGTCGTCGGCGCATTGCGCCGCACCGACAGCTCCAAGACGCAGGCGGAGAAGGATGATTACGAACGGCGCATCCGCCTGCTCAAGGCGGCGGTGCTGGTGGTGTCGGTGGGCGGTTTGCCCATCGTCGGTTACCTGATCGGCCGGACGCTGTTCGGCTGAGACGAGAGAAGGACGAGACGGATGTCACTCGCGCAAGCCGCCAAGGGACTGCTCCTCAAGGAGTTCGTCGGCGCGTTCGCCTTGTCGATGCGCTATTTCTTCAAGCCGAAGGCGACGCTGAACTACCCCTTCGAGAAGGGCGTGCTCTCGCCGCGCTTCCGGGGCGAGCACGCGCTGCGCCGCTATCCGAACGGCGAGGAACGCTGCATCGCCTGCAAGCTCTGCGAGGCGATCTGCCCGGCGCAGGCGATCACGATCGAGGCCGGCCCGCGCCGCAATGACGGCACCCGCCGCACGACGCGCTACGACATCGACATGACCAAGTGCATCTATTGCGGCTTCTGCCAGGAGGCCTGCCCGGTCGATGCCATCGTCGAGGGGCCGAACTTCGAGTTCGCCACCGAGACGCGCGAGGAGCTGTTCTACGACAAGGACAAGCTGCTCGATAACGGCGCCCGCTGGGAACGCGAGATCGCGCGCAACATCGCGATGGATGCGCCGTATCGCTGAGGACTACGGCCCGTCGCGCGGTTGTCGCGTCCGGCGGGCCTGACTATAGACGCTCCAAACTGCAGCGGGTCGCGACCCGCCGCTTGATGAAACGAGGGCCGCCCGCAAGGGCGGAAAGGCTGGCGAAGATGAATGCCGCAGCGGCTTTCTTCTATCTCTTCTCAGGCGTCACCATCGCCTCGGCGCTGATGGTGATTTCGGCGCGCAACCCCGTGCATTCGGTGTTGTTCCTGATCCTCGCCTTCGTCAACGCGGCGGGCCTGTTCCTGCTGCTCGGGGCCGAGTTCCTGGCGATGCTGCTGGTCGTCGTCTATGTCGGCGCGGTCGCGGTGCTCTTCCTCTTCGTGGTGATGATGCTCGATGTCGACTTCGCCGAGCTGCGCCAGGGCTTCCTGCAATACCTGCCGATCGGCGGCCTGATCGGCCTGATCTTCGCGGTCGAGCTCCTGCTGGTCGTCGGCGCCTGGGTGATCGACCCGCAGATCGTGCGCGCACCGGTCGCGGCGATCCCCGCCAACGTCACTAACACCGCCGCGCTCGGCCAGGTGCTCTACACGAAGTACATCTACTACTTCCAGGCGGCCGGCCTCGTGCTGCTCGTTGCGATGATCGGCGCGATCGTGCTGACGCTGCGCGATCGCAAGGGCATCAAGCGCCAGGATATCCCGACGCAGAACGCCCGCACCAAGGCTGCGGCGATGGATGTGAAGCAGGTGCCGTCGCGCGCCGGCGTTCCCGAGGAGATGGCGTGATGGTCGGGCTTGGATCTTACCTCGCGGTCGCTGCGATCCTGTTCACGCTCGGCGTGCTCGGCATCTTCATCAACCGCAAGAACGTCATCGTCATCCTGATGTCGATCGAGCTGATCCTGCTCTCGGTCAACCTCAACTTCGTCGCCTTCTCGAGCTTCCTGAACGACATCGTCGGCCAGGTCTTCGCCATGCTGGTGCTGACCGTCGCCGCCGCCGAGGCCGCGATCGGGCTCGCCATTCTCGTCGTCTACTTCCGCAACCGCGGCACGATCGCGGTGGAAGACATCAACATGATGAAAGGCTGAGCGCGGCAACGCGCCCGTAACCTGCCATGTATCAAGCGATCGTCTTCCTTCCCCTGATCGGCTTCCTGATCGCCGGCCTTTTCGGCCGGCTGATCGGCGCCCGCGCCTCGGAGATCGTCACCACCACGCTGCTGCTGGTCTCGGCGGCGCTGTCCTGGGTCGCCTTCTTCCAGGTCGGCTTCGGCTCCGGCACCACCCGTGTCCAGGTCGCGACCTGGCTGGCCTCGGCCGATCTGCGCGTCGACTGGGCCTTCCGTATCGACACGCTGACTGCGGTCATGCTGGTCGTGGTCAACACCGTCTCCTCGCTCGTGCACCTCTACTCAATCGGGTACATGCACGAGGATCCGTCGCGGCCGCGCTTCTTCGGCTATCTGTCGCTGTTCACCTTCGCCATGCTGATGCTGGTGACGGCCGACAACCTTGTGCAGATGTTCTTCGGCTGGGAAGGCGTCGGTCTCGCCTCCTATCTGCTGATCGGCTTCTGGTACCAGAAGCCCTCAGCCAACGCCGCGGCGATCAAGGCCTTCGTGGTTAACCGCGTCGGTGATTTCGGCTTCCTGCTCGGCATCTTCCTGGTTTTCGTGCTGACCGGCTCGGTCGCCTTCGACAGCATCTTCCCGCAGATTGCCGGGCTCACGGAGCGCAGCTTCCGCTTCCTCGGCTATGACTGGAACGCGCTGACGCTGACCTGCCTGCTGTTGTTCATGGGCGCCATGGGCAAGTCGGCGCAGTTCATGCTGCACACCTGGCTGCCGGACGCGATGGAAGGCCCGACTCCGGTCTCGGCGCTGATCCATGCCGCGACCATGGTCACCGCCGGCGTCTTCATGGTCGCGCGCCTGTCGCCGATCTTCGAATACGCTCCGGTCGCGCTGACCGTCGTCGTCGTCATCGGCGCCACCACGGCCTTCTTCGCCGCGACCGTCGGCCTGGTGCAGAACGACATCAAGCGCGTCATCGCCTATTCGACCTGCTCGCAGCTCGGCTACATGTTCGTGGCGATGGGCGTCGGCGCCTACTCGGCGGGCATCTTCCACCTGTTCACCCACGCCTTCTTCAAGGCGCTGCTCTTCTTGGGCGCCGGCTCGGTCATCCATGCGATGCACCATGAGCAGGACATGCGGAACATGGGTGGCCTCAGGAAGTACATCCCGTGGACCGCGGCCGCGATGACGATCGGCACGCTGGCGCTGACCGGCTTCCCGCTCTTCGCCGGCTACTTCTCCAAGGACGCGATCATCGAGAGCGCCTACGCCTCGGTGGCGCATGGCGGCTTCGCCAGCTCCTATGCCTTCGTGTTGCTGGTCGTCGCCGCGCTGATGACCTCGTTCTACTCCTGGCGGCTCTACTTCATGACCTTCGAGGGCACCCCGCGCTGGGGCGGCCACGGCCATGGTCACGACGATCATGCGCATGGTCACGGGCATGACGATCACGCCCATGCCGCGCATGCTCACGACGATCACGATCACGGTCACGGTCATGGTCATGGTCACGACCACACGCCGCATGAGAGCCCGCTCGTCATGCTGATCCCGCTCGCCGTGCTCTCGCTCGGTGCGCTTGCGGCCGGCTACGTCTTCAAGGAGGCGTTCATCGGCCACGACTACGAGCATTTCTGGAAGGCGGCGCTGTTCACCGGCAAGGACAACCACATCCTGCACGCCATGCACGAAGTGCCGAAATGGGTGGTCTGGTCGCCCTTCGTCGCGATGCTGGTCGGGTTCCTGCTGGCGCTCTACATGTACGTGCTGCGCAAGGACGTGCCCGGCAAGCTCGCCGCGGCCAACCCGGTGCTCTACAAGTTCCTGCTCAACAAGTGGTACTTCGACGAGATCTACGACTTCCTGTTCGTGCGTCCGGCGATGTGGCTCGGGCGCTTCCTCTGGAAGAAGGGTGACGGCGCCGTCATCGACGGCTTCGGCCCTGACGGGGTCTCGGCCCGTGTCGTCGACGTGACCAACCGGGTCGTGCGGCTGCAGACCGGCTATGTCTACCACTATGCCTTCGCCATGCTCATCGGCGTCGCCGGGCTGGTGACCTGGTACCTCATGGCCCGCGGGTGAGATGATGTTCGGCTTCGGTATCCTCACCGGTCTCCTGGTCCTGCCGCTGGTCGGCGCCGCCTTCATCCTGGCGCAGCGCGGCGACGAGGCCTCGGTCAACTCCAACGCCCGCTGGGCGGCGCTGATCGCGACGCTCGCGACCTTCATCCTGGCGCTGGTCGCCTGGGGCCGCTTCGACTCGGCTAATCCCGGCTTCCAGATGGTCGAGACCCACGCCTGGGTCTCCGACATCATCAAGTTCAAGCTCGGCGTCGACGGCTTCTCCTTCCCCTTCGTTGTCCTGACCGCCTTCCTGATGCCGTTCTGCATCCTGGCGTCCTGGACCTCGGTCGAGAAGCGGGTGCGCGAATACATGGTCGCGTTCCTGATCCTCGAGACGCTGATGATCGGCGTCTTCGTGGCGCTCGACCTCGTGCTGTTCTACCTGCTGTTCGAGGCGGGCCTGATCCCGATGTTCCTGATCATCGGCATCTGGGGCGGCAAGCGCCGGGTCTACGCGTCGTACAAGTTCTTCCTCTACACGCTGCTCGGCTCGGTGCTGATGCTGCTCGCCATCATGGCGATGTACTGGAACGCCGGCACCACCGACATCCCGACGCTGCTGACGCACAAGTTCCCGGTCCAGATGCAGCCCTGGCTCTGGCTCGCCTTCTTCGCCTCCTTCGCGGTGAAGATGCCGATGTGGCCGGTCCACACCTGGCTGCCCGACGCGCACGTCGAGGCGCCAACGGCCGGCTCGGTCATCCTGGCGGCGATCCTCTTGAAGATGGGCGGCTACGGCTTCATCCGGTTCTCGATCCCGATGTTCCCGGACGCCTCGGCGATGTTCGCGCCGCTGGTCTTCGCGCTCTCCGTCATCGCCATCATCTACACCTCGCTGGTGGCGCTGATGCAGGAGGACATCAAGAAGCTGATCGCCTACTCCTCGGTGGCGCATATGGGCTTCGTCACCATGGGCCTGTTCACCCTGACGCCGCAGGGCATCCAGGGTGCGATGTTCCAGATGGTGAGCCACGGCCTGGTTTCGGGCGCGCTCTTCCTCTGCGTCGGCGTGATCTACGACCGCATGCACACCCGCGAGATCGCCGCCTATGGCGGCCTGGTGAACCGGATGCCGCTCTATGCGGTGGTGTTCATGATCTTCACCATGGCCAATGTCGGCCTGCCTGGCACCGCCGGCTTCGTCGGCGAGTTCCTGACGCTGATGGGCGCCTTCAAGGCCAATCCCTGGGTGGCGTTCCTGGCGACCACCGGCGTGATCTTGTCGGCGGGCTATGCGCTCTGGCTCTATCGCCGTGTCGTCTTCGGCGAGCTCACGAAGCCCGAGCTCAAGGACATTACCGACCTCAACGCCCGCGAGATCGCGATCTTCGTGCCGCTCGTCCTGCTGACGATCTGGTACGGCATCGCGCCCGGCACGATCCTCGACGCCTTCGCGGCGCCGACCGAAGCCCTCATCAAGAATTATCAGGCCGCCATCACCGCCGCGAAGACGGCGATGCTGGCAGTCCAGTAAGGCTGCTCCGATGACCACCTTGCCCGCTTTCGGTCCGGCGCTTCCGGAAATCGTCATGGCGCTGGGCGCCATCGCCATGGTGCTCTACGGCGCGATCCAGGGTGAGCGCTCGACGCGCACGCTCGAGATCGCGGCGCTCGCGCTGCTGGCTCTGGCGCTGGTGCTCGTCCTGCGTGGCGAGGGCAAGGTCGTCACCTTCAATGGTGCCTTCATCGCCGACGGCTTCGCCCGCTTCATGAAGGTGCTGACCCTGATCGGTGCAGCGGCGGCGATCGTGCTTTCGGCCGATTTCCTGCGCCGCGACGGCGCCATGCGCTTCGAATTCCCGATCCTCGTCGTCCTCGCCACCATCGGCATGATGATGATGATCTCGGCTAGAGACCTGATCGGGCTCTATGTTGGCCTGGAGCTGCAGTCGCTCGCGCTCTACGTCGTCGCCGCCTTCGACCGCGACAATCCGCGCTCGACCGAGGCCGGCCTGAAGTACTTTGTCCTCGGCGCGCTCTCCTCGGGCATGCTGCTCTACGGCGCGTCGATGGTCTACGGCTTCACCGGCACGGTGAGCTATGCCGGCATCGCCGAAGCGGTGAAGGGCGGCCATCCGGGCATCGGCCTGATCATCGGCCTCGTCTTCGTTGCCGCCGGCGTCGCCTTCAAGATCTCGGCCGTGCCGTTCCATATGTGGACGCCTGATGTCTATGAGGGCGCCCCGACCCCGGTCGCCGCCTTCTTTGCCTCGGCGCCCAAGATGGCGGCGATGGCGATGACCGTGCGCATCTTCGTCGGTGCCTTCCCGGGCGCGCTGCACGACTGGCAGCAGATCATCCTCTTCATGTCGATCGCCTCGATGGCGCTGGGCGCCTTCGCCGCGATCGGCCAGACCAACATCAAGCGACTGCTCGCCTATTCCTCGATCGCGAACATGGGCTATGCGCTCGTCGGCCTTGCTGCCGGCACGCCGGCCGGCGTCCAGGGCGTGATGACCTATATGGCGATCTATCTCGCCACCACGCTCGCCGCCTTCGCCTGCGTCCTGATGATGAACCGCAATGGCAAGCCGGTCGAGGAGATCGGCGAGCTCGCCGGCCTGTCCCGCACCAATGGCTGGATGGCCTTCGCGATGTCGATGATGATGTTCTCGCTCGCCGGCATCCCGCCGCTCGCCGGCTTCTGGGCGAAGTGGTACGTCTTCCTCGCTGCGATCGAGGCCAAGCTCTACGTGCTCGCCGTCGTCGGCGTGATCACCAGCGTCGTCGGCGCCTATTACTATCTGCGGATCGTCAAGCTGATCTATTTCGACGATGCCAAGCCGGCCTTCGACAAGGGCGACGCCGGCGTGCGCACCGTGCTGCTGATCTCGGCGCTGTTCGTGCTGGTGCTGTCCTTCCTGCCGGCGCCGCTGTTCGACTCCGCTGCTGCAGCAGCGAAGTCGCTGTTCTGAGGACCTAGGTGCTCGGCGAATCCGCCCGCGCCGCCGGCTATCGCCTGATCGTCCGCGACGAGGTCGCCTCCACCATGGAGGAGGCGCGGCGGGCTCTGGGCGAGGGCGATCCGGGCCAGCTTTGGATCGTTGCCAGGAGCCAGAATGCCGGCCGCGGCCGGCATGGCCGGCATTGGGGCTCGCCGCCCGGCAATCTCTACGCCAGCCTGCTTCTGGTCGCGCCATGCGAGCCGGCGCTGGCGCCGCAACTCGGCTTCGTTGCGGGCCTTGCCCTGCACGATGCTGCTGCAGCCGTGACCGGCCTTTCCGCGCCGACACTTGCCTTGAAATGGCCGAACGACCTTTTGATCGGCGGGGCCAAGACCTCGGGCCTGTTGCTCGAGGGCGAGAACCGGGCAGGGCGTTTCAACGTCGTCATCGGTATTGGGGTCAACGTGGCCTCTGCCCCGGAGGGCACGCCCTATCCAGCCGCCCGCCTTTCCGCGCATGCAGCGGACGTGACCGTAGAGCGCCTTCTGGTGGCCCTGTCGGATGCCTGGCACCAGCGCTTCTCGGCCTGGTCGCTGCCGGGCGGTTTCGGCCCGACCCGCGCCGCCTGGCTGGAGCGCGCCGCCTATCTGGGTGAGACCATCACCATGCGCCTGCCGGAGGGGCCGGTCTCCGGCCGCTTCCTCGGCCTCGACGCCTCCGGACGGCTCGAACTGGAGACGGACGTCGGCCGACGGCTGATCGATGCCGGCGATCTCTATTTCGGCGCCGCCGCGCCAGCCTCCCCGATCCAGAGCTGATATGGGCGGGCGCTCCTGCCGCTATGGAGGCAGGGGCGAGGGCATGCTAGAGCGGGGTTCGTTTGGGCGGATACACAGTCCGTCATCCCGGACAGGCGGTCTTGGCCGCGCCATCGCGGCCGAATCGACGGTCGAATTCCTTAGCCCGTGACTTGCGTCAGGATAGCCAGTGACCCGTTCCAGCGACCAGCTCGTCTTCGTTCCGCTCGGTGGCCTCGGCGAGATCGGCATGAACGCCGCGCTCTACGGCTTCGGGCCGGAAAAGAAGCGCAAATGGATCCTGGTCGATTGCGGGCTCTCCTTCGCCGGGCCGGAGGCGCCGGGCGTCGACATCGTCCTGCCCGACCTCAGCTACATCATCCAGGATCGCGCCAATCTGCTCGGCATCGTCATCACCCACGCCCATGAGGACCATATCGGCGCGCTCGCCGCGCTCTGGCCCTCGCTGCGCGTTCCGGTCTGGTGCACGCGCTTCGCCGCCGGGCTGCTGGCGACCCGGCGCCTCTCCGAGCCGGGCGCGCCCAAGGTCGAGATGAACATCGTCGCCCAGGGCGGGCGCTTCACGCTCGGCCCGTTCGATATCGAGTTCGTCCCGGTGGCGCATTCGATCCCGGAATCGAACGCGCTCGCGATCCGCACCCCGGCCGGCCTCGTCGTCCATACCGGCGACTGGAAGATCGACCCGACCCCGCGCGTCGGCCTGCCGACCGACGAGGCGCGCCTGCGCGAGCTCGGCGAGGAGGGCGTGCTGGCGCTGATCTGCGACTCCACCAATGTCCTGCGCGACGGCATCAGCCCGAGCGAGGCGGATGTCGCCGCCAAGCTCCAGGAGCTGGTCGCCTCCGCCCCGAACCGCGTCGCCGTCACGACCTTCGCCTCGAATGTGGCGCGCCTGCGCGCCGTCGCCGAGGCTGCGATGGCCAATCAGCGCGAGGTCGTCGTCGTCGGCCGCGCCATGGACCGCGTCATCGACGTCGCCCGCGAATGCGGCTTCCTCGACGGCATTCCCGCTTTCCGCGGGGTCGAGACCTATGGCTATCTGCCGCGCGACAGGGTCGTGGCACTCGTGACCGGCAGCCAGGGTGAGCCGCGCGCCGCGCTCTCGCGGATTGCTGCCGACGACCATCCCGAGATCGCGCTCTCGCCGGGCGACCGGGTGATCTTCTCCTCCCGTACCATCCCCGGCAACGAGAAGGCCGTCGGCGCTATCCTCAATCGGCTGGCGCGCGACAATATCGAGATCATCACCGACCGCACCCATCTCGTGCATGTCTCCGGCCACCCGCGGCGCGAGGAACTGGCGCGGCTCTATGGCTGGCTGAAGCCGAAGATTGCCATCCCTGCTCATGGTGAGGATCAGCACCTGACCGAGCACGCCACCTTCGCCCGCAGTCTCGGCGTCAAGCATGTGCTGCGCGCCGGCAATGGCGATGTCGTTGCGATCGCCGAGGATGGGGCCCGCAAGCTCACCGAAGTCCAGCATGGCCGGCTCTACCAGGATGGCGAGCTGCTGATCGGCGCTCTCGACCGCACCATTCCCGAGCGCCGCAAGCTGTCCTTCGCCGGCGTCATCTCGATCGCGGTGGCGTTGGATGAGAAGGGCGAACTTGCCGGCGACCCGGAGGTCGCGCTGATCGGCCTGCCGCTTGCCGCCAAGGATGGCACGCCCTTCGACGATATCGTCGCCGACGCGGTCGAAGACCTGATCGAGGGCCTCTCCAAGGGCAAGCGCCGCGATCCGGAAGCCGTGCGCAGCGCGCTCGAACGCGGCGTGCGCGCCGCGGTCAACGAGGAGTGGGGCAAGAAGCCGCTGGTGAACGCGCTGGTGATCACGGTGTAGGATCGGGCATATCGCCAGCTGAACGCTGCGCCTGAACGGAGTCTTTGAATGATCGGACGCCTCAACCACGTCGCCATCGCCGTGAAGGATCTTGCCGCCTCGACCGCGCTCTATCGCGATACGCTCGGCGCCCGCGTCTCGCAGCCGCTGCCGCAGCCTGAGCATGGCGTTACCGTGGTCTTCGTCGAGCTGCCGAACACCAAGGTCGAACTGCTGGAGCCGATGGGCGCGGATTCGCCGATCGCCAAATTCCTCGAGCGCAATCCCGACGGCGGCATCCACCACATCTGCTACGAGGTCGACGACATCCTCGCGGCGCGTGACCGGCTGAAGGCGCAGGGCGCGCGCGTGCTCGGCTCGGGCGAGCCGCGCATTGGCGCCCATGGCAAGCCGGTGCTGTTCCTGCACCCCAAGGATTTCTGTGGCACGCTCGTCGAGCTGGAACAGGCCTGAGCCATGACCTCCGAGATCGCATTCTTCGGCGAGCCGGAAGCCGGCTCGGCGCGCCCCTTCAGCCTCGCGACGCGGGCGGGCGGCCTCGTCTTCGTCTCCGGCCAGTCGGCTCCTCATGAGCCGGCCAAGGGAGTCTTGCGGGGCGAGACACCGGCCGAGCAGGTGCGGCAGGCGCTGGCGCATGTCGCCGCCATCCTGGCCGAGGCCGGCAGCAGTCTCGATCGCGTCGTGCAGATGACGATGCTGATCACCGACCCCGGCGACTATGCCGCCTGCAATGCTGAATATGTGAAGCATTTCCCGAATGGCTTGCCGGCTCGGCACACCGCGCGGTTCGGCGTGCCGACCGACGCCAAGGTCGCGTTCGCATGCATTGCGTTGGCTGGCGAGGGCAGGCCGTCATGACGATCGGCGGCGGTCTCGCGGTCTATTTCGTGATCTGGTGGACGGTACTGTTCGCCGTGTTGCCTTTTGGCGTGCGCAGCCAGGCGGAAAGCGGCGACATCGAGAAGGGCACCGATCCCGGTGCTCCAGTCCTGCCGGGTCTGGTCAAGAAGGCGATCGCGACGACGATCCTCGCCGGCATCGTCTTTTGCATCGTCTGGTATGTCTGGACCCAGCTCGATGCCTGAACAGTGTTCAGTAGAGCTTAGCGTATAGACCAAAACAAAAGGCAAGGCTTGCGCCTTGCCTTTGGAAGTCTGTTTTTTTACCGCAGTATCGGCGCGCCGTTATTCCCGCGCACTCATATACCAGACGGCTGTTTGTTCCTCCCGAGACCTGGTCCGCGGCGCCCTGAAAACGGTCGGGCGAGCCCAGCGCCAGAGTGATTAGCCGATCGCAATAATGTTGTCACCTGTTTAGGCAGGTCGAGATCGAGTTTTTTGCAAAATTATTCCAATTTGCTCTTGTGCAGTGCAACATTGTTCGCCGTGCGCGATTCCGTGCCTTGTTCCAGTCATAGGATGCCGCTACCTCGCAAAGGCAGATGCGCCGGGCCGTTCCGGCGGTCAGGAGAGGTTTTCCGATGCTTCGCACCACGCTCGCCGCCCTGGCACTGTCCGCCTCGATCGGCCTGGCCCAGTCTCAAGCAAATGCCCAGGCGCCGGCACCGGCTAATCTCGATCCGCAGAACACCCTGGCACTCGACACCAAGGACGGGCGCGTCACCATCCGCCTGCGGCCGGACCTCGCGCCCAGGCATGTCGAGCAGATCAAGGCGCTGACCAAGCGCGGTTTCTATGACGGCATCGTCTTCCACCGCGTCATCGACGGCTTCATGGCCCAGACCGGCGATCCGAAAGGCGACGGCACCGGCGGTTCCGACCTGCCGAACATCCCGGCCGAATTCACTCCGACACCCTACAAGGTCGGCTCAGTCGGCATGGCGCGCTCCCAGAGCCCGAACTCGGCCAATTCGCAGTTCTTCATCTGCTTCGAGGGCTGCGGCTCGCTGACCGGCCAGTACACCCTGTTCGGCGAGGTCGTCTCGGGCATGGACGCCGTGCGCAAGATCAAGAAGGGCAGCAGCGCCAACAACGGTTCGGTGAGCGGCCCCGACAAGATCGTCCGCATGCGCCTGCTGGCGGACGCCAAGTAATCCGATGCGCCGCTCGCGCGTGCCTGCGCTCATGCTTGTGCTGCTGGCCTGCGCCAGTGGCCCGGCGCAGGCGCAGGACACGCGCGACCTTGGCCTGCCGCCTGCTTCGGGCTTCCAGAACCCCGTCCTGCCACCGCCGTCCGGCTCGCAGAACCCGGTGCTGCCGCCGCAATCGGGCCAGCGCTACATGCCGGGTGTCGGCGGCCCGTTCGGCGAGGGCGCACGCCGTCCGGTGGCACCGTCTCCGACGCCCGGCGTCGATCGCGGCGTCATCGGCACCGTCAATCCCGAGACGATCGGCTTCGGCGAAGCGACAGTCGACCGGCTCGACCAGATCGGGCCGGCGCTGCGGCGCTGCTGGAAGCCGCCTGCGCTCGATGCCCAAAGCGGCGGCGCCAGCGCCAGTGTCCGCTTCAGCTTGCGCCGCGACGGCACGCTCTTCGGCCAGCCGCGCGTCACCTGGGAGATGCGGCGCGCGCCGCCCGGTTTGCGCGAGCGTTTCAGCGACTCCTTGATGCGTGCGGTGCGCGATTGCACGCCGATGAGGTTGTCGCCGGGGCTCGGAGGGAGTATCGCAGGCCGCCCGATTACCATCCGCTTCTTCGGCCGTGTGCCGACCAACGAAAGATCAGTCTGATGTCGCTCGATCCCGAGAACACCCTCGTCATGGAGACCACCAAGGGCCGCGTGGTGATCAAGCTGCGGCCGGACCTCGCCCCCAACCATGTCGAGCGCATCAAGCTGCTCGCCCGCGAGGGCTTCTACGACGGCATCGTCTTCCACCGCGTCATCGACGGCTTCATGGCGCAGGTCGGCTGCCCGCACGGCACCGGCACCGGCGGCTCGAGCTATCCGGACCTCGCCCAGGAGTTCAACGCCGAGCCGCATGTCCGCGGCATCTGCTCGATGGCCCGCGCCCAGAATCCGAATTCGGCCAACAGCCAGTTCTTCATCGTCTTCGACGACGCCCGCTTCCTCGACAAGCAGTACACCGCCTGGGGCCAAGTCGTGGAAGGCATGGAGAACGTCGACAAGATCAAGCGCGGCGAGCCGGTGCGCGATCCCGACTCCATCGTCTCGCTGAAGGTTCAGGCGGACGCCTGAGGCGTTCCCACACGTCGCGAACAAAGTCATCCCGGGTCGACTTGGTCGGCCCGGGATGACTTTTTAGGATCGGTCCATGGACGTCGGCCTCTTCGACTTCGACCTGCCCGAGGAACGCATCGCGCTGCGGCCGGTGAGCCCGCGCGATGCGGCGAAACTGCTCGTCGTCCGCCCCGATGCGCCGGAGCCATTCGAGGATCGCGGCATCCGCGACCTCGTCGAACTGCTCCAGCCGGGCGATGCCCTGGTGCTGAACGATACCCGCGTCATTCCCTCAAGGCTCTGGGGTCGGCGCTATCGCGGCGAAGCCTCGGCCCGCATCGAGATCATGCTGCACAAGCGCGAGGCGGATGACCGCTGGCGCGCCTTCGCTCGTCCGGCCAAGAAGCTCAATGTCGGCGAGACGATCGTCTTCGACAGCGACGGCGCCGGCAATGCCTGCGAACTCGCCCGGTTGCAGGCCGAGGTCGAGGACAAGGGGGAGGGCGGCGATATCGGCCTGCGCTTCTCGCTGACCGGCCCTTATCTCGACGAGGCGATCGCGCGGCTCGGTGAATTGCCGCTGCCACCCTATATCGCCGGCAAGCGTGCCACCGACCAGGCCGACGCCCGCGATTACCAGACGACCTATGCCCGCGAAGAAGGCGCCGTCGCTGCGCCGACGGCCGGCCTGCATTTCACGCCCGAGCTGTTCGCGGCGCTGAAGCAGCGCGGCGTCTCCAGCCATTTCGTTACGCTGCATGTCGGCGCCGGCACCTTCCTGCCGGTCAAGGCAGACGACACCGACGAACATCGCATGCATGCAGAATGGGGCACGGTCAGCGCCGCGACGGCGGACGCGCTCAACGCGGTCAAGGCTGCGGGCGGGCGCATCGTCGCGGTCGGCACGACCTCGCTGCGCCTGCTCGAAAGCGCGACCAGCGAGGATGGCGTCATCAAGCCGTTCTCGAGTGACACGGCGATCTTCATCACGCCGGGCTATCGCTTCCGCGCCGTCGACCTGCTGATGACCAATTTCCACCTGCCGCGCTCGACGCTGTTCATGCTGGTCAGCGCCTTCAGCGGGCTCGATGTGATGAAGCGCGCCTATGCCCACGCCATCGCCGAGGGCTATCGCTTCTATTCCTATGGCGATGGCAGCCTGCTGTTTCGGGCCGACACGCCCGCCTGACTATTTTGCCGGCAGCGGCGGCACGCCCTTCTGCCATTCGCCCCAATTGCCGACGATGTGATCGACGACGCGCGATCCGACCACCTCGACATTGGCGACGGTCTCGGCGAAGCCGCCGGCCGTCTGGCCCGGCGCGGGGTCGAGATGCTGCTGGGTCGTCTCGTTCGGATTGCCCTGGTCGAAATTGACCGCGCCGCGCAGGCTGAGGATCCGGTCGGTGCCGAACTGGCGCTTGATCACCAGCGTGATTGCCGCCGCCTCCATCTCGGTGATGACATAGTCGTCGGCGCCATAGAGCTTCGCCATGTACTGCGCCTCCTTCGACAGGCCGGGGCCGTGGAAGAAGGTGTCGCCGGTCATATGCGTGCCGGTCTGGACGGAGGGCGCCGCGCGCGCCTTCTCGTCCGGGTAGCGCTGGCGATATTGCTTCGCCGACTCCGAATCCTGCAGGTTGACCCCGGCACTGAGCCGCGTCGCCCAGCCGACCAGCGTCGGGTTGAGCTTGAAGACCCGGTACTCCTCATAGCCCTTGCGCGGGATGAACACCGGCTCGCCCGGCTTGCCCTCCTCCGGCGCCCAGCGATGGCCGAGATCATAGTCGACCAGCCAGGTGCCCCAGGAGACGTCGCCAATCGTGCCGCGCGAAGGCGGCGTGCCGGCGACGCCGGTGATGACGAAATAGGCCTGCGAGAAGTCGTAGTCTGGATCGAGCAGGATCGCCTGCATCGAGGAGGACGAGTTGACCTTGCCCATGCCGAGCACCGCGCCGCAGACGCCGTCGTCATTGCAATAGGCCGGCTTCAGTGCGCCGCGCACCTCGTGCGGCTGGCTCTTCTGCCAATAGCGCTCATACCAGTGCTGGAACTCGCCGGCCCGGTCGCCGGTATTGGCGCCGATCTCGAACATCGAGGCGACGAAGACCTTGACCTTGGTCGGTGCTGCCTCTGCCGCACCGCCAATGCCGAGCGGGGCGAGGCTGAGAAGGGCTGCTCCGAGCCCGCTGGCGATCCGGTTCATGGCGCTCTCCTTGCCCCTGCGTGATGGAGCAGCCTTGCAGCTTGCATGCCGCGGCGGAGCGATCAAGCCGATCGCTGGAAAGGCTGGCCCGTCCCCCCCGCTCGCGGTTGGGAAGGGTCGGGTTGGGGGCGGGAAAGCAGGGCTCGGGCCGTCTTCCAGTCCGGCCGTCTTCCAGTCCAGTGCCGAGCGGCACTGCCCCCCACCCGACCCTCCCCACCGCAAGCGGGGGGAGGGCTTGTGTACGGCATAGAGCGTCAGGCCTCCCTTCACGATGTCCTGGCCTAAACGGTCTCTGGCAGTCGAGTGACACTGCGCTCTGTCCGTTCCGGCTCGCATTCCGCCGGCAAAGATGCTACCCGGCATGCCGCAGCTTTTCAGCTTTGCGCGAATTCTGTTTGCTCGGCCGATTTGGGTCGAGCGGATGGCGCGTGAAGATCAATTCGAGGCGTCATGTCCGATATTTTCCGCGAGATCGACGAGGAGGTTCGCCGCGACAAGGCGGCGGCCGTCTTCAAGAAGTATGGCAATGTCTTCATCGCCGTCGCTGTGCTGGCGGTGGCCGGCGTTGCCGGCTGGCAGTTCTGGCAGCAGCAGGAGCGCAAGAAGGCCGAGGCCGTCGGCGCGAAGTTCGAGACCGCGGTCCGCGCCTCGCGCGACAACAACGCCAGCGCGGCTGAAGCGACGTTGACCGAGCTCGCCTCCAATGCGCCGGCCGGCTACCGGCTGCTCTCGCGTTTCCGCCTCGCGGCCGAGATCGGCAAGCGCGATGCGGCTGCCGGGGCGACCGCCTTCGACGCGGTCGCCAGCGATGCCGCGCTCGACCAGTATTATCGCGATCTCGCCCGCCTGCGCGCCGGCCTGCTGCGCGTCGACACCCTGCCCTATGCCGAACTGCGCAAGGAGCTCGAACCGCTGGCGACGCCGACCGGGCTGTGGCGCCATTCGGCCCGGGAATTCCTCGGCATCGCCGCGCTGAAGGCCAATCTCTTTGAGGATGCCGGACGCTGGTTTGACGCTGTCGTCGCCGACCCGCAGACGCCGCAGGTCCTGCGCCAGCGCGTCGAACTCTATCTGACGCTGGTGCGCGGCGGCCCCGTCACCATCAAGAACTGACATTGGGCGCCGCCGCCAGAGGCGGGCGCCCTCCAGGCTTGGGCCTCGTCCGGACAGTGGAGCCACTTTCCGGACGAGGCCCAATGCTGCATTAAAGACGGATCATGAGCGCCATCATCGCCATCGTCGGCCGGCCCAATGTCGGCAAGTCGACCCTGTTCAACCGGCTCGTCGGCAAGAAGCTCGCGCTCGTCGACGATCAGCCTGGCGTCACGCGCGATCGCCGGGAGGGTGAGGCCAGCCTCGGCCATCTGCGCTTCACGGTGATCGATACCGCCGGCCTCGAAGAGGCCGACAAGGATTCGCTCGCGGGCCGCATGCGCGCCCAGACCGAAACCGCAATCGACCAGGCCGACGTCATCCTGTTCATGATCGACGCCAGGCTCGGTCTGACGCCGATGGACCAGCCTTTTGCCGACCTGGTGCGCCGCTCCGGCAAGCCCGTCATCCTGCTCGCCAACAAGGCCGAGGGGAACAAGGGCAAGGACGGCGTCATGGAGGCCTATTCGCTTGGCCTCGGGGATCCCGTGCCGTTCTCGGCCGAACATGGCGAGGGTACTTCCGACCTGCTGGAGGCGCTGGCGCCTTACGTCGACGACGAGCCGGAGGAGGACGAGGAGGAGGCTTGGGCCGATGTGCCCGCCGAAGCCCCGTCCGACGAGGATGTCGATCCCAACCGGCCGCTGCGCGTCACCATCATCGGCCGCCCCAACGCCGGCAAGTCGACGCTGGTCAACAAGATGATCGGCGAGGAGCGCCTGCTGACCGGCCCCGAGGCCGGTATCACCCGCGACACCATCTCGGTCGAATGGGAATGGCGCGGCCGGCCGGTGAAGCTGTTCGACACCGCCGGAATGCGCAAGCGTGCCCGCATCGACGAGAAGCTTGAAAAGCTCGCCGTCGCGGATTCGCTGCGTGCCATCCGCTTCGCCGAAGTCGTGGTCGTCCTGCTCGACGCCACGATCCCCTTCGAAAAGCAGGACCTGACCCTGGCCGACCTGACCGAGCGCGAAGGCCGCGCCGTCGTGATCGGCCTGAACAAATGGGATCTCGTCGCCGACAAGCAGGGCCTGCTCGCCGAGCTCAAGGAGAAGGCACATCATCTGCTGGCGCAGATCCGCGGCGTCGAGATCGTGCCGCTCTCCGGCATCGCCGGCGAGGGCATCGACCGGCTGATGCAGGCGGTCTTCCGCTCCTATGAGGTCTGGAACCGCCGCGTTTCCACCGCGAAGATCAATCGCTGGCTCGAAGGCGTGCTCTCGGCCCATCCGCCGCCGGCAGTCGCCGGCCGGCGCATCAAGATCCGCTATATGACGCAGGCCAAGGCGCGGCCGCCGACCTTCGCGCTGTTCGGCAACCAGCTCGACCACCTGCCTGTGTCCTACATGCGCTACCTGACCAATAATCTGCGCGAGGCTTTCGAGCTGCCAGGTACGCCGGTGCGGCTCCATACCCGTGGCGGCGGCAACCCCTACGACAAGAGCAAGGGCTGATGCTGGAAACCGTCAGCGCGCTCTTCCTGCGCGCCGACGGGCGGGTGCTGCTCGGCCTGCGCGCGTCCTGGAAACGCGCCTGGGCCGATCATTGGGATGCGATCGGCGGCCGGGTCGAGGCGGGCGAAGCGCTCGACGAGGCGCTGTTGCGCGAATGCCGCGAGGAGGTCGGGCTGGTGCCGCAGACCTATCGGCTGATGCTATCCGCAGAAGAACGCTTCCCGGAGCGAAACGGCGCAGCGCTGCATCACATCTATGTCGTCTCGGGCTGGGAAGGTGGCGAGGCCGAGAACCTGTCGGATGAGCATGTCCGCATCGGCTGGTTTTCGCTCGACGAGATGGCGGCGTTGCCGAATCTGACGGTGCCGGATCTGATAGCGGTAGTGCGGGAGTATGCGGGGGCGGCGTAAAGGGCGCGTCATGCTCGGGCTTGACCCGAGCATCTCGTGACGGAAAGGCGCTCTTCTCGGCCAGAGATTCTCGGCTCTGCGCTTCGCTCCGGCCGAGAATGACGGCAGTTGCTACGCTGGCATCTGCGGCGTCAGCAGCTTGCCCTGCGGGAAGTCGAAGATCTTGCCGGTTTCGCTCCAGTCCGGCGAAGCGATTGCGACCAGATGCGGCGTCAGCTCTTCGGGCGTCTTCAGCGTCATCGGGTCTTCGCCTGGCATCGCCAGGGCCCGCATCCGGGTGCGCAACGGGCCGGGGTTGACCAGCATGACCCGCAGATTGGTGTTCCGGGTCTCGTCGGCATAGCTGCGCGCCATCGCTTCGAGCGCCGCCTTGGACACCGCATACGGTCCCCAATAGGCTAGGCCCTTATGCGCTGCACCGGACGACACGAAGATCGCGCGGCCGGATTCGGAGGCCTTCAGCGCCGGCTCGACCGATTTGAGCAGCCGCCAGTTGGCGCTGACATTGATGTCGAAGACCTCGGCCCATTCCTTCGTGCTGACATGGGTCAGCGGCGCGAGCGGACCAAGGATGCCGGCATTGGCAAGCAGGACGTCGAGCCTGCCCCAACGCTCGAGCAGGGCAGGGCCCAGCTTCTCGATCGCGGCGGCATCGGCGAGGTCGGCCGGCACCAGTGTCGCGCTGCCGCCGATCGCTCGGATCTCGTCGTCGAGTTCTTCCAGCGCGCCGGTGGTGCGCGCCAGCGCGATCACATGAGCCCCTGCCTCAGCAAAGGCGAGCGCAGCGGCGCGGCCAATCCCACGCGACGCGCCGGTGACGAGCGCGATGCGCCCTTCCAGAGGCTTGGTCATCGAAATTCCGTCGAAAGGATCAGCCGGCGGCCAGAAGCGAGATTTGCTGCTTGGCGCTCTCGCCGATGACATCGGTCAGCGAGGTCGGATAGTCGCCGGTGAAGCAATGGTCGGTGAACTGCGGCCGGGTCGCGTCGCGCTGCTCATGGCCCATCGCCTTGTAGAGGCCGTCGACCGAGATGAAGGCGAGGGAATCGGCGCCGACGAACTGGCGCATCTCCTCGAGCGTATGGGTCGCGGCGAGCAGCTTCTGCTGGTCGGGCGTATCGATGCCGTAATAGTCGGGATGGGTGATCGGCGGCGAGGAGATGCGGAAATGCACCTCGCGGGCGCCGGCCTCGCGCATCATCTTGACGATTTTCAGCGAGGTCGTGCCGCGCACAATCGAATCGTCGACCAGCACGATGCGCTTGCCCTCGACCACGCTGCGATTGGCCGAGTGCTTCAGGCGCACGCCGAGCTCGCGCACCTTCTGCGTCGGCTCGATGAAGGTGCGGCCGACATAGTGATTGCGGATGATGCCGAGTTCGAACGGGATACCGCTCGCCTGGGCGTAGCCGAGTGCCGCAGGCACGCCGGAATCCGGCACCGGCACGATCACGTCGGCCTCGGCCGGGGCTTCGGCTGCGAGCTGCGCGCCCATCGCCTTGCGGCGTTCATAGATGCTGCGGCCCTTCACGATCGAATCCGGCCGCGCGAAGTAGATGTACTCGAAGATGCAGGGCCGTTCCGGCACCGGCGGGAAGGGCTTGTGGCTCTCGATGCCCTGCTCGGAGATGACGATGACTTCGCCATTCTCGATCTCGCGGACGAACTTGGCGCCGATGATGTCGAGCGCGCAGGTCTCGGAGGTCAGGATCGGGCAGCCATTGAGGTCGCCGAGCACGAGCGGGCGGATGCCGAGCGGGTCGCGCGCGCCGACCAGCTTCTTGTTGGTGATGCCGACGAAGGCATAGGCGCCCTCGATCTGGCGCAGCGCGTCGATGAAGCGCTCGATGAACTTCGGCTTGCGGCTGCGCGCGACGAGATGGAG
Source organism: Bosea sp. 29B (assembly GCF_902506165.1). Taxonomy (NCBI): domain Bacteria; kingdom Pseudomonadati; phylum Pseudomonadota; class Alphaproteobacteria; order Hyphomicrobiales; family Alloboseaceae; genus Allobosea; species Allobosea sp. 29B. The sequence continues at coordinate 5,144,625 of NZ_LR733817.1, forward strand.
CAGCACCTCGGTGTCCGAGGTCGACTGGTAGATCGCGCCGTCACGGACGAGGTTGCGGCGCAGCGTCAGCCCATTGGTCAGGTTGCCGTTATGCGCCACCGCGAAACCGCCGCCATGCAGTTCGGAGAACAGCGGCTGGACGTTGCGCAGGATGGTCTCGCCGGTGGTCGAATAGCGGACATGGCCGATCGCCTGCTTGCCCTTGAGCTTCTCGATCACGCTCGCATCGGAGAAGGCGTCGCCGACCAGGCCGAGCTGGCGCTCGGTGTGGAAGCGCTTGCCGTCGAAGGAGACGATGCCGGTCGCCTCCTGGCCACGGTGCTGGAGCGCGTGCAGGCCGAGCGCGGTCAGCGCGGCGGCGTCCTCATGGCCGAAGATGCCGAAGACGCCGCACTCCTCGCGCAAACGGTCGGCGTTCGGATCGAACACGGCGTCGGCATCGTGGATCAGGCTCATCGCAAGGCTCCATCGCGGCTTCAATAGGTTCTCCGTTCGGCGGACGGCCGAACGGAGATAATCTGCCAACTACTTGTTAGAGCGTGGCGTCATCGCAAGAACGGGTGCCGTTTTTGTGATGAGGCCAGGCTCTGGTTCCAATCAGGGCCGGCGTTGCGCCGGGGCGGGCGTCGCGCCGGTGGCGGCCGGGGCAGTCGTATCGATCACGCGCTGCAGTGCCTGCCGGTCGGTGGCAGGCGCCTGGGTGCGGCGCTGCGGGTCGGCAGGGGCGGTGCCGCCGGCCGGCGGGTTGGTGCCCGGCGTGCGCGGCTCCTCGGCCGGTGCGTCGGTCGATTCAGGCGTCTTCGGCTGCAGCAGCTTCTTCACGAATTCCGAATCGATATCCTGCGGCAACATTGTGAGCAGGCTGCGGCCGGTTTCCTCCAGCAGGGGCTTGGAGCGCGAATCGCGTGCCCAGGCCGGCTGCATCTTCTCCGGCACCAGCGCGGTGAAGAAGAGATAGCCGACGACGGCGAGCAGCAGGCCGCGGGCGGCGCCGAAGACGAAGCCGAGCGTGCGGTCGAGCGCGCCGATGCGCGAATCGAGCACGAAGTCCGAGATCCGCGCCGTGATCAGCGAGACGACGATCAGCGTCCCCAGGAACAGCGCCGCGATCACCGCGACGAGCGCCACGGTCTTGTTCGGGATGTGCTGCTGCACCAGCGGCAGCAACTGCGGATGGAAGATCCAGGCGACGACGGCGGCGGCCGCCCAGGAGGCAATCGCCAGCACTTCGCGCGTCAAGCCGCGCACGGCTGCGAGCAAAGCCGAGATCAACACCACGCCGATGACGACGAGATCGAGAATGGTCACAGGCATGTCAGGGCCGCTTCGCTGCAAAATCGGGGCCGGCACGCGTCAAATGGGTGGGCCGGACGGATTTTGCTATACCTGCTCGCGTGCCGCGCGTCACCCATCCAGTCGGCTCATTTTGCACTGCGGGAGCCGGATTCGATCAGGTTATCCAAGCCGATCGGAGAATCCGCCTCTCCGCTCTGACATCGAGCCCGCTTCACCGGTCTGCTTGTGGAGCGCGCTGACTGGAACGAGCACGGGGAGCGCTTGCCGCGATTTCGGCAACGAGCTCGCCGACATGGCTGAGACGCCGCAATCTCAGGCCGTTGCCGTCGCCGATATCGGCTCCTGCAGAAGGTAGTACGGCACTCTCGAAACCCAGCTTGGCAGCCTCGCGCAGCCGGGCTGCCGTCACCGAGACCGGCCGAATCGCGCCAGACAAGGCGATTTCGCCGAAATGGACCGCGCCGGACGGCAGGATCGCCCCGGTCAGCGAGGAAACGAGCGCCGCGGCGACGGCAAGGTCGGCCGCCGGCTCGCCGACGCGCAGGCCGCCGGCGACGTTGAGATAGACGTCGTGCTGGCCGAGCTTCAGCCCACCATGCGTCTCCAGCACAGCCAGCACCATGGCAAGGCGGCTGTTCTCCCAGCCGACCACGGCACGACGTGGCGTGCCGAGCGCGCTCGGCGCCACCAGCGCCTGGATCTCGACCAGCACCGGCCGCGTGCCCTCGATGCTGGCGAGCACGGCGGCGCCCGGCGCATCCTGGTCACGCCCGGCGAGGAACAGGGCGGAAGGGTTGCCGACTTCGGAGAGGCCGGCGCCGGTCATCTCGAAGACGCCGATCTCGTCGGTGGCGCCGAAACGGTTCTTCTGGCCGCGCAGGATCCGGAAGGAATGGGTGCCTTCGCCTTCGAACGACAGCACCGCGTCGACCATGTGCTCGACAACGCGCGGGCCGGCGATCTGGCCGTCCTTGGTGACGTGACCGACCAGGATCAGGCAGGCACCGGAGGTCTTGGCGTAGCGGATCAGCGCTTGGGCCGAGCCGCGCACCTGCGTCACCGTGCCGGGCGCGCTCTCGACCTCCGAAGACCACATGGTCTGGATCGAATCGATCACCACGAGGGCAGGGCGCTCGCCCTGGCCGAGGGTCGCGATGATGTCCTCGATATTGGTCTCGGCGGCGAGGTCGACCGGCGCCTCGGCGAGCCCCATGCGCTGGGCCCGCAGGCGAACCTGGCCGGTCGATTCCTCACCCGAAACATAGACCACGCGCCGGCCGGTCATCGCCATGGCAGCGCAGGCCTGCATCAGCAGCGTCGACTTGCCGATGCCCGGATCGCCGCCGATCAGCAGGACCGAGCCCGGCACGAAGCCGCCGCCGGTGACGCGGTCGAGCTCGCTGATCCCTGAGACGATGCGCGGTGCGTCCTGCGTCTCGCCCTTCAGGCTCTCCAGCGCGAAGATGCGGCCGCGGGCTCGCCCGCCGGAGGGCGCCCGGCCGCCACCTGGGACCGGCGCAGCCTGAGCCTCTTCGGAGAGCGACGACCAGGTGCCGCAGGAATCGCACTTGCCCTGCCAGCGGTGGTAGACCGCACCGCAGGCCTGGCAGATGTAAGTCGGGCCGCGCTTGGCCATTTACGCCCTAGATCCCGACATAGCGCCGCGCATGGCGGCGGCCGAGGCTGGTCAGGATCTCGTAGCCGATCGTCTTGGCGCCCGCGCCGACCGTCTCCAGGTCGAGCTCGCCGCCGATCAGCGTCACCGGCGCGCCGCGCTTGGCCGTCTCGGCGGGGGCATCGGAGACGTCGATGATGATCAAATCCATCGAGACGGTGCCGACGAAGGGGCAGCGCACGCCGCCGACCAGCGCCGAGCCACCCTGCGAACGATCGGTCCAGCTGGCATTGCGCGGATAACCGTCGGCATAGCCCAGGCAGATGGTGGCGAGCTTGCGCCGACCCTTCGCCGTCCAGGTGCCGTTATAGCCGACTTGAGTACCGGTCTGGACCTCGCGCAGCTGGATGATCTGCGCTTCGAGCCCGACTACGGGCTGCATCGGATTCGGCTTTCCGGGCGTCGGATTGCCACCATAGAGCGCATAGCCCGGCCGGGTGAGCTGGTAGGATGGGCAACCCGGCAGGAAATGGCCGGAGGAATTCAGCAGCGAGGCGGGCACGCCGGGGAAGGCCGCGGCGACTTCGGCGAAGGCGGATACCTGCCGGGCGTTGGCCGGGTCGTCGATCACTTCCGAGGCGGCAAAATGGCTCATCACCAGTCCGATCCCGGCGGCGGCGATCACGCCGCTCTTCTCGCGCGCCAGGTCGAGCCCTTCGCCGGGCCAGAGCCCGAGCCGGTTCATGGCGGTGTCGACATGCAGAGCTGCCGGCCGAACCTTGGCGCCGCTCTGCCGGAAGCCGGCCCATTCGAGCAGCTCCTCATGCGAGCCTAGTACCGGCGAAAGATCGTGCTCGGCGTAGGCCCCGCCGGTTTCCGGCGCGAGGCCGTTCAGCACATAGATCGTCGCCTCCGGCGCAACGGCGCGGGCGCGCACCGCTTCCGAGAGATGCGCAACGAAGAAGGTCTTGCAGCCGGCCTTGGCAAGGGCCGTGACGGCCGGCTCGATGCCGATGCCATAGGCATTGGCCTTGACCACGGCGGCGGCTTCCGTGCCGGCGCGTTGCTTCAGCATGCGCCAATTGGCGACGAACGCACCGAGGTCGATCGTCAGGATGGCGCCGTGGCCGGCATTCTCGGGCGTGTCGAAGGCGTTCATTCGAGGCGCTCCGGTAGATGGCTCTGATCGGCCCTGTCGGAGAAGCGCGTCACGTCGGCGTCGAACTGCAGCGCGACGGTTCCGGTCGGGCCGTGGCGCTGCTTGCCGATGATGAGCTCGGCGAGCCCATGGGCTGCCTCCATCTCCATCACCCACTTGTTGTGCTCGTCGGTGCCCGGCCGGGGCTCCTTGCCCTTGAGATAATACTCTTCGCGATAGACGAACATCACCACGTCGGCGTCCTGCTCGATCGAGCCGGATTCACGCAGGTCCGAGAGCTGCGGGCGCTTGTCGTCGCGGTTCTCGACCTGGCGCGAGAGCTGCGAGAGCGCGACGATCGGGACGTTGAGCTCCTTGGCCAGCGCCTTCAGGCTGGTGGTGATTTCGGTCAGCTCCTGCACGCGGTTCTGGCCGGCCTTCGAAGAGCCGGAGAGCAGCTGCAGGTAGTCGATGAACAGGATGTCGAGCCCCTTCTGGCGCTGCAGGCGGCGGGCGCGGGCGACGAGCTGGGCGATCGAGATGCCGCCGGTCTGGTCGATATAGAGCGGCAGTTTCTCGATCTGGGCGGCCACGTCGGTCAGCCGGGCGAAATCGCCCTCAGTGATGCGGCCTTGCCTGATCTTGTAGGAGGAAATGCCCGACTGCTCGGCGACGATACGGGTGGCGAGCTGGTCGGCCGACATTTCGAGCGAGAAGAAGCCGACGATGGCGCCGTCGGCCGACTTGATCGTACCGTCCTCCTGGCGCTCCCCGCGCCAGGCCTTGGCCATGTTGAAGGCGATATTGGTCGCGAGCGAGGTCTTGCCCATGGCCGGGCGGCCGGCGAGCACGATCAGGTCGGAGCGCTGCAGGCCGCCCATCCGCGCGTCGAGATCGCGCAGCCCCGACGAGATGCCCGAGAGGCCGCCGGCGCGCTGGAAGGCGCTCGCCGCCATGTCGATGGCGAGCCGCAGCGCCCCGTCGAATTTCTGGAAGCCGCCTTCGTAGCGGCCCTTCTCGGCGAGTGCGTAGAGCTTGCGCTCGGCATCCTCGATCTGCTCGCGCGGCGCCATGTCGACCGGCGCGTCATAGGCGACGTTGACCAACTCCTCGCCGACGCCGATCAGCTGGCGGCGGACAGCGAGGTCGTAGACAGTCCGGCCATAGTCGGCAGCGTTGATGACGGTCGTCGCCTCGGCCGCGAGCCGGGCGAGGTATTGCGGTGCGGTGATGCCGCCGAGATCGATTTCGCCGACGAAGGTCTTGAGCGTGATCGGCGTCGCGATCTTGCCCGCCCGGATCATGCTGCTCATCAGCTCGAAGATCCGCCGGTGCAGCTCCTCGAAGAAGTGCTCGGGCTGCAGGAAGTCCGAGACCCGGTAGAAGGCGTCGTTGTTGACCAGGATGGCACCCAGCAGCGCCTGCTCCGCCTCGATATTGTGCGGCTGGACGCGGAAGTTCGCCTCGTGACTGGTTTCGAGGCGGGCGACGAGGGCGGTGGCAGTGGCCATAGCCTGCAGGCAATCTCGCTAGGATGAGTCGGAACTGGTTCACTCTAGCATTTGCCAGCGCTTGGCGAGTGTCAGGAACGCAATCCACCCCAGTTCACAGGCGATACGAAAAGGGCGCCGTGTTGCCACGGCGCCCATTGACTCGTGCAAGCCTCTGAAAGGGCTCAGCGGTCGTCGCCGGCCTCGGCCAGCGCCGCGCCGACTTCGAGGCCGAGATCGTCGAGGTCGAACTCCTCGCGGGCGGTGACGTTCTCGCCGGCGGCCTGACGCTGGGCCTCTTCAGCCGAGCGGGCGATGTTGACGGTCACGGTGACCGAGACTTCCGGGTGCAGCACGACCGGGACGGTGTGCAGGCCGAGCGTCTTGATCGGGGTGTTGAGCGTGACCTGGTTGCGGTCGACGGTGAAGCCCTCGGCGCCCAGCGCCTCGGCGATGTCGCGGGTCGAGACCGAGCCGTAGAGCACGCCGGATTCGCCCGACTGGCGCAGGATCACCACCGACTGCCCGTTCAGGTTCTCGGCGACCGAGTCGGCCTCGCGCTTCAGCTCGAGGTTGCGGGTTTCGAGCTGGGCGCGCTGGGTCTCGAAGCGCTTCTTGTTGTCCTCGGTGGCGCGCAGGGCCTTGCCGCGGGCGAGCAGGAAATTGCGGGCATAGCCGTCGCGCACGCGGACGGTCTCGCCCATCTGGCCAAGCTTGGCGACGCGTTCGAGCAGAATCACTTCCATGGGTCTTCTCCTTTGAGTTCTTGAGAGGCGTTTGGGTTTAGGCAGCAGGCGACGCCGGCGGCTTGCGCCGGCGAAGGTCGATCAGCGCGTCGGCGATGCCGAGCAGCGCGAGGAATGGAAAGACGGTGATCAGCATGATCACGAGCGCGAGATAGATCGCGAGCAGGGTCGGCGTCCGCCAGGACTTGCCCCGGCTGAGGTCGTGGACGGCGGCGAGCCCGGCTAGGCCGAAGGCGGCGATCAGCGCGCCCGCCAGGGCTGCGCCGACCAGGCCGATGAAGCCGCCGGCGAAGCTGAGCAGGATGCCGCCGACGAGCCCGGCCACGGCCTGCGCCGGCAGGCGGGTCGAAGGGATGAGGGGCCAGGGCCGGGGCAGGCGGCCGGAGAGCCGCACTGCCTTTGCCGCCAGCCAGAGATTGGCGACGATCATCGGCACGAAGGAGGCGCCGGCGGCGGCAGGCACCAGGGCGGCGAGCTGGGCCGCGATCTCGGCGGCGTCGACGCCGGCCGGCAGCCGTACCACCGGGCCGATGCCTTCGCCGCCGCTGAGCACGAGCTGCAGGCCGTGCGTCATCACGCGGCGATAGGTCTCGAAATCGGTTGAGATCGCGAGCGCGCCGCCGACCGTCACCAGCGTCGCGACGGCGGCGATCCAGACCAGCAGGCGTCCGAGCGGATACCATTCGCCGTTGCCCTGGTCGTCGTTGCGGGCCAGCAAAGCGAGATAGGCGATCCACCAGGCTGGCAGGGCCGCGCCGATGGCGAAAGCAAGCCCGAGCGAGAGCTTGAGCACGACGGTGACCGCGAGCGTGCCGGAAGCGACCGCAACCAGCCCGGCGCGGTGGTTCCAGCCGAGTGCTGCGATGAAGACGGGGAGCGGGGCGACATAGGACAACAGCAACGCCAGCGGCGATCCGGTGATCACCACTGTGAACAGAAGGGCTGAAACCAGCCCGGCGCCGATGCCGACGATGGGGAGCATATCCGTCCTGCTGTCCCGCTGCTCGAAAAGGGCAGGGTGAGAGGCTGATCGCCTCAACATACCAGACGGGTTTTCACCGCCTGGCGACTAAGTCGTGTCAGTTGTTAGAAAACCCGGCGGCGCTTGGCACCGCCGGGGAAACTCTCACCCGCTCAGCGGATGACGTAGGGCAGCAGGCCGAGGAAGCGGGCGCGCTTGATCGCCTGGGCGAGCTCGCGCTGCTTCTTGGCCGAGACGGCCGTGATGCGCGACGGCACGATCTTGCCACGCTCGGAGATGTAGCGCGAGAGCAGGCGCACATCCTTGTAGTCGATCTTCGGCGCGCCCTCGCCCGAGAACGGGCAGGACTTGCGGCGGCGGAAGAAGGGGCGGCGGGCGCCGGCAGATGCAGTCGACATGCTCAGGCCTCCCCAGCAGTGGTTTCGGTGGTCGCTTCGTCTTCACGACGCGGGCGCTCGCGGCGCGGGCCGCGGTCGAAACGGTCGCCGCCCGGACCACGGTCGAAGCGGTCGCTACGCTCGTCGCGGTCGCGCTTCTGCAGCATGACCGACTGACCTTCCTCGAGCTCCTCGACGCGGATGGTCATGAAGCGCAGCACGTCCTCGTTGATGCGCATCTGGCGCTCCATCTCGGCGACGGCCGCCGCGGGAGCGTTGATGTTCAGGAGCGAGTAGTGCGCCTTGCGGTTCTTCTTGATGCGATAGCCCAGCGACTTCACACCCCAGTACTCGACCTTGGGGACGGAACCGCCATTCGCCTCGACGATGCCCTTGAACTGCTCGACAAGGGCCTCGACCTGCTGCGCGCTGACATCTTGCCGCGCGAGCAGAACGTGCTCGTACAATGCCATGATTGGCCTTTCTTCGTTCACCGGTTTCGTTCGACGCGGAGCCCTCCGAGCCCTGGATAAAGGCCCGACAGGATTTCTTCGAAGGCGGAGACACGGGACGGCGGCCCTTTGATGAGGAGCCTACGAAACGCTTCCTTGTGAGAATCGCTTCGCCGTCCGTTCAGCCTCCGGCCGAACAAACCGAGGCGGTCGTTACAGCGGGACGTCCCGGCATGCAAGCGCAAAACACCGAAAAATGCCGGTGAAGGTCGACTTTCGTCGCGTAAGCGCCTTGACTTGGCTGGCTGCACGGTGCGACTGCGCCTCGACTTGTTAACCAAGCATCGTTTTCAGGACCATTGCGACATGGCGACGGCTTTCATCTTTCCAGGGCAGGGTTCGCAGGCGGTCGGCATGGGCAAGGCGCTCGCCGAAGCCTTTCCGGTGGCGCGCGCCGTCTTCGACGAGGTCGATGCCGCGCTCTCGCAGAAGCTCTCCACCTTGATGTGGGAAGGGCCGGGCGAGGAATTGACCCTGACCGCCAATGCCCAGCCGGCGCTGATGGCGGTGAGCCTGGCTGCGATCCGGGTGCTCCAAGCCGAGGCCGGGCTCTCGCTCAAGACTGACGCCGCCTTCGTTGCCGGCCATTCGCTCGGCGAGTACTCGGCGCTGGCTGCGGTCGGCACCTTCTCGATCAGTGATGCGGCCCGCTTGCTGCGCATCCGCGGTGACGCCATGCAGAAGGCGGTGCCGGCCGGCGAGGGTGCCATGGCGGCGCTGCTCGGTGTCGAGCTCGACCAGGCCCGCGCGATCGCGGCCGATGCCGCGCAGGGCCAGGTCTGCCAGGTGGCCAATGACAATGGCGGCGGCCAGGTCGTGCTCTCCGGCGCCAAGGCTGCGGTCGAGCGGGCGATCGCGCTTGCCGGCGAACGCGGTGTGCGCCGTGCCATGCTGTTGCCGGTCTCGGCGCCTTTCCATTGTGCCCTGATGCAGCCGGCGGCCGAAGCGATGCAGGCGGCGCTCGCCGAGGTCACGATGCAGGCGCCGGTGGTGCCGGTCATGGCCAATGTCGGCGCCGCGCCTCTGAGCGATGCGGCCGCCATCCGAGCCTCGCTGGTGGCGCAGGTCACAGGAACCGTGCGCTGGCGCGAATGCGTCGAGGCGATGGCGGCGGCCGGCGTTACCCAATTCTATGAAGTTGGCTCGGGCAAGGTGCTCGCCGGCCTGGTGAAGCGTATCGCGGCAGGAACCGCTGCGGCGTCGATCGGCACCCCCGACGACATCGCGGCTTACAAGGCCCAGAAGGGCTGACCGGCTGCAAGCCGGGATAGGGGAGGCACAATGCTCGATCTGACGGGTAAGAAAGCGCTGGTCACCGGCGCCACCGGCGGCCTTGGCGGCGCCATCGCGCGCAAGCTCCATGCCCAGGGCGCGACCGTGGCCTTGTCCGGCACGCGTGTCGAGGCGCTGGAGGCGTTGGCGAAAGAACTCGGCGAGCGGGCCGAGGTCACGCCCTGCGATCTGTCGGATCGCGATTCGGTCGAGGCGCTGGTGCCGGCTGCCGAGGCCAAGCTCGGCGGGCTCGACATCCTCGTCAACAATGCCGGCGTCACCCGCGACAATCTCTTCATGCGCCTCAAGGACGATGACTGGGACCTGGTCCTCGCCGTCAACCTGACTGCGGCCTTCCGGCTCTCGCGCGCGGCAGTGAAGAGCATGATGCGCCGGCGCTATGGCCGCATCGTCTCGATCGGCTCGGTGGTCGGCACCAGCGGCAATCCGGGGCAGGGCAACTACGCGGCATCCAAGGCCGGCCTGATCGGCATGTCGAAGTCGCTGGCCGCCGAGGTTGCGAGCCGCAACATCACCGTCAACGTCGTCGCTCCCGGTTTCATCGAGTCGCCGATGACCGACGTACTGAACGACAAGCAGCGCGAGGGCATCCTCGCCGACGTGCCGATGGGCCGGCTCGGGCGGGGGGCGGACGTTGCGGCGGCCGTGGCCTATCTCGCCAGCGAGGAAGCGGGTTACGTCACCGGGCAGACCCTGCACGTCAACGGCGGAATGACAATGATCTGAACAGGTTGGCTTGGTCTTCTAATACACTCGAAGGTTTGAGTTCCGCTCTCGCCAGCCTATTACGAGTGTGTTAATGACCCAGCCGGCCAAGCGCCGGTCGGTGTTTAGAGTTGGATCTGATCAGGCTGAATCAGCCTGATCGATAAATCCGTCTCTAGGTTCTTGTTGGAGAGCGCGTGCTTCGATCAGATTGCGTTGCAATCTGATCGGCGCGTGCTCTTGGGACTTGACGCCGGCCCGGTTGTTGCGTTTGTGCAGCCATGAACTCCCGGCGTGGTCCGCCGCCAGGCGAAGGATCCGGGCCGGGAAATCAGTTTCACCCACGCGTCGCTGTCAGCGGTGTGTTTTTGAGGTTTGAGGGAAAGACCCATGAGCGATGTCGCCGAGCGCGTGAAGAAGATCGTGATCGAGCACCTCGGCGTTGAGCCGGAGAAGGTTGTCGAGGGCGCCAATTTCATCGAGGACCTCGGTGCCGACAGCCTCGACACCGTCGAGCTGGTCATGGCTTTCGAGGAAGAGTTCGGCGTCGAGATCCCGGACGACGCGGCCGAGACGATCGTGACCGTCGGCGACGCGGTCAAGTTCCTGTCGAAGTCGGCCTGACAAGGCCTTGGCCCCGGCGCGCGCTCATGCGCGCCGGAGCTGAATTGAGGAAGACCGATGCGGCGCGTCGTCGTCACCGGACTGGGCATGGTGACTCCGCTCGGATGCGGGGTCGAGCCGAGCTGGTCACGCATTCTGGCTGGCGAAAGCGGTGCCGGCCCGATCACCACTTTCGATGTCTCCGACCTGCCGGCCCAGATCGCCTGCAATATTCCGCGCGGCGACGGCTCGAACGGCACCTTCAATCCCGACGATTGGATGGAGCCGAAGGAGCAGCGCAAGGTCGACGATTTCATCATTTTCGCCATGGCTGCGGCGACGCAGGCCCTGCGTGACTCCGGCTGGAAACCCGAAAGCTATGAGGACCAGATCGCGACTGGCGTCGCCATCGGTTCCGGCATCGGCGGGCTTGGCGGCATCTATGAAGCCTCGCTGCTGCTGAAGGAGCGCGGCCCACGCCGGCTCTCGCCCTTCTTCATCCCCGGCCGCCTCAGCAATCTTGCCGCCGGCTATGTCTCGATCGAGCACGGGCTGAAGGGCCCGAACCACGCCGTCGTCACCGCCTGCTCGACCGGCGCCCACGCCATCGGCGACGCTGCCCGCATGGTCGCGCTCGGCGATGCCGAGGTCATGCTGGCAGGCGGCGCCGAATCGGCGATCAACCGCATCGGCATTGCCGGATTCTGCGCCTGCCGCGCGCTCTCGACCGGTTTCAACGAGACGCCTGAGAAGGCCTCGCGCCCTTATGACAAGGATCGCGACGGCTTCGTCATGGGCGAGGGCGCCGGCGTCGTCGTGCTCGAGGAGCTCGAGCATGCCAGGGCCCGTGGCGCGCGCATCTATGCCGAGGTCGTCGGCTACGGCATGTCGGGCGACGCCTATCACATCACCTCGCCTTCCGAAGATGGCGACGGCGCCTATCGCTGCATGCAGGCGGCGCTGAAGCGCGCGGGTCTGCGCGCCTCGGATGTCGACTACATCAACGCGCACGGCACCTCGACGCAGGTCGGCGACGAGATCGAACTGCGTGCCGTCGAGCGCCTGCTCGCCAATGCGCCGAACCGGCCGGCCATGTCCTCGACCAAGTCGGCGACCGGCCATCTGCTCGGTGCGGCTGGCGCGATCGAGGCGATCTTCTCGGTGCTGGCGATCCGTGACCAGATGGTGCCGCCGACGATCAATCTCGACAACCCGTCCGTCGAGACCGAGCTCGATCTCGTGCCGCACAAGGCCAAGAAGCGGAAGGTCGACATCGTCCTGTCGAATTCGTTCGGCTTCGGCGGCACCAATGCTTCGCTGGTGATGCGCCGCCTCGTCGACTGAGGGCAAGCGCGCTTTCGCCACAATTTTCGCTAGGCATATTGCGCAAAAGTGGAACTCACTTTTGCGAGGAGAACATGTCCAGCATATCGAGCTTGCGCGAATTCGTTCCGTTCGGCTGGTTCCAGCCGAACGGAAAGCGCGCTAGCCTGTCGCCGCCGTCGTGCCAGTATGCCGCCGGCATTGCCACCAGATCGGATCGACGCCGGTAGCGTCGGTCGCGATGTCAGGGAATCGGGCGAAAGCATCATGAGTCAGCCGCCTCGCGTCGCGCCGCGGAGTCCCAACGAGGCGCTGAAGCCTGTCGCCCCGCCGGCCCCGCCGCCGAAAGCGCGCAAGCGTCGGCGCTCGCCTTTCATTGCGCTGCTCAGCGGACTGTTCACCACGGCTCTCGTGCTGGCCGGCGCCCTCGGCGGCGGCATCGCCTATCTCGACAGCCGCAGCAAGGCGCCGGGCCCGCTCGCCAATGACCGCGTGCTGATCATCCCGAAGGAAAACGGGGTGACCGAGATCGCCGATCTGCTGCAGCGCGAGGGCCTGATCGAGCATCCCTGGGCGTTCAAGGTCGCGGCCTACACCTCGGGCAAGGCCGCCAGCCTCAAGGCCGGCGAATACCTGTTCAAGGCGCGCGCCAGCCAGAAGGACATCCTCGACGTCATCGCCGAGGGCAAGGCGGTCGAGCATTCGATCACCATCCCCGAGGGGCTGACGAGCGAACAGATCATGGCCCGCCTGCAGCAGAACGACCTGCTGGCTGGCGACGTGATCCAGGTCCCGCGCGAGGGCGCGATCCTGCCCGATACCTACAAGTTCTATCGCGGCTCGACCCGCCAGGCGATCGTTGACCGGATGACGCGCGAGCAGCGCACGGTTCTGAACCGGGTATGGGGCGCCCGGCCGGCCGACCTGCCGATCAAGACGCCGCAGGAACTGGTCATCCTCGCCTCGATCGTCGAGAAGGAGACCGGCCGCGCCGATGAACGGCCGCGCGTCGCCGGCGTGTTCATCAACCGGTTGAACCGCAAGATGAAACTGCAATCCGACCCGACGATCGTCTACGGGCTCGTCGGCGGCAAGGGCACGCTCGGCCGCGGCATCACGCGCCCCGAGATTACCCAGGCGACGCCCTACAACACCTATGTGATCGAGGGCCTGCCGCCGGGGCCGATCGCCAATCCGGGCCGCGCGGCACTGGAGGCTGTGGTCAACCACTCGCGGACCAAGGATCTCTACTTCGTCGCCGACGGCAGCGGCGGCCATGCCTTCGCCGAGACCCTCGAGCAGCACAACCGCAACGTCGCCCGTTGGCGCCAGGTCGAATCGGCGCGGCGCGACTCCGGACGCCCTGCGGTCGAGGGTAGTGTCGATCGCGCCGAGCCGGCTCCGGGGCCGGATCAGCGCACCGAGGCGCCGGCCGCCGGCCGTCCGGACGGCCAGGCGGCGACGGCGCCCGACCAATCCGAGCCCGAGACCTACCCGGTTCCCGGCAATCGCCGTGCGGCAGCCGGCCAGCCGGTGCAGGCGGGTGCCGCCGGCACGCGGGCACGCGCCTTCGACGCTTCCGAAGGCACGACGCGCGATCCGCTGCTGAACAAGACCTTCGATCTCAACAGCCCCAAGCAGGTCCCACAGCTGAAGCCCTGACGCGTGTGAGAGCGATGCTCGATGCCGGTTAAGGGCGTGGGGCGCTCAGCGCTGCATCAGCACTTGCGCGAGATCGATTCCGCGCCAGGGCCATGGCGAGTTCGGCCAAGGCACAGGCAAGGACGACCGCAAGGAAGACTTGCGTGCCCCAATTGACGATCAGCCAGCCGCCGATCGCCGGGAAACCGAAAACTCCGATGAAGTATGACATGGCGAACCATGTCAGAGCGCCGGTGCGGTGAGCTGCCGGCGCATCGTTGACGACTTGCGTCTGAATGACGGTGTAGACCAGCCCATAGCCGAGCCCCAGCAGGATGCCGCTGACGATCTGCACCGGTGCGCCATAGCCGATGGCGAAATAGACCAGGACGCCAGCTGACATCAGGATGAGCAACAGGACCGACATCCGATTACCGTCGGCGCGGTTGATGGCGGGCGCGAGCGCAAAGCGCGCCACGACGACCACGAGAGCATAGGTCGTGAAATACAGGCTGGCATCGAGGCCGCCGCCGCGCGCCAGCGAGCTTTGAAACGTCAGCATGCCTGTGAAGACACAAGCGCCAATTCCGACCATGAGAATTGGATAGATCGCCCTGGTGCTCGCCAGCGGAACGATCGATGACACCCAGTTTTTCGGCACCCCGGCGCTGCCTGGAGCGGGCCGCGCTGGCCGGGGCGTCGTCACCTCGAATGCCCACAGACAGGTCGCGGCGCAGAGACATCCAAGCGCGAGCAAGCGGAAGAGCGAGGCTGTCGACAAGCCGAGCGTGTCGACGAGAAACAAAGCCAATGCCGGGCCGCCACCGATGCCGGCCATTTGAAACGCGCCGAAGCGCGTAAACCAGAAGCCGCGATCGAGATCGCTCACTCGCTCCGAAACCGCCATCGGAGCGGCCAGATAGAACATCCCCCAGCCGCAGCCGACCATGAAGCCGGCGACCAGGATGATACTTGAGAGAGAGGTGATGCCGGCTAGGAGCAGATACCCGGCGGCGACCAGCACAGCCCCGATGGCAGCAAGGCGGGCGCCGCCGAAACGGGCGCCAAACCATCCGATCAGGGGAACGCCGATAAAGGTGCCGACCATGGCGCCGGCGAGAGCCTTGCCTGTCTCGATCTCGCTGCCGCCGAGACTGCGGAAATGCTCCGTCAGCAAGAATGTCGCGCCATAACCTGTCGCGGTCAGCAACGCGCCGACGAACAGCAAGCCCACACCGATTCCGCGCATGATTCGTCAGCCTCCAGGGTCACCTTTTTGACTTCCATGGCATTGCATGGCGAAAGTGGTTGCTACTAGGCCCACTTTGATGGCAAGCATGGCAACCACTTTACCGCGGCGAACGCTCGATCTGCCGATCGCATTGGATCCGGGCATCCCCAACCAAGCCTCCCGGGTTCACGCGGCGTTGCGGGTGGCGATCGTCGACGGCTATTTGAGCCCCGGCTTGAAGCTGCCATCCAGCAGGGCGCTGGCCGCGCAACTGGGCATGTCGCGCAATGCCATCGTCGCGGCCTATGAACAGCTTCTCAGCGACGGGCTGGCGGACGCCAGGCAAGGCTCCGGCACCTATGTGGCAGCAAACCTTCCGGGGGCGCAGTCAGCCGCGGCTCCCGCCCCGCTCGACGTCGAAATTCTTCCGAGCCGGGCCTTCGCCCTGGGGCGGACCTATGTCGATGCTAGCCTTTTGCGTTCCCTTGGCGCGAGCGTTCGCCATCACATCGTTGCGGCGAATGCCGGCCAGCTCGGCTATGGCGATCCGCGCGGCAGTCTCTTGCTTCGAACGGAAATCGCCCGTCACCTTGCGGCAAATCGCGGCATTCGTTGCGATCCAGGCTGCATCATGATCACCAGCGGCACGCAACAGGGCTTGCGCCTATGCGCCGAAGCCCTGCTTTCCCCTGGCGATGCGATCTGGCTGGAGGAGCCGGGCTATTATGCAGCCCATGGCACCCTGCGCGCCGCCGGCATGCGATTGATTCCGGTTCCCGTCGATGGCGAGGGCATCAGGATCGACGAGGGCCGAAAGCTCGCTCCGCTGGCGCGGGCCGCTTATGTCACCCCCTCGCATCAGTTTCCGACCGGCGTCACCATGAGCATGGCGCGGCGGGTGGCGCTGCTGGACTGGGCGAATGCGGCGCAGGCCTGGATCATCGAAGACGACTACGACAGTGAGTTTCGCTATGCCGGGCCACCCCTTACGGCCCTGGCGGGCCTCGGCGGCGAGCGCGTGATCTATAGCGGCACCTTCTCGAAGACGCTGTTTCCCTCCCTGCGCCTGGCATATCTCGTTCTGCCCCGCAGGGTTGCCGAACGGGTGATAAGGGCCAGGAGCGCCGCCGATCGATTTCCGTCCGCCTTCCTGTCGGACGCTGTGGCCGAGCTGATGTCGAATGGCGCCTTTGCCGCACATCTTCGGCGGGCCCGCCTGCGTTATCGTCAAGCTCGCGAAACCGTTGCATCCGTCCTGGCGGAGGCGGGGCGCGGCCGACTGCGCATCGTTGTGCCGCAGCAGGGCCTGCACATGATCGCCTATTTGCCGGCCGGCCTTCCCGCCGATGCCGGCGCCCGTATCCGTGCGATGGCTGCGGTCGAGACAAGACTACTGTCCGAGGCCAGCCTGGCCCCGAGCGGCACGGAGGGCTTCATCCTCGGTTTCTCAGGGCATGACAGCCGCGATTTGGCCGCAGCCGCGCGGCGGCTTGGCGAGGCAGCCTATGCGTACACGGCGGGACGTGGCCTGCCTGCCGACTGATCGGGGCAGAGAGGTCTCTTCTGTTCCCAGATTTGCTGCGCCGGCAGCTTGCGACCGGCGCGGCGCCTCTCTACGGTCCGGCCGCATTCCTGAAGGGGTTATGAGCGATATGGCGATCGAGAGCATGACGGGGTTCGCCCGGGTGGCCGGGACCATCGGCATGCATGCCTGGGCCTGGGAGGTCCGCAGCGTCAACGGTCGTGGCCTCGATGTCCGCGTCCGAGTCCCCACCGGTTTCGACAGCTTCTCCGAGGCGGCTCGCAAGCAGTTCTCTGCCGCCTTCACCCGTGGCACCCTGCATGTCAGCCTCGCCATCACCAGCGAAGCCTCGGCCCCGCGACCGCGCATCAACCAGGAGGCGCTCGCCGCGCTGATCGAGGCCGCGAGTCAGGTGAAGCTGCCCACGGGCATCGCTCCGGCGACGCTTGACGGCCTGCTGGCGATCCGCGGTGTCGTCGAGGTCTCCGAGGAGAGCGGGGATGTTCTGTCCGAGCTTGAGAAGCCGGTGCTTGCGGCGCTCGCGGAGACGATCGCGGCGCTGAAACAGGCGCGGCTGGCCGAGGGACGGGCACTCGAAGCCATCATCTCGGGCCATCTCGACACCATTGCCCGCCTGACCCTGGCCGCGGAAGCCCATCCCGGCCGCAGCGTCGAGGCCATCCGCGCCCGCCTCGCTGGGCAGGTCGCCGCACTGCTCGACGCCAGCAATGCGCTGGAGCCGCAGCGTTTGCACCAGGAGGCGGCGCTGCTGGCGGTGAAGGCCGATATCCGCGAGGAGATCGACCGGCTCCATGCCCATGTCGCGGCCTTGCGTGAGCTGCTCGCCCAGGGCGGGCCGATCGGCCGCAAGCTCGATTTCCTGGCGCAGGAATTCGGTCGTGAAGCCTCGACGCTCTGCGCCAAGGCTGGCGATCCCGGGCTGTCGCGGATCGGGTTGGAGCTGCGCACGGTCGTCGACCAGCTGCGCGAGCAGGTTCAGAACGTGGAGTGACGGCGATGGCCGATCTCATTCGCCCAGCCCGTCGTGGCCTGATGCTGGTCCTGTCGTCACCGTCCGGCGCCGGCAAGTCGACGCTGACGCGGACCTTGTCGCAGAAGGAGACCAATCTCGACCTGTCGATCTCGGTGACGACGCGCGGACGGCGCCCGTCCGAAATCGATGGCGTGCACTACCGCTTCATCGATCGCGAGGCTTTCGACCTGCTGCGCGATCGCGACGATCTGCTGGAATCGGCCGAGGTCCATGGCAATGGCTATGGCACTCCGCGCAAGCCCGTCGAGGCGGCGCTGAAGGCCGGGCGCGACGTCCTGTTCGACATCGACTACCAGGGCACGCAGCAGATCCTGGAGAAGGCGCGCGAGGACGTCGTCGCGATCTTCATTCTGCCGCCCTCGATGGCGGAGCTGCGCTCGCGGCTGGTTCGGCGGGCAGAGGACGAGCCGGAGGTGATCGCGCGCCGGCTCGCCAATGCCCGCGACGAGATCGCGCGCTGGAATGTCTACGACTACGTCATCATCAACGACGATCTCGGTGCTGCCTATGAGGCGGTCCGCTCGATCCTGGCGGCCGAACGGCTGAAGCGCAGCCGTGCCACCGGCATGCCGGCCTTTGTCGAAACCTTGCTGGCCGAGCAGATCGGCTGATCAGCTCCGCGCCGCCGCCAGCGCGTTGGCGAGTGCGACGAAACCGCTGACCGAGACCTCCTCGGCCCGCATCGTCGGCGACAACCCGGCGGTCTCGATCATCGCCGCGGGGTCGGGGAGCACGGCTTTCAGGCTCTGGCGCAGCATCTTCCGGCGCTGGCCGAAGGCGGCGAGCGTCACCCGCTCGAGCAAGCGCCGGTCGCAGGGCTCCGGCTGCTGGCGCGGTACCAGCTGGACGATCGAGGATGTGATCTTCGGCTGCGGCACGAAGGCGGTCTTTGGCACGTCGAACAGAATCTTCGTCTCGCAGCGCCAGTTGGCGAGCACGGCGAGCCGGCCATAGGCGGCGCGCTGCTCCGGATTCGCCACGATCCGCTCGGCGACCTCCCGCTGGAACATCAGCGTCAACGAGCTCCACCAGGGCGGCCAGGACTCGGCGCTGAGCCAGCCGACCAGCAGCGGCGTGCCGATATTATAGGGCAGATTGGCGACGATCCGGGCCGGACTGCCGCCGAGCAGGCCGGAAAGGTCGACCGCGAGCGCATCGCCATCGACGACATCCAGCCGGCCCGGATAATGGGCGGCGATCTCGGCCAGCGCCGGCATGCAGCGCCGGTCGCGCTCGATGGCGATGACGCGGCCCGCTCCGTTCGCCAGCAAGGCGCGGGTCAGCCCGCCGGGACCGGGGCCGATTTCGACGACGGTCTGGCCTTCGAGCGGGCCGGCGGCGCGGGCAATCCGGCCGGTCAGATTGAGATCGAACAGGAAGTTCTGGCCGAGCGCCTTCTGCGCCATCAGCCCGTGGCGCTCGACCACCTCGCGCAACGGCGGCAATCCGTCCTGGGCGGCAATGCTGCTCATGCTGCTGCTCCGCGCTCAGCCGCAGCCATGCGGGCGGCGAGCCGCAGCGCGGCGCAAAGGCTGTCCGGCCGCGCGATGCCCTTGCCGGCGATGTCGAAGGCAGTGCCATGGTCCGGCGAGGTCCGGATGAAGGGCAGGCCGAGCGTGACGTTGACGCCCTCGTCGAAGGCGATCGTCTTGATCGGGATCAGCGCCTGGTCGTGATACATGCCGAGCGCCACGTCGTAGCCGGCGCGAGCGCGCGCATGGAACAGGGTGTCGGCGGGATAGGGCCCGCTCGCCTCGATGCCGAGCGCCCGCAACCGCTCGATCGCCGGCGCGACCACTGCCGCATCCTCCTTGCCGAGCGCGCCGCCTTCGCCGGCATGCGGGTTGAGGCCGCAGAGCGCCAGCCGCGGGCGTGCGACACCGAAGCGGCGCTTGAGATCGGCGGCGGCGATCCGGCCGGTCTCGACGATCAACTCGGTCGTCAGTTGCTTCGGCACCGCCTCCAGCGGGATGTGGATGGTCACCGGGATGACCGCGAGTTCTTCCGACCAGATCATCATCACAGGCCGCGGTGTCGCTTCGCGCCCGCGACCGGCGAGCTCGGCCAGGAATTCGGTATGGCCCGGATGCTGGAAGCCGACAGCGTAGAGCACGCTCTTGGCGATCGGGTTGGTGACGAGCGCGGCGGCCTTGCCGGTCTCGACGGCTTCGACCCCGCGCTCGATCGCTTCGATGACCCCCGCCGCGTTGGCAGGGTCAGGCCGGCCGGATTGCGCCTGCGGGCGATGCTCGAGCTCGATCACGGGTAATGCAGTGTCGAAACAGGCCTCGGCTTCGTCCCAGCCGACGCTGCGCAGCGGAACCGGCAATCCCAGCCGTTCCGCCAATACCGAAAGCGTCGCGCTGTCGCCGAGATAGGCGAAGGGCGGGATGCCTCGCTGCTCGCGCTGCCGCCAGGCGGCAAGCGCGAGCTCGGGTCCGATCCCCGCCGGATCGCCTTGCGTCAGGGCAAGCAACCGGCGCAACTGCGCTTAGCGGCTGCTGGAGGAGACGCCGTCGCCCGAGCTGCTCGAGCCGAGACTCTGCGAATAGCTGATCTCGCCCAGCGTGCGCAGTTCCAGGCGGAACATGACGGTCCGCGTGTCGTTCGTTCTGGCTCCGTTGACCGCGCGATCGGCGTAGGACTGGATGTACGAGACGTCGAAGATCGTGCACTCGTCCTGATAGCGTAGCCCCACCGAAGTCGAGGCCGTCTGGAACGGGCCGGTGTTCGGGTAGGTCGGGTTGGAATAAGCGGCGGGATTCGACTGGTAGAGCGCCAGGGCGTCGCGGTAGCGCTCGCGGTCGTATTTGTACTTGTCGAGATCGAACAGAACGCTGCCGCGCACGCTCCAGTATTGGGCGAACGAGACGGACTGGGTGATGCTCAGGCCTTCGCGGCGGCGGGTGATGCCCAGATCCGGCTGCGGCTCGTAGCGGCCGTATCCGACCGAGGTCGACAGGAACTTGTAGCTGAACACGGCCGAGGCATCGATGCGTTGCGCTTCGAAGTTCGACTCGTTGAAGCGCCCGCCGGCCTGAAGCAACAGGCCCTTGAAGGGCTGGTACTGCGCCTTGGCGACATAGTCGGAACGGCGGGTGTCCAGTCCCGAATTGAGGCCGGCGTTGACGAGGTCGCCGCTGGCATAGGAGTTGCGGCCGCCCAGGTGATAGGACTGCCCGACCAGCAAATTGGCGTAGGACTCGGTGCCGAAGGTGCCGCTGTAGCGCAGGCCGATATTGGCGCGGCTGCCGCCCTCGACCCGGTCGTAGCCCGAGAACTTGTTCCACTCGAACAGGTTGGTGTCGTCGAAGACCAGGCTCTGCGAATCTTCGTTGGCGACGCGCAGGCTGTTGGTCTCGTTCGGCCGTGCGACGACCTGCGCGACCGGCTCGAGGATATGCGTGCCCCAGGAGGTCGAGGCGATGAAGGGGAAGCGATACATCAGGCCGATCGCCGGCATTGCGCGGCCGAACACCTCGTCCGATGCGTCGGCGATCGTCGTCACGTTGGCGTTGGCATATTTCGTCGTGTTCGGGTTGATCGAGAACAGGTCGGCCCTGAGCGAGGCGTAGGGCGTCCAGACCTGCCCGATCGGGTCGACGATGTTGCGCCGCCAGTCGACCTCTGCGGTCGCCCGCGAGATCGAGCCGGCGAGGCCCGTCACCAGGCACTTGCCTTTCTGATAGACGACGCATCCGTCGAACAAGGAGTAACCGAGCTGTCCTGCGCTGGCGTTGCCAGGATTGGTGATCAGATAGCTCTGATTGCTCGGCGTCAGCGCCTTGAAGGAGGCCGCCTCACGGGTCAGGCTCGTGAGGTTGACGGTGAACGACAGCTCGCCGCCGATCATCGACGGCTTGTGAATCCGCTTGTTGTAATCGACGACCGGCGCGACGACCGGCTGCTGCTTCTGCCAATCGTAATAGGTCAGAGGCTGGAAATAGTAGCCGCGCATGTCGAACCAGGCGTCCGCGCTCTGGCCGTTGAGCGCGACGGTCGAGGTCGATTCCTGCAGGTAGCTCGTGGTGGTGAGGCTCTCGCTGCGGATCCGGTAGTTCTTGAAGAAGTAGCGATCGGTCGCGCCGGCGACGTCCCAGCTGAAGGTCCAGCGCGGGTTGAGGAAGACCTTGCCGGAGGTCTCGAGCGAGCCGCGGAATGTGTCGTCGCCAGCCCCGAGCGGACTTTTGAGGTAGGCGTCCTTGTCCTGCTGGAAGATGCCGGCGGCGCGGATGTTGTACGAGCCGTTGACGAAGCGATGCCGCCACTCGGCCTGGCCGAGAAAGCCCTGGCGCGACAAGTAGGTCGGCGTCAGCGTCAGATCGTAGTTCGGCGCCAGATTGATGAAATAGGGCAGGCCGACGCCGTAGCCGAGCGCCGCGGTGTTGATGAATTTCGGCGCCAGGAAGCCGGTCTTGCGCTTAACGGTCGCGTCAGGTCCCGACATATAGGGGATGTAGGCGATCGGGACGCCGGCGAACTCGATCCGGGCCTCCTCGTAGTAGATCATCTGCTCGGACTTCTTGTGGATGATCCGGGCCGCGCGCACCTGCCAGAACGGCGGGCGCTCGGGCTGGTCCACGCAAGGCTCGCAGGCCGTGTAGATGCCCTTGTCGAAGACGAAGACCTCACCGTCGGTGCGCTCGGCGCGCGGCGCCGAGAAGCGGGTCTTGTCGGTGTTCACGACGCGTAGCGAGTCGATGAAGCCGTCGCGGAAGTCGTCGGTCAGGTTGAAGCGGTCGCCGGTGATCACCGTGCCGTTGGATTCGGTGATGCGGGCATTGCCGGTCGCGACGACGCGCTTGCTCTGGCGGTCGTAGACGACGCGATCGGCCTCGATCGTGCGGCCCTGGTAGAGAATCTGGACATCGCCGACCGCGGAGACGGTGTTGTTGTCCTTGTCATAGACGAGCTCGCGCGCGTCGACGACCATGCGTTCCCCGGGCTTGCCGGCCGGAGCTTGGGCATAGGCAAGACTCGTCCAGCCGAGGACCGGGGCGAGCGTCGTCACCAGCGCGGTCGCAGCCGCAAGGCGCCGGATGCGTCTTACGCCGGAAGCCATGAACTCAATCCAAAATTAACCATAGCCACCGTATTCTCAGCCATCTTCCTGATGGAGGAGCGCAAGCGCGCCGAGCAGCGTGCCCACGGTCGCGGGCAGCCAAGCGGCCACCGAGGCGTTGACGATCCCCGATGAGCCCAGCTCCTCAGACAACTGTGTCGCGACATAGAGCACGAACCCCGCAGCGACGCCACCTACCACCAATCTGGTCACACCACCAAACCGGAAAAATCTTAAGGAAACGGATGCCGCTACCAGGATCATGGCGATCAGCAGCAGCGGCCGTGCCTTGAGCGATTCGTAACGCAGCTCGTAGCGCGTCGTATCCAGCCCAGCCTTCTGGGTTCGATCGAGTACGGCCGGCATCGACCAGAACCCGACGGAGTCAGGCGGGGTGAAACTTTGTCGCACCTGATCGGGCTCCAGCGTCGTCGCGACGAGGTATGTCGAGTACGTCTGTGGCTCTTCCGTGGCCGAGGTGACACGCGCCTCCGACAATTCCCAATAGCCGCGATAGAGCACGGCCTGCTTCGCCTCGATGCGCTCTCTGAAGCCGCCATCGGGCGAGAACGCAAAGAAGGCGACCTGGGCGAGCCCGACGCCTCCATCCAGCGCCGCGGCCGCCCGGATGATCGCCTGGCCGTCGACGCTGCGCTGGCGAATCCAGATTTCCTTGCCGACGACCTGCCCGGTTTTGGCGAAGAGCGAGACTTCGAGCACGGTGGCGCGCTGTTTCAGTTCGGCGGCGATCGGGTTGTAGATGCCGACCGAGACCAGTCCGACCAAGCCGGCGACCAGCGCCGCCGGCTGCAGGAACTGCCAGGCGGAGATGCCGACCGAGCGGGCGACCACCAGCTCGAGCTTTCGGCTGAGGTTGAGCAGGGCGAACATCCCCCCGAACAGCACCGCGAACGGGAATATCTGCTCGGCGACGGAGGGCGCGCGGTAGAGCGCGAGCTGAATGATGCTGGGCGTCGTCGCGGTCGGGGAATCGCCGGCGCGGCGCATCAGCTCGACGAAGTCGAGCGTCGCGATCAGGAAGAAGAAGGTGCCGAACACGCTCAGGATCGCGCGCAGGAAGCGCTGCGTCAGATAGCGGCCGAAGGTCTTGAACAGTAGCATCAGGCGCGCCGGAATCGGGCTGCGAGGGCGAGGAAGGGCGCGATCAGCGGCTCCGTCAGCTTGTCGATGAAGACACGCGTCCGCGAACCGAAGCCGATCGCAAGGGCCGCCAGCAGGATGGTGCCCAGCGGCAGGACGTAGAGCAGGGCGGCGGCGATGGGCGAGCGCACGCTGGCGGTCCAGGCGGCATAGGCGCCGATCCTGATCGCGCCGACCAGGAAGATGGCGATCTGGATCGCGGCGGCGCGCCCTTGCCGGGTCGTGCGGGCCTCGCCGAGGATGGCGAAAGCGACCAGCATGAAGGCGATCGGGTAGAGTGGCGCCGATAGGCGATTGTGCAGTTCGGCCCGGAAGCGCCCTTCCTGGATTTTGTAGTAGGGCTCGTTCTTGTCCTGTGTGAGCAGCGCCCAGGTCGTCCGTTCACGCGGCTTGTAGATCACCTTGGCGCCGTCCTCGCCACCGGCCCCGTCGGAATCGCCGGTCAGCGCCGACAGATTCAGCGCGTAGCGTTCGAACGAGATGATCGAACTCGAGTTCTGGTTGCGGCTTTCGCGCTGGATCGTGCCCTTCTCCAGCATCAGGAAGCTGTTGCCGTCAGCCTCGGCCGACTGGCCGCGCTCGGCGATGTAGACGGCTGGCTGGTTGGGATCGCGCCGGTCCTGCATGAAGATGCCGAGCAGCGCCTGCCCCTGCTTTTCGCGGTAGTGGAAGGTGACGCCGGAATCGAGCGAGACGAACTGGCCTTCCTTGACCACGTTGGCGACGAAGTCGGCGCGGATCAGCGTGATCAGGTCGCGCAGCGCCCGGAAGCCGGCGGGCATCACCACCAGCGACATCCAGCCCACCAGCGCGGCGGTGATCAATGTCAGCGCGAAGAAGGGGCGGGTCAGCCGGTGTGGCGCGACGCCGGCCGCGTTCATCACGATCAGCTCGGAATCGCTGTTGAGCTTGTTGAGCGTGTAGAGCGTCGCCATGAACAGCGCGACCGGGGCGATGCCGGCGATCAGCGCCGGCAGCGACAGTAGCGTGACCGTGAAGAAGATCAGGATCGTCTGGCCCTTGCCAGTGATCAGGTCGACCTCGCGCAGCGCCTGCGTCACCCAGATGACGCTGGTCAGGCCGACGAGCAGAATCACCGCCGCGCCGGCAGCGATCTTCAGGATGTAGCGGTCGAGAAGTCCAAAACGCACGAGGGTGACGATCCCGGGGCCTGCATCCTTGAAGAAGGCGCTCCCCTTGGACGGCTCGCCTCGAACTCCCTATGGTATAGCTTCGATCATGGCGCAAACGGGAATCGTTTGTGGCCTTTGCTGGCCTTCCGGGGTCGGTGCCCCGCAAGTCTTTTTCCCGCAACCCGTGAGCCGTCGATGTCGCAGCGCCTGAAGCTTGAGGTCAAAGCCCTGAACGCCATTGCCGCGGGGGATCTGGTCATCCTCGTCTCGGACAGGCTGGCGCCGCCGAAAGTGGCCGAAGATTGGATCGGCGCGGGTGCCCATGCCCTGATCGCGCGTGCCGCTGCCGCGGAACGCTTCAAAGGCAAGGCGCTGTCGGGGCTGACGCTGCTCGCGCCGGAAGATGCAGGCTATGAGCGTCTGATCCTGGTCGGGACCGGGCCGGAATCGGAGCGCGATAAGCTCGATTTCGCCGCGCTCGGCGGCGCCATCGCCGGCCGCCTCGGCCATGGCCGCAGCGCCGACATCATCGCCGCGCTGCTCGAGGGCGAACTCGCTGCCTCCGAGATCGCCGAGATCGGGCTCGGCCTTCGCCTCAGAAGCTATGCGTTCGACCGCTACAAGACCAAGAGTCGCGACAAGGACCAGTCCGAGCCGAAAACCGTGACGATCCGCGCGCAGGACCCCGCCGCGGTCAAGAAGGCGCTGAAGGCGCGCGAGGCCATCGCCGGCGGCGTCGAGCTCGCTCGCGATCTCGTGAACGAGCCGCCGAACGTGCTTTTCCCCGAGGAGTTCGCCGAACGCGCAGGCAAGCTCGACAAGCTCGGCGTCGAGGTCGAGATTCTCGACGAGAAGGAATTGAAGAAGATCGGCATGCGGGCGCTGCTCGGTGTCGGCCAGGGCTCGCATCGCGAGAGCCGCGTCGTGGTGATGCGCTGGAACGGCGGCGCCAAGGGCGACAAGCCGGTTGCCTTCGTCGGCAAGGGCGTGACCTTCGACACCGGCGGCATCTCGATCAAGCCGGCCGGCGGCATGGAGGACATGAAGGGCGACATGGCCGGCGCCGCCTGCGTCACCGGGTTGATGCAGGCGCTCAGCCAGCGCAAGGCCAAGGTCAACGCCGTCGGCGTGATCGGCCTGGTCGAAAACATGCCGGACGGCAAGGCTCAGCGGCCTGGCGACATCGTCACCTCGCTCTCCGGGCAGACGATCGAGATCATCAACACCGACGCCGAGGGTCGGCTCGTCCTGGCCGACGTGCTCTGGTACACGCAGGAGCGTTTCAAGCCGGTCTTCATGGTCAATCTGGCGACATTGACCGGCGCGATCCTGGTCGCGTTGGCGCAGGAAAACGCCGGCCTGTTCTCCAATAATGACGAATTGTCGGAGCGGCTCTTCGCCGCCGGCAAGGCGACCGGCGAAACCGTCTGGCGCATGCCGCTCTCGGCGGCTTACGACAAGATGATCGATTCCAAGTTCGCCGACATGAAGAACTCGGCCGGCCGCCATGGTGGTTCGATCACGGCGGCGCAGTTCCTGCAGCGCCATGTCAATGACACGCCCTGGGCGCATCTCGACATCGCCGGCACCGGCATGGGCTCGCCGAACAGCGAGACCAACCGGTCCTGGGGCTCGGGCTGGGGCGTGCGCCTGCTCGACCGGCTGGTGGCGGATCACTACGAAAGCTGATTCGGCTCATCAGCCGAATCATACAAGGCATTGAACTGGCTTACCTTATGGCCGAGGTCCTGTTCTATCATCTGCAGGGACGCCCGCTCGAGCAGGTCCTTCCGACCCTGCTCGAGCGTTCGCTCGCCCGTGGCTGGAAGGCCGTCGTCGAATTGTCGAGCCGCGAGCGCCTTGCCGGGCTCGACGACCGGCTCTGGACCTATGCGGACGAATCCTTCCTGCCGCATGCGACGGCCGCCGAGCCGGACGCCGCCGCGAACCCGATCGTGCTCACCGCGAACTCCGACAATCCGAACGGCGCGCAGGTGCGCTTCTGCGTTGACGGTGTCCGCATTCCCGACGCATTGGATGCTTACGAGCGCGTCATCCTGATGTTCGATGGCGACGACCCCGATGCGCTCGCCTCGGCGCGTGAAGATTGGAAAAAGCTGCGGACGCTCGGCATCGCCGCCACTTATTGGCAGCAGGACGAGACCGGCCGCTGGGAGAAGAAAGCGTGAAAGTTCCTGTTGCCCTGGCCTTGGCGGCTGCGCTCGCCGGCTGTTCCGTCGACATGGGCGGGTTTTCCTTCGTTTCCGACGAGCGCGGCACCCGCAGCAGCAGCGCCTCTGCCCGGGTCTCGACGCAGGAGGCGATGCTGACGCCGGAGGGCGAATGCAGCGCCGACGTCTCGCTCGATCCATCGACGCGCCCGCTGCCGAAGGAGATCGCGGTCGGCATCACCGAATGCGAGCTCGTCAGGCTGAAGAACAAGCGGCCGACCGACGTCCTGATCGGCGACAATGGCCGGGGCCAGCGCGAGGTTCAGGTGCTCTATTCCGAGCCGGCCAATCGCGAGATCTACATGTTCACCGACAACCGTCTGAGCCGGATCGTCAAGCCGGGCCAGCCCGAGCAGCAGGGCTGACGCTCGCCAGCTTGTGAACGCCCGGTTCGTCCGGGCTCCGCTAAGCGATCTGATCTGCTGCATGCGCAAGGATGGATCGCCAATGCTCGTATCGCTCGCCCGCTGGAGCCGCATCGTCCTCATGGCGCTTGCGGTCGCATTCGTCACGCCAGCCGCCGCCCAGCCGGCTGCAACTGCGGATGCGGCGGCGAACAAGGCGCTCGTGCTGGGGTTCTGGCGCAACGTCTTCGACGCGCAGGACTGGGCCAAGGCCAA
This sequence comes from Bosea sp. 29B, assembly GCF_902506165.1. Classification (NCBI taxonomy): domain Bacteria; kingdom Pseudomonadati; phylum Pseudomonadota; class Alphaproteobacteria; order Hyphomicrobiales; family Alloboseaceae; genus Allobosea; species Allobosea sp. 29B. The sequence continues at coordinate 5,172,360 of NZ_LR733817.1, forward strand.
GGACTACCTGTCCGAGGACTATATCCAGCACAATCCCAATGTCGCGAGCGGACTGAAGGGGTTCACCGACTATTTTTCGAAGCTGTGGCCGGCTCCGAAGCCGGCTGGGAGCGTGGTCGAGACGCAGTTCGCCGCCGTTGTGGCTGAAGGTGATCTCGTCCAGCTGATGATGCGCCGCCCGCGCCCCGAACCGGCCGACGCGACCAAGACCTATGACAGCTATTGGTTCGACCTCTTCCGCGTCAAAGACGGCAAGATCGTCGAGCATTGGGATTCGGCGCTGAAGCCCGCCAAGTGACCGATTGACGAAGCTGGAGAGCACTCAGGCGCCGCCAACTTATCGCTCAACATCTCTTCGGCCGCGGCGAGCGCGTCGGTGAGCCCGAGCAGCAGGGCTGACGCGCGTTCATCGCGCGAGGAATCCGCCTCTGATGCAACCAAGGCAACCGTTCGATCAATTGGCTCGTTGATGAGGTGATCGGAGCGG